>CANONN010000015.1 GCA_947567625.1 uncultured Roseburia sp. | reverse complement strand
CATGTATCCTTACTTGCAGCATGCTTTGCTGTAATTTAGGAAATATATTACTCAAAAACACAACGGAAGTCAAGAAAAAGTTATGTGGATTTTCCCTCACCAGTCACGCTCGCCAATCGCATCCTCTACATCGAGGTCAATGTCAAACCAACGCAGAATATATGCTGCTGTTTCTGCAATGCTCTCTCTGGCCCCAGTCTCTATTTCACTGTCGTTCTCTTCAAATTCCTCCTGCAAATCATTGATCGCTAAGGTTATCTCATCAAATTTTTCCTGTATTTTTACCAAATCCCTTTCTCCGGCCTCTAAAAAGGCAATCACGTCCTGCATCAACGCCTTAATCTTATCTACCAGAAAATTCGGGAAATATTCATCTTCATACATATCCGCAAGTAATTGGTAATCCGCATCGAATTTCGTCATAGTGATCTCATTCCTTTCCAATAATCGTTTTATATGCTCAAAACTTTGCGAAAGACAAAAGCAGTTCTGTTAAGGTATGTATCGTTTTATTCTGGCCATAATTTTTGATCACAGGCTCCCGATTGATCAGAACCGCATATGCACCGGCATTTCTTGCACAGACCATGTCTTTCTCTTCATCACCAACAAACATAATTTCTGATATGTCTGTCTGCATTTTTTCACTCAAAATCTCCAGTCCCTTTGCACATGGTTTCCGATATCCCGTATCGTTTGAGGTAAAGGGATACTCTATATACTTTATGATGGATGCTATATCCGCCAACGCATAGATATTATCCATACCGTATGCCACATCTGATAAGGTGCCTAATTTTATTCCGTTCGCCGAAAGCGTTCGCAATGTATCTTCTACGTCTGGAAACAAAGAGCTGTCCTGCCTAAAATAGGTATAAAAGCTTTCTTTGATAGGCTCCATATCTTCTAAATTTATGTCCATACCGTGCAATATTTCAGTAAAAATCTGCACAGAAGTAACCTCATAGTCCCTTGGATTGATTCTCGTATTATATTTAGCCAGAATATTACCGGCAAGCTGATACTGTTCTTCTGAAAAATTATAATTGTATTTTTCTGCAATTTGCGCAAACGCCGGCCTGTATAGTTTCGACCAGTTCAAAGGTTTTCGGTAATCAACTAATGTCTGTCCTATATCAAACACAACGGCTTGAAACATAAATTTTCCCTCGGTTTCTTTACTTTCTCTCCTGCATCTTATTTCAAAGCTACTAATGTGGCATCTTCCTTTTTGAAATAGTCACGCATATCGCTGCTAAATCCGCTTGCTTTCCACGCCTGTTCAAATGAAATATCTTCGATGTTGCTTAAATAGACAAATGTGCTGTCTTTCGCCGCTTGATTCATTCTTCCCGTAATTTCTAACCGGTATTGATAGGTATAATCGTCTGTTCTCCAAGTGCCGTCACTCATTTCATAGTACTCAACCATGGTTATCATGCCTTGGCCATCCTCATTTTCGTTCATGCTTTCTATATCAGTCACTTCATAAGTTTTTACAACTGACGGTTCCTTTTGAGCACATCCAAATAGACTGAGTAACAGGAATATCAATAACGTCGTAGTAATTGTTTTTTTCATAGATTACTCCTCCATCTTCTAAATTATATGTGACCTGCGACATTGTCGGTTTGTAGAAAAATTCCTACTTATTTTATCACTCAAGCCCTAAACGATACCCAGCCATTCCGCTCTCACTTATGTGGCTGTCCATAAACCTATCTTGCACCATCCATCCAGGAACCATACACCTGTTTCCGAATATACTCTTCCGGCAGTCTGTTATATTCTTCTAATGTATCACATAGTCCGCGATCATAATGAGTACATAATCGAACTTTCTTTCCTTGCAGTAAATAGTAGGTATTAACGCGAATTTTCATGCGGGCATCGCCGGGACTACTATATATGATATAATTTTTATCACAATATTCAGGTGTTTCTATTCTCGATTCTTTTATGATATTTTCAACAGGAATCTCTATAAAATCGACTACATCATTTATTGTTTGAGTTTTCTTTTTTAATCTGTCCAATATCCCCATTATACTTACCCGGCACAGCTGCACTCCCATGAAAACCACAAACTCCCATGGAGTTAAAAATGCAAATCTTATTCTTTTAACTTTAGAAACATATGTTATTTGCGCATTTACTTGTAGTACGGGTCTCCGTAACATATCCAAGTGTGAAAAATGACCCTATATTATTCTGTCAAGCAGGGCAGAACACTTGAAATGCTCTGCCCTGTTATACTCCTGCTCCTGGATAATGTGATATTCTAAATAAAGGGTCTGGCGATATTCTTTATCCTGCGATACTCAGATAACATCTGATAAACGACCATGCTCATTTAAAAGCATAATCAATTTTGCCAACATTTCCTCACCTTTTTCCACATTCTCCTAGTCTCGCATCAACAATGTCATATACTCATACCTCTACTTCTGATTTCATATAGCGTTCTGCTTCTTCAGGAGAAAGATTGTATTTTTCTTGTATTTTCCGAAATATTTCAACATCTGGTATATTAAAATCCCTTAGTGAAGATACCGTACCTAAAATACCAACCTCCATTCCAATTTTTCGATTTTCTCTGTCACGCATTAATAATGTCATATACTCGCGCCTCCATTCTCGATTCTTCTTTGCATGCTCCACAGCAAACTTAAGTTTTTTCACAAATACATCTTCCGATGGTCTGCCGGCCACATAATTGAGGAACTCTTTTAATTCCTTGCTTATCGTCCCATTCTTTCCATCTGCATTCAGGAAAATCTTTTTTGCCCCATCATTTAATATGACTTCTGAATCTTCTTTACAAACATTCTCAAAAGTATACATATAACGACCTTTTCCAAATATATCTGAGAGGCAGATAAAGATAATATAGCTATTATTCAGTGTATCATAGTCCTGCCCTTTATCAACCAACTGTAAATCTATCATGCTCTGATAATATCTGGTTCTTCTTGGTAAATATTTTGAAGTAACAGTCTGCATTTCGATATTATATACTGTGCCTTTCCCATCATTTACATATACATCCAATCGGATGCCTTTTGCATCAAAATCTTCTTTTATTGTCTTTTGCAGTACCGGATACTCGATACGGTCAATCTTTAAATCCGGGAGAATCCTCTGCAGTAACTCCTTGCAAAGTTCCGGGTTCTGCATGACCTTCCCAAACAGGAAGTCATTGGATATGCTTAATTCTTCCCATTTTATCTGCGTTGTTTCCATGTTTCCCATTTATCTACCTGCTTTCATATAAATTACTGCCAGAAATCTCCGTATGTTTCAAAATCTTTGCTATCTATTTTCATTATACACAGCCTTCCGGCAAATTACAATAAGCGGAGAACCTGCCTCCCAAAATTTTTCACTCTTAATCTTTTAGGATGACCAGCTTATTCTGATAGCACTCCATAGACACACTGCAGCCAATCTCAAATCCCCATTGCTCCACCCAGTTCCCCTGTAAAATAATCTGCGGCACACCTTTCCCGCTTTTTGCTGTAAATGAATAAGCTTTCATCCTTCGGGTAGCCACAGTATAACCCGAACCCGCATCCTCTGCTACCATACAGCCTTTCATCTGAAAATTTTCCGTGACCTGGAACATCCTTGACAGCATAGCATCCTTTCCAAATCTGCAGGTTTCCGTAAAATCCGGGCTTCTCAGGCCACTCATGCTATTTAGCACTTCCTGAAACAAAACCTGCCTGTTCTGGCGGATAAATCCAGTCAGCATCCACAGGTTGTTCAACTCATAGAGCGTATCTGTCACCGAGTAAAATTCTTCTTTTGTCAAGATGCGGTTGGAGTAGTAATCTGTATTCAGATCATATTTCATTTTTATAGCTCCTTCCCTTTCTTTTTTCTTAAAAGCACGAGCTCCAAATCCATCGTTTTAATTTCTAATTCCCGGAACATAAACAACCCCCCATGAAAGCCGCACACTCCCATGGGGTTCAAATACAACTCTTATTCTCTTTTATTCCCAGGAACTCCCGTTCTCTTTCGCCTTTACTTGTGATATGGCTCATGATTGGCGATCCGGTAGGCGCGGTATATCTGTTCCAACAAAATTACCCGCATCAATTGATGCGGGAACGTCATTTTAGAAAAGCTAAGTCTCATGTCAGCCTGACGCAGTAATTCCTCCTGCATCCCCAAAGACCCGCCAATCAGAAATATAATATGGGCGACTGACCGGTTGCCGAGCCGCCCGATGTGGTCGGACAACTCCACTGAATCCAGCATCTTCCCGCCCAGGTCCAGCGCAATGACATAGGCGTCTTCTCTTAAGTATTTCCTTACCCGCGCGCCCTCTTTTTCTTTAATCATCTGCACGACAGTCTCACTGGCATGTTCCGGCGTCTTTTCGTCCGCCACCTCCACAATGTCCAGTTTACAGTAACGGCTTAAGCGTTTGCTGTATTCTGCGACGGCATCCCGGTAATACGGTTCTTTGATCTTCCCCACACAAATGACAGATATTTTCATCAATAACTATCCTTTCCCGCCGGTTATGCACCTGAATTTCTCAAACAAAGCATTTCATCCCCATCAATGCCGCTTCAGACGACTGCCAGATGAAACCGCTGCGGATAACACAGCCGGACTCTTTTTGTTTGCTACATCGCTGTTATAATCTCTCTCGCGATCGCTTCCTCCACCGGTGTTGCAAACACCCCGTCGGCAAATTCCACAACACTGCCGATGCCTTTTTGCAAGACAAATCGAAGCTGGCCATTTTTGACCTTTTTGTCGGTATACAGCTTCTTCACCAATGCCTCCCTGTCTATATAATCCGGTATTTGGGTGGGCAGGCCGGTTTTTTCAAGCAGTGCAATCACTGCATTTCGCTGCGTGTCAGAGACATAGCCAAACCGAAGCGCCAAGTTCACCTCCGCAATCAAGCCGATGGACAGCGCTTCCCCGTGAAGCAGCTGATAATCACTCACCGTCTCGATTGCGCGGCCAACCGTGTGGCCGAGATTTAATATTTCGCGCAGCCCGCTCTCACGCTCATCTTTCATCACAACCTCGTATTTGAGGCGGCAATTTTGGTTTGCAATATACTGACAGGGCGCCTCCTCAATGCGAAAAATCTCTTCCATATGTGCATCCAGATATGCGAACAGCTCTGCGCTCGCCATGCATGCATGTTTGATCGTCTCGGCCAGCCCGCTTGCTATCTGCCGCCTGGGCAATGTGTTCCAGGTGGCAATGTCAAGATACACTTTCCTTGGCTGGTTAAACAGGCCGATCAGATTTGTCGCCAGCGGCGTGTCAACCGCCGTCTTGCCGCCAACCGACGCATCTGCCGCGGCCAACAGGGTCGTCGCGTAATTGATAAACGGGACGCCCCTGCCAAAGGTACCAGCCACAAAACCGGCCAGATCTGTGACCACACCGCCGCCGACCGCAATGATACAGCAATCTCTGCGAAACCCCTTTTCTAACATGGCGTCCTCAATCATCTCTTTGGTCTGACGTGTTTTTTGCTTTTCGCCCGCCTCAAATACAAACAGTTCTGCCTGATATCCGGCATGATTCAGTCGATCTAAGATGTCTTTTGCATACAGCTTTTCGACGATACTGTCCGTGACAACGGCAAATTTTGCGATATTGCCGACCAGTCCGTTTTTCAAATCGGTGATTAACTGTTCTGCCAGCTCATAACCAACCTCAATGTCATAACTGTCGTCCACTGTCTTTATCAGTTCCACATGAAATGTTTCCATAAACCGGTATCCTTTCGCTTGTCTTATAGGATCATCAGATTAATGTTTCTGCGAATCGGTAGCCTTTCGCCTGTGTTATAAGATCATCAGATTAATGTTTCTGCGAATCGGTAGCCTTTCGCCTGTTTTGATTGTTACGGATAATAAATAAAATTTGCCCGATAAACGCCGCTGTCAAGCCCTGTTTTATTGTTCACTACAAGCACGGACAATATATTATTGCCGGACGGGATATCGAGAGGGGAGAGATATTTGGGCGAGTTCTTATCCGGCTGTGTGCCGTCCCAGGTATAGTAAATGCTGCATCCGGGCTCGGCGGTGATCACCACCTGTGTCTCCTGGTCTATCCTGCCGCCGTCCGGCACAACCTTTGCATACCCCGGCGCGCGAAGCTTAATCACGAAGACAGACTCCGCCACACTGCTGTTGATTCCCTTTTCGTTTTTGCAGACTGCTTTCACCGTGTAAGTCCCGTTTTTTTCAAGCGGTATTCCGTCCTCCTCCGTGTAGAGTATGGCGTTATCCCCCGTCGGATCACTGCCGTCCAAAGTATAATAAATTTCTTCTTCTTCCAGCGAATAGATCCCCACATTGATAAAATCATCATAGGTGTCAGCCACCGGAGAGATCACCGGCGGTTCCACGATATAATCCGCAAAAAGCGGCAGCAGCCGTTCATCGGTCACGCCCTTTGCCAGAACGATAATGCTCTCATAGTCCTGCTTTTGTTCGTAAATGGCAATCAGGTTCTGGTAAGCTTCATAGTTTGTCTGTTCCAGCTTGAGCACTTCCGTATACAGTACGGCGGCGTAATCATATTCCCGCTGTTCCATATAAATCTTGGCCATGGCAAGGCGGGCCGTAACGTCCTGCGGCACTAATACCAGTGCATTTTGGTAATACTCGAGTGCCGTTCCATATTTACCAGCCGCCATATACTCATTGGCCTTGGCCAGCTGATACTCATAGGAATGGTCATTCTGGTAATTTACATAAAGCTTAATCCCCGCCGCTGTAAGAATGAACACCGTCAACAGCACGCTGACTACAATAATCGGTATCTTATTATTTTTTTTCTTTTTATGTAAAGGGCCTGTACTCTCCCGCACCTGTTCCCGCGGCTGTGGCTCTGCCGTTGCGTTTTCCGAACTTTCTTTCAAAATATGACGCAGATACTCGTCCTCTAAGTCACTGTACCCCGACACCATCTGCACTTCTTTTCCGCAGGAGGAGCAGTACATGCGACCCGGTTTTAGCTCTGCTCCACACCTTTTACACTGCATATGAATCCTTTCACTTGAAACCGACTACATTTCCACCGCTTCCACACAATTATTCATTAACATGGCAATTGTCATAGGCCCTACGCCGCCGGGAACCGGCGTGATGAAAGAAGTGTGCTCCGCCACATCAGCATAGTCTACGTCACCGCAAAGCTTGTTATTTTCATTGCGATGTATTCCCACATCAATCACCGCAGCGCCCTCCTTGACATAGTCGGCGGTGATAAACTTTGGCTTGCCGATCGCAACGATCAGGATATCGGCTTCTTTACATACCGCTTTCAAATCCTGCGTCTTAGAGTGTGCCACCGTAACGGTTGCGTTTTCCCGCAGCATCAAAATCGCCATCGGCTTGCCCACGATATTGCTTCTACCGATTACGACACAGCGCTTTCCTGCAATATCCACCCCGCTTCGCTTCAACAATTGAATGATACCGGCCGGCGTACAGGAGACAAACCCTTTTTCTCCGATCACGAGCTTTCCGACATTCTCGGGATGAAAACCGTCTACGTCTTTTTTCGGAGAAATGGCTCTTATGACATTGTCCTCGTCTATCTGTTTTGGCAGCGGAAGCTGAACCAGAATTCCGTTTACCGCATCGTCTGCGTTTAACGTACCAATCAATGCCAACAGCTCCTGCTCCGTCGTTTCCTCCGGCAGCTCATATGCCAGTGAACGGATGCCGCAATAGGCGCAGGCCTTTTTTTTGTTTCCGACATACACACTCGAAGCCGGGTCGCTTCCCACCTGGATGACAGCCAAAGAAGGCTCTTTGCCCTGCTGTTTTAGCTGTTCTACTTTTTTCTTTAACTCGTCTTTGATCTCCTGTGAAATCTTTTTGCCGTCGATAATCTGCATATTTCCCCCATTTCTGTGACGGCAGTGCCATTCTGGTCAAAACAACACCGCCAATCGCCTGATTTCTTACAAATTAAAACAATCCTGTAATCACGCCCGCATCATTGACATCAATGTGATATGCGGCCGGCTCCTTGCCAAGCCCCGGCATCGTCATGATCGCCCCCGTCACGGCCACCACAAACTCTGCTCCCGCCGAAACATACACTTCGCGGACATTCACGGTAAAACCGCTTGGCCGCCCAAGCTTTGTCTGGTCATCCGACAAAGAATACTGTGTCTTTGCCATACACACCGGGAAATCAGACATTCCCATGTCTGCAATGCGCTTTAATTCTTTGGCCGCAGCCGCAGAATACGTCACCCCGTCAGCTCCGTAAATCTCCCTTGCCACAGTCTCGATCTTTTGCTCCAGCGTCAGAGAATCTTCATACAGCGGTTTAAAATGGCTTTCTTTGGTTTCCAATGTCTCCAGTACCTTTCTGGCAAGCGCCACGCCGCCCTCGCCGCCCTTTTCCCACACTTTTGACAGAGCGAACTCACAGCCGCGCGCGAGACAAAATTCTCTCACATAATCGGTCTCTTCCTCACTGTCGGTCACAAATGAATTTAAGGTAACGATAACCGGAACCTGATATTTCTGTAAATTTTCAATGTGCTTTTCCAGATTGACAATGCCCGCCTTTAACGCCGTAAGATTAGGCAAATGAAGATCTGCTTTCTTTACGCCGCCGTTATATTTGAGTGCGCGGACCGTAGCCACCAAAACGACAGCCCCCGGCTTAAGTCCCGCCTTGCGGCACTTAATGTCAAAGAACTTTTCCGCGCCGAGATCGGCGCCGAAACCTGCCTCCGTAATCACATAATCGGCCAGCTTAAGCGCAAGCTTTGTCGCGCGGACACTGTTGCAGCCGTGCGCGATATTGGCAAACGGACCTCCGTGCACGATCGCCGGCGTGTGCTCTAACGTCTGAATCAGATTGGGCTTTAACGCGTCTTTGAGCAATGCCGCCATGGCGCCGGTTGCGCCAATCGCCCCGGCAGTCACCGGTTTTCCGTCATAATCGTAGGCGACGATAATCTTGCCCAGACGCCGCTTTAAGTCGTGCATGTCATCGGCGAGACACAACACCGCCATGATCTCGGAGGCTACTGTAATAATAAAATGATCCTCCCGCACCGTGCCGTCCATTTTACCGCCTAAGCCCACCACGATATTGCGCAGCGTGCGGTCGTTCATATCCATGCAGCGCTTCCACACCACCTGCCTGGGGTCGATGCCAAGCTCGTTTCCCTGCTGGATATGATTGTCTAACAGCGCGGCAAGCAAGTTGTTTGCCGCCGTGATCGCATGGAAATCACCGGTAAAATGAAGGTTTAAGTCCTCCATCGGCACCACCTGCGCATAGCCGCCGCCGGCCGCGCCGCCCTTGATGCCGAAACAAGGGCCCAGAGAAGGCTCGCGCAGCGCGATCACTGCTCTTTTGTTTAATTTTCCAAACGCCTCCCCGAGACCGACGCTGGTCGTCGTTTTGCCCTCCCCGGCCGGCGTGGGGTTGATTGCTGTCACAAGGATTAATTTTCCGTCCGTATTCTTTTCTACCCGTTTTATCAGCTCATCGGATAGTTTGGCTTTGTACCTTCCGTATAATTCCAGCTCTTCCTCCGCAATATTCAGCTGTTTCGCCACCTCTGTGATTGGTATGACGTTCGCCTCCTGCGCAATTTCAATGTCACTCTTCATGCACAAACCCTCTCTTTCTTTGTGATTCCCTACAATCTTGCACTCTCATCGCTGATTTACCGCATTATAAAGATTCCTCCCTAAACTGCTCAAACTGTTCCGGCGACATCAAAACCTGCCGCGGCTTTGTGCCCTCCTCCGGCCCTACGACGCCGGCCTCCTCCAGTTGGTCCATAATCCGCGCCGCGCGGTTAAACCCGATCTTAAAATATCTCTGCAGCATCCCGATCGAGCCTTTTCCCTTCTCGATCAACAGATTGGCCGCCTCGGAGAAATAGTGGTCTCTGCCGTCTCCTGCTCCGGCCGAGGCTTCCAGACCTGATACTTCACTGCCCGCCTCCTGGGCGCAGTTGACCTTTTCCTCAATCGCGGCGTTATAGATACCAAGGCCGTTTTCCTGTTTGATATACTCCACCACATCCGTCACCTCGTCATCGCTGACAAACGCGCCCTGCACACGGGTAGGCTTGGGAGAGCCGTAAGGGCTGTAGAGCATATCGCCTTTTCCTAAAAGCTTCTCGGCGCCCACCATATCGAGAATCGTGCGCGAGTCAATCCCCGACGTCACGGCAAATGCGATACGGCTAGGCATATTCGCCTTGATCAGGCCGGTGATGACATTGACGGACGGCCTTTGTGTGGCGATGATCAGATGAATCCCGGCCGCTCTTGCGAGCTGGGCCAGACGGCAGATCGCTCCCTCCACATCGCCGGAAGCCACCATCATAAGATCAGCCAGCTCGTCGACAATGATAACAATCTGCGCCATTTTTTCCGGCTTCTGCTGTCCCGGTATGTCCGGCAGAGCATCCACCTTGGCATTATATCCTTTCATATCGCGCACACCGGTCGCAGCAAACTTATTGTACCGGTCCGTCATCTCTGCAACAGCCCAGTTCAAAGCCCCGGCAGCCTTTTTCGGGTCTGTGACCACCGGAATCAGAAGATGTGGAATCCCGTTATAGATACTGAGCTCCACCACCTTCGGGTCTATCATAATAAGCTTTACCTCTTTGGGGTCTGCCTTATACAAAATACTCATAATAATCGTATTGATACAGACGGATTTACCGGAACCGGTGGCGCCTGCAATCAGCAAATGCGGCATCTTTGCAATATCTGATACCACAACCCTGCCGCTGATATCTTTGCCCACGGCAAAGGCAATCTTTGACGGGTGTGCCTGAAATTCCGGCGATTCTACCAACTCCCGGAATGAAACCGTGACCGTCTCTTTATTCGGCACTTCGATACCGATGGCAGCTTTGCCCGGAATCGGCGCTTCCATACGGATATCGGCTGCCGCGAGATTGAGCTTAATATCGTCGGTCAGATTTACGATTTTGCTGACTTTGACACCGCTCTCCGGCTGAAGCTCATAGCGGGTGACAGACGGGCCGCAGCTAATATTGGTGATAGTGATATTGACGCCAAAATTCTTCAATGTCTGCTGTAACTTCATCGCCGTTTCCTGCAAATGCGCTCTGGAATCCCCCGCCTTTTTAGACGGCTTTGCCAGCAGCTCAACATGCGGTTTCACATACGGTTTCTCCGGCTCGGACACGGCGGCGATCTCCTGCTCGATTGCCTCCACGGGTACATCCTCCGCCGCACTCGGTTTTGCCAGCGAAGTCTTACGGGGCATATCCCCGCCGATCGGACCTGACGGTGCCCGCGCTGTGCCATCTGCAACTGCCTCTGACGGCTCCTGCGCAATATCTCTGCCATCGGTTGACGGCTCCTGTGCGATATCTTTGTCAACGGTTCCTGACGGCTCCCGCATGATATCTCTGCCATCGGTTCCTGATGGTTCCTGCGCGACATTTCCGTCAACGGTTCCTGAAAGCTCCTGCGCGACATTTCCGTCAACGGTTCCTGACGGCTCCTGCGCAATATCCCTGCCACCAATTCCTGACGACTCCTGTATTACGTTTTCGACAACTGACGGCTCCGTGCTATATGGCTCATGTATGGCGGCTGACGGTGACGACACAAAACGCTCTTCTCCGACATCAGACGGCAGCGGCTCTTGCCAATCTTGCGCAAAATCCGGCTCCTGCGTGCTCACATGAAGAATCTCGACTTTCACCTGCCCCTGCACGCGACCATCGTCGGAACGGGAAAGAGCCCCCGCGTTCTCGCTTCCGACGTCATCATTCGCCGTTTCCAACGGCATCCCATACTCATTGTCACGCTCTGTAAAGAACGTACTGTCACTGAAAAAATCCTGCTCCCCGATCTCCTGCGATTCATGAATACCGGACATTTCCTGGCGCAGCACATTTTCCAGCAGCGCGATGGTATCCTCCGAAAACTGCGGCGCACCGCTCTCATTTCCGGGAACCGTAACCGACGGTTCCGTAGGTGTAACCGTGACGGTGCGCTCTGTAAACTCCGGCTCGTGAAATGCCGACGTCATAGAATAATCAGGCGTATGCGACGCGGCTGACACTGGCGGTGCCTCTTTGCCCTGCGAAGGAGACCCTTTGTCTTGCTTCAACGCCAAATGATTTGGCGCTGCCGTCTGCTTTGACGCAGCCATTTGACCTGGCGCTGCCGTTTGATTTGGCGCCGCCATTTGACCTGGCGCTGCCGTCTGCTTTGACACCGCTGTCAGGTTTTGCACCGCGACATTGCGTTGCATCGCAAAATAATCGTCCGCATTTAACTCACTGATCTCCTGTGAGCCGAATTGGGGCTGTTTGGGCACAACTTTAATGTCGATTGCCACACCTTCCGCCTTTTTGTCCATACGGCGCCGTTTCTGTTCCTCCTGCCGCTGCTGCTCCCTGTTAAACTCCCGCTCTTCCCGCCGCTGTCTGCTCTCGGATTCTCGCTCTCTGCGGCGCTCTTGTCGCATCTGCCGCTGCTCCTGACGCTCTTCCCGCCGTCTGGAAGCGTATTCCTGATACCGCTCATTCTCATTTTTGGCGGATTCATACATTTTTCTACCGCTTTTTTCCATAAAACGCAACGCGGAGCGCTCTGTCAAAAGAACGAGTGCTATGATCAAAACAACAATATCAATAATATAAGAACCTGCCACGCCAAAATTCGGTCGCATCAGCGCGGTCAACGCCCCGCCGATCGCCCCGCCGCTGAGCGCATGTTCTCTCGCATAGTCATACGACTCCTTCACCGTCATAACCGTTTCCTCGGTGATGGCGAGCTGAATAAACATGCACAAAAAGGCGACAAACAGACAGCCTGCGATCAGTTTCACGACTGCCACGGTGCTGCCTTTGTTGGACACGGCAAAAAATATGCCGATCAAAAAAATAACTGGAAATATGTATGCCAAAAGCCCAAAGATGCCAAAGAAAAATCCGCTGACAGCGCCGCCAATCTTGCCGCCGAAGCCAAAATTACTGATAAACAGCAAAACGGCCAGCGCTACAACAATCCACAAAATCACTTCCAGTACAAACGTATCTTCCTGTTTTTTTGCCGTCTGTTTTCTGCTTCCCGTCTTTCTCGCAGTAGAACTTTTTGACTTTCCCGCGGTACTCCTTTTCTTTCCCGTTGCTGCCACTTGAAACAACCTCCAACTCATCTATTGTTATGACGAGACAAAATACCCGATAATGGATATAAGCCCGATCACAAGGCAATATACGCCAAATATTTTAAACTTTCGGACCCGGACTACCACTAACATCGCTTTGATACAAAAATATCCGACCACAGCGGCTACCACCATGCCTACAATATAAGAAACGATCTCTACCGCTGTCAATCCCACCGTAGAAATGTCTGATATCTCCAGCACTGCGGCCCCAAGCACTGCGGGAATGGACATAAGAAAAGAATATTTGACGGCAAAGTTTTGTCCAAAACCATTGGCCAGACAGGCCGTTATCGTGGTTCCCGAGCGCGACAGCCCCGGCAGAGTCGCAATCCCCTGGGCTACTCCGATTCCAAAAGCCGTCGTGTAGGAAACATTCTTTGGCAGTTTTTTCCCTTCCGGCATACGATCCGCCAAAAAAAGCAGCACTGCCGTTACTAACAGGCAGATTCCCGGCACCAGCAAAACACCGGTCGCCGAAGCGACTACGTCCCTGCCCAGATATCCAATGACACCTGTAGGTATTGTCGACACCAAAATCAGCATGACAAGCTTGCGGTAACTGTTGCATACAATGCGCAAATAAGGCTTTTTGTCGACTTGTCCCAGATTCTTGAAGAAAATGCCGGTGTTGATGGCCAGATCTTTTACAATCGCAATCCCCTCAAGAAACAGTCTGGCAATATCCCTGCGATACACGATGCAGATCGCCGCCAGCGTCCCCAAATGAAGCAGCACATCAAAAAGGATGCCGGTGTCGGTCTCCACATGAAAAAGTATTTTGAATAATGCCAGATGCCCGGAACTGCTCACCGGCAAAAATTCTGTCAGTCCCTGTATCAAGCCCATAAAGATTGCCTGCAATAACGACATTGTTGCCCCCTGTCATCTGTCTTTTATAGATATCACCACGCAAAAGCGAACATGTTTTCTATTTCTTCCCTACAGTACAATCTTTATAATATCATATTCCATTCCAAATGTCATTAATTGGTTCTTAACTTTTCTTTTGTTTTTTTGTAAGCTCGTGGAGTTTGCGAAAAGCCTTGTCAATTCCGCCCACTTCGTTGATCAATTTTTCTTCCACGGCCTCTTTGCCCACCAAAATGGTGCCCAAATCCTTTGTCATTATTCCGGTATTCATCATCAGCTCCTCCAGACGTTTCTCGTCGGCCCCGGAATGGGTGCTGATAAATTTCAAAATCCGATCCTGCATCTGCTTAAAATAGTCGTAAGTAGGCTGCGCGCCGATCACGGTTCCGCTCATGCGAACCGGGTGGATCACCATTGTCCCCGAGGGCACAATAAAAGAGTAATCGGTGGACACCGCAAGAGGCACGCCGATCGAATGGCTGCCGCCGAGTACCAGAGAGACGGTAGGTTTGCTGACAGAGGCTATCATCTCTGCAATCGCAAGCCCGCTCTCCACATCACCGCCCACGGTGTTGAGCAGCAGCAGAACACCGTCGATATTGGGGCTGTCCTCAATCTCCGCCAGCTTGGGCAGCACATGCTCATATTTCGTCGTTTTCGTCGTCGCAGGCAGACAGTCGTGCCCCTCAACCTCCCCGATAATCGTCAACATGGAAATCCTTGAGTTCTCCCTGTCATTTTGGATATCCAACTGTCCAAACTCCTTGATCTGTTCTGTCTTATTTTCCTGTTTTTCTGCCATAATGCTCCTTTTGACCAAACTGTCTATTTTTATATTACAGTATCTCCGATTGTCATAAGAATCATACAGAAAATAAGAATGAACGCAGCCATCCCGCCTTTGCCCTGTTGCCTCACATGAAAATAACGCCCTGTTTCCAAGGCGTCATTCCACTTTCTTTTAGAAGTTCTTCTCACACTAGCCAACATGTCACAGCTCTTCCACGACTCAATTCCGCGCGGAGAATAGAACTTCTTAGCGAAATGCCCTCTGGCATGAGCTTTAGAAGTTCTTCTCACACTAGCATCCCATCAGATAATTATACAATCCCTCATAGCGGAATTTAGAACTGCTCCAGGAGTAATCGTTTGCCATACCGCGGTCAACCATCTGATTCCACTGCTTCTTGCGGTCAAAGAAAATATGTTTGGAATAATTGATCACGTTTAACATCTCATCGCCGTTGTAATTGGCAAAAGAGAACCCGTCGCCGATATTATCGTATTCGTTGAACGGCTGCACGGTATCTTTTAAACCGCCCGTCTCACGCACGATCGGCACGGTGCCGTAACGGAATGAGATAAGCTGGGTCAGCCCGCACGGCTCAAAGCGCGACGGCATCAAGAATGCGTCGGCAGCGGCATAGAGCTTGTGCGCCAGATCATCGGAATAGCAGATGTTGGCTGACACTCTGTCACCGTACTTCCATGCATAGTGACGGAACATATTTTCATACTGGGGCTCTCCGGTTCCAATCACCACCAGCTGGGTATAATCATCGACAATGCGGTCAATCGCGTAATTAATCAGGTCAAGACCTTTCTGATCGGTAAGCCTAGAGATCAGGCCGATCATATATTTTTTCTTGTCCACCGCAAGTCCCAGGTCTTCCTGCAGGCGCGTCTTGTTGATTGCTTTTTTCTTGCGGAACGTCTCGGCATTATATTTACAGTAGATCTTTTCGTCGGTATCGGGATTGTATGACTGGTAGTCGATACCGTTGACGATTCCCTGCATATCCATATGTCTCGCGGCGAGCAGGCCGTCTAACCCCTCACCGTAGTAGGGCGTCTGAATCTCCGCCGCATAAGAGTCGCTCACGGTCGTGATGTAATCGGCATAGACAAGGCCGCCTTTTAACATATTGGCGTCTTTCTTAAACTCCAGCTTGTCAGGTTTAAACAGATCGGCCGCAAAGCCCGTAAGGCCCTGCATCGTCTTGATATCCCACACACCCTGGAACTTTAAGTTGTGGATTGTCATGATCGACTTGATCCCCCAGTAGAACGAGTCAGCCTGAAATTCATTTTTCAGATATACCGGAATCAGACCCGTCTGCCAGTCATGACAGTGAATCAAATCGGGGTGAAAATCAATATGCTTTAACATCGAGAGCACAGCCTTGTCGAAGAAACAAAACTTTTCGATATCGTAGCGCACATCACCGTAGGGAACGGCACAGTTAAAATACTCCTGATTATCGATAAAGTAATAGGTGATACCGTCGCGCACATACTTTAAGATGCCCACATATTTATTCTTGATGTAATTGCCGGCATTCATGTAGAAATGGCTCACATACTGGAACTCGTTGCGGAAATGCTCCGGGATACAGCTGTAATTTGGTATCACGACGCGCACATCCCAGTCAGCCTTGTCAAACTCCTTCGGTAAAGCGCCACACACGTCAGCGAGACCGCCTGTCTTGATAAACGGAACACACTCTGACGCTGCAAAAAGTATTTTCTTCATAGTAAACCTCCTTACTACTCATCCCAGTTATGATATACCTGCTGTACATCATCATCTTCATCTAACAAATCCAAAATACGGTTGATATTCGTCAGGTCCTCTTCAGCAGTCAGTTCAACGTAATTCTGCGGAATCATGGTTACTTCAGCCTGCGCCATCGGTATGCCGCCCTCCTCAAGCGCCGCGCGCACAGCTTCAAAATCTTCCGGCGTCGTCAACACCTCAAAGCTGTCCTCCTCCTCGGAAAAGTCCTCCGCCCCGGCGTCTAAGGCCGTCATCATCAGGTCGTCGGTCTCCATGTCGCACTCTTCCTTGGCGATGATAATCTGCCCCTTTTCGTCAAACATATAGGAAACGCATCCCTGCGTGCCAATACTGCCGTGGCCTTTGGTAAACGCATTGCGCACATTGGCCGCCGTCCGGTTTTTATTGTCCGTCAAACACTTTACAATAATTGCCGTCCCGCTCGGCCCGTACCCCTCGTAAGTGCAAAACTCATAATTTACGGCATTGCCATCCCCGGCCGCCTTCTTGATGCCGCGCTCAATCGTGTCGTTTGGCATGTTGTTGGACTTCGCCTTGGAGATAACCTGCGCCAGCTTAAAATTGTTCGCCGGGTCGGGACCGCCCTCTTTTACCGCCACGGCGATCTCTCTTCCGATAATCGTGAAAATCTTACCTTTTGCCGCATCGTTTTTCTCTTTTTTGTGCTTGATGTTGGCAAATTTTGAATGTCCTGACATGACTCTTCCTCTTTCTTTATGTATTATATTATAATATAGCACTCATTCGGATTTCTGACAAGTCTCTTCTTTGACATCCTCTCTGCTGCATCTGGACACGCGCACCGACTGAATCATCTTATTTTCGACGGAAGTCACTTCAAACAGATAATCAAAAGCCGTCACGGAAAACAGCTCGTCATCCTCCGGTATCTTATCAATCTGAGATATCAAAAAACCGTTCAATGTATCAAAATGATCGCTTTCCTCCTCGTCGCGCTCGATTTCGAGCACCTCGAGGACATCCCCGTAATCTGCCATTCCGCTGATGCGGTATGTGCCGTCGGGAAACTGCTCGATCATCGTCTCTTCGTCGTCGTGTTCATCCTCGATATTTCCCACGATCTCTTCGAGTATATCCTCCATCGCCACCAGGCCGGAGGTCTGTCCGTATTCATCCACCACGATTACCATGTGGCTTTTTTCTGTCTGCATCATCGTAAAAAGCGTATTGATGTTTCTTGTCTCCGGTATAAAATCCACCTCGTGAAGAAGCCCTTCCACGTCTTTAATCAGCCAGCCAAACAGCTCCTGCCTCTGGCAGAAATTGAGCGCATCCTTGATATGTAAGACACCGATGATATTGTCAATGTTGTCCTCATACACCGGGAAACGGGAATAATTGCTCTCTTTCACAAAATCTATCATCTCATGGAACGTCATATTGCCCGATATCGCCGCAATATTTTTTCGATGGGTCATAATGTCCTTGGCTTCCTTGTCGCCAAATTCAAAGATATTGTGTATCATCTCGGCCTCGCTCGCCAACAGCACGCCCTGCTCGTGCCCTTCTTTGACCATGGAAATGATCTCCTCCTCGGTCACGTCGTCCGTATCGCTCAGCGGGTCCACCCCGAATATGCGCGAGAGCAGGTTCGCCAAAAGATCGGTGAGCGCAATGGCCGGGAAAAAGAGAATCTCAAGGGCGTGCACCGGGCGCACCAGCAAAATGGCCCATTGCTCCGGCTTTCTGGCCGCTACCTTCTGCGGCGTATAGATGCCCACGATCAGCACGAACAGAATCAGAACCACAAACACCGCCAGATTGCCGAGCAGCGAAAGCCACCATGCGGCATCCGCAGGCACAAACATCCGCTTCCAGAGCGTGACCTCAAAAAAACCGAGCATCATATGCAGTACCAGAATCATCAGCTGGCACACATTGATGTAACGCTCGGATTTTTCCTGGTACTTCTGCAAAAGCTCAGCTCTTTTGCTGCCCTCTTTCGCCATCTTTTCCACGGTTACGGCGTTGATCTTATCCATCGCCGCAACAAAACCGTAAATGATAAAGTCAATCAGAATCAGAACTAAAAGTATTATCATCCCCCAAGTGGGACTGACGCCATCGTCCATAATCATCTTCCTTTCCTTTTGTACACTGTGTATAACTTTTGCAATAATACCATATTTTCCGGCAAACCGTCAAGCTTATCCTGCCGGGCTGTTACGGAATCCTCCCAGATACCTGAATCTCTACTCTTATGTAAACAGTTCCAGACTGATTTCCAAGGCGCGGTCAATCTGACCCAGAATCTGTGAGTCCAGATGACAGACCTTATCCTTAAGTCTCTGCTTGTCGATCGTGCGCAACTGTTCTAAAAGTACGACCGAATCCTTTACCAGATCATATTTGCGGCTGTCGAGCTCCACATGAGTGGGCAGCTTTGCCTTGTTCATCTGAGACGTAATCGCCGCACAGATCACCGTAGGACTGTGCCGGTTTCCCACATCATTTTGTATGATCAGCACCGGGCGGATGCCGCCCTGCTCGGACCCTACCACGGGCCTTAAGTCTGCGTAAAAAATATCACCTCGTCGAATTACCATATACTCTCCACTCCATTTTATGATTTCTACGGATAGTATTGCCAATTTCCACCGGTGTATTCGATTTTTTGAAGAAAGCTACTCCAAAAAATAATCTTTCGCTGCCGTCTGCTCTCCATTGCGATAATAGATTCTGGGAACGCGCTTGGTGATATCGCACACAAATTCATAATGGAACCTGCCGGACAATGCGCCGAGCTCCTCCACGGTGATCTGTTCCTCCTGGTCCGCTCCGATTAATGTCACGGTATCTCCCACCGCCACATCTTCCATATCCGTGACATTCACCATAAATTGATCCATACAGATGCGGCCGCAGATCGGCGCCCGCCTGCCATGTATCAGTACATACCCTTTGTTAGAAAGCCCGCGCGCATAGCCGTCCGCATAGCCGACCGGAATCGTGGCGATGCGCTCTTTCTTTTTTGTTATGTAAGTGCCGCCATAGCTGATCTCTCTGCCGGCCGGAAGCTCTTTTATGTAAGAAATACGGGTTATCAACGACATCACCGGGCGAAGAGGAAGTTTCCTGCTGTCGACTTCCATGGAGGGCAGCAAGCCATACAATGTAATGCCCGCGCGCACAAGCTCCATATGCGCTTTGGGCAGTTCCATGATTCCTGCACTGTTGGAACAATGACGCAGCGGTATCGCAATCCCGCGCGCCAAAAGCATGGCAATCATCTGCTCAAACCGCGCAAGCTGCGCGCAGGCGGACGCCTTATCCGCCTCATCCGCCCTGGCAAAATGGGTAAAAATACCCTCTACCATAATATGCGAAAGACCGGCAATCCGTGCCATTTCATCCGCCGCCTCTTTTGTCACCTGATACCCGATACGGCTCATACCCGTGTCGACGGCGAAGTGAATCTTTGCCTGCCTGCCCTCTTTTACAGCCGCATCACTCAGCTCTTTCGCCATCGTTTCGGTAAACACCGCGGCAGAAATATCCTCTCTGATTAACTGCGCATACTGTTCCGGGAATACATAGCCCAATATTAAAATCGGTTTTGTGATTCCGTGGCGGCGCAGCTCAATCCCCTCCTCCAAATTTGCCACCGCATACCCATACAGGCAGGACAAACCGTCTATGGCCTGTGCGATGGGCACTGCGCCATGACCGTAGCCGTCCGCCTTGATCACGGCCATAATTTTTGTTCCCTCTTTCAATTTCCGCTCCATCGACGCCATGTTGTACAAGACAGCGTCGAGATCGATCTTAGCCCAAACTCTACTATATTGCATGATAAAATCTCCATTTCAGCATGTTACGAAATTTACATTGCCCCAAGATACGCTCTGAGGAATCTTATCGATTGATTAGAAGTTCTTCTCACACTAACCTACATGTCGCGGCCCTGCCGCGGCTCAAATCTGCGCGGAGAATCCAGCGCCATATATGGCGTTGGATTCTCTGGTGTGAGACTTAGAACTTCTTAGCGAAATGCCCGTTGGCATGAGCTTTAGAGGTTCTTCTCACACTATCGGCCGAGCTCTTTCGCCAGCATTTTCATACCCTCCACAAGATCTGATGCGAAAAGCCCCGCCTTTCCGATTTTGCCTGCCATAAGATCGCCCGCCAGTCCGTGCACATAAGCACCGAGCGGCGCCGCCAACGGCGCCGGTATATTCTGTACCAGCAGTGAACCTATGATACCGCTAAGCACATCTCCGCTCCCGGCCGACGCCATACCGTCGTTGCCGGAACAATTGATATACAGATCGCCCCCGAGCAGCGCCGTGACAGTTCTCGCATCCTTGAGCACGCACACGGCCCGATATTCTTTCGCAAACCGGGCTGCGGTATTGGCGAGATTTTTTTGTATTTCCTCCACCGTTGTCTGTGCCAGACGCGCCATCTCTCCCAGATGCGGCGTCACAATCGTCTGTGTCGGCATCCCGGGCAAAAGCTCCCGGTGCAACGCCAAAAGATTCAGCGCATCCGCGTCCAGCACCGCGGGCAGATTCTTTTGTGCGAGCACATGGCGCACCAGTGTGAGCGCCGTATCGCCGGTGCCAAGGCCCGGACCCGCCACGACAGAGTCCGCCCAGGCAAATAATTCCTCCCACGGCAGGCCGTCCGCATCGCCCGGCTCATACAGCGTCAGCACCGCCTCCGGCACCGCGGTCTGCATGATCACGCGATTCTCTTTTGGCGTCACCACCCGCACATATCCGCAGCCGGCAGCGTATGCGGCCCGCGCCGCCAGGACAGCGGCGCCTGCCATGCCAGCGCTCCCCGCAATCAGCAGCAATTTCCCGTATGTCCCCTTATTGGAATACGCAAGCCGCTTGGGCAGAAGCTTCAAATCCTGATACTCCAGCGCGGCCATCTGCGGTTTCTTCTCCAGAAATCCGTGCTCGTCGATTCCCATCGAAAGACATACGACGCTGCCTGAATAGGCGCTGCCAGGATACAAGAGCTGTCCTCTTTTCAAAAAAGCAAACGTAATGGTCAGATCAGCATGGAACCCTTCGCCTAAGACCTGCCCGTCGTCCGCATTTACGCCGGAGGCGATGTCAAGCGCCACTTTGATGCCGTCCATCTGATTGGCTTCCGCGAGAAGCGTTGCATAATGTCCCTCCACCGGACGCGACAGCCCGACGCCGAAAACGGCGTCGATCACCAGACTGTAATCTCCATCCGGCACATCCTCCTGTACCAAAATACCGTAGGCATCTAAAATCTGCCGCTGCCGTCTGTTCTGTTCCGTGGCATGTGCAGGGTTTCCTGCAAACACGACGGTCACGTCCTGATGTTCCAATGCCAGAAGCCTTGCCACCGCCATACCGTCGCCGCCGTTGTTGCCGCTGCCGCAGAGCACCAGCGTTTTTCCCGTTTCAATCCGTCGGCGTTTTAATTCCTCCACAAACACAAGCGCCGCACGCTCCATCAACACAAGCGGCGGTATTTTGAAATGCGCGCTTGTATTGGCGTCACAGAGCTGCATTTCCTCCCCGGTTAAAATATACTGCATCGTAATCCTCCCTGCCAAAACGGATTGCCACCCAATCCCACCTGTCCCAAACGGACAGAAAATCCCATAAGCCACAGTGTACGTTGTCTGTAAGATTTATATCAAAAAAGCCGTCACATCAACAGCTCCCTAAAGGTTGATGTAACAGCCTCTCAACCGGCTGAAATGCCCGCGTAGTTTCGTTACTTATCTTCTATTCTTGACAATATTATAGGATAACTGCATCAGACTGTCTGACAAATGAACATTTTCCACCACCACATCCTCCTCGATAAGCTCCAGATCGACATGCGCAAAATTCCAGATCGCCCGGATACCGTTCTCCACCAAACGGTGCGCAATGGCGTCCGCCGTCTGTTTGGGCATCGTCAGCGCCGCAATGTCTACTTTTTTGCGCTTACAAAAATCCTCCAGTTCATCGAGCATGTGTATCGCAAGCCCGCGGACAGTGACCCCCTTTAAGGCCGGATTGACGTCAAACAGGCCGATAATCATAAAACCCAGCTTTTCAAATTTGACATAGTTGGCGAGCGCCTGCCCGAGATTGCCGGCGCCGATCACAATAATATTGTGCTGCTCATTCAGACCGAGTATCTTACCGATCTCATCGTAGAGGAACTTGACATTGTAGCCGTATCCCTGCTGTCCAAATCCTCCGAAATTATTGAGGTCCTGACGAATCTGCGATGCCGTCACATTCATCCTGCGGCTCAATTCATTGGAAGAAATACGCTCCACACCGGAGTCCAAAAGCTCCCCCAAATAGCGATAGTAGCGCGGCATCCTTCGTATGACTGCCTGCGATATTTCCTTTTCTTCCAAAATTTATGCCCACCTTTCGACACCGGATTATCCGTCCAATATTTCATAATATTATAGTAAGTTTTCCTATGTCTGTCAATAACAGCCCAACGGCGGAAAATGAAGCTATTCTTCCAGCTCCATCGAGAGGCTTTCCCACTCTTCATAGCAGCGTTCCAGCTCGTTTCGGCAGCTCTCCTGCTCACTCGCCAGCTCATTTAATTTTGCGGAATTGGTAACATTTTCCGGCTTCACGAAATCCTCGTCGATCGCGGCGATCGACGCCTCCAGTTCGGCGATGCGCTTTTCGACTCGCTTTAGCGCGGCCTCGATCTTTCGCACGCGCGCCTGCTCGGCCTTTTTGGCCTGCCAGTCCGCCTTTCCGTTTGTCTGCGCCTTCGAGCTGTCCGCTAAGTCCGCTGCAACCGAACCATCACCTGATTCTGCGCGCCGTGCTTTGCCGCCGGAAAGCTCTCCCGCACGTTGCGGCCTCCCACCGGAAGCTTCTGCCGCCTGCTGCGCCCTCCCGCCTACAAATACGCTCGTCAGCTCCTCGCACTTTTCCAGATAATAATCGTAATTGCCGATGTAATTGATCAAGGTCTGCCCTGTCAATTCCAGGATGCGCGTCGCCGTGCGGTTGATAAAATAGCGGTCGTGGGACACGAAAAAAACGGTGCCGGTGTACCGGTTTAATGCGGTCTCTAATATCTCCTTCGAGGTAATGTCCAGGTGATTGGTCGGCTCGTCCAATATCAAAAAATTGGCGTCAGAGAGCATCAGCTTTGCTAAGGACACACGCCCTCTCTCCCCGCCGCTCAAGTCTCCGATGCGCTTAAACACATCGTCGTCGGTAAATAAAAACGACGCCAGCACATTGCGCACTTTGGTGTGGTTGAGCGACGGATATGCGTCGGCAATCTCGTCAAAAATCGTTTTTTCCTCATGGAGCAGCTGCTGCTCCTGATCATAATAACCGATTTGAACGTTTGCCCCCAGCGTAACACTCCCCGCATCGGCCTCCACCAGCTGATTGATAATCTTTAGGATTGTGGTCTTTCCCGTGCCGTTATTGCCGATTAAGGCCACGCGCTCCCCGCGCTTGATCTCAAAATCAAGATCGGCAAACAGTGTCTTAGGTGCATACGCTTTCTTTAAGCCCTGCACCGACAGCACGTCCGTTCCGCTGACGATGTTCGGCTCGAGCACGATATGAAGCTCCGTATTTTCCTCCACCGGTTTTTCTAAGCGCTCCACCTTATCCAGCAGTTTTTCCCTGCTCTCGGCACGCTTGATGGACTTCTCACGGTTAAAAGACTTTAACTTCGCGATCACTTCCTCCTGCCGTTTGATTTCGCGCTGCTGATTGTAATACGCTTTTAGCATATCCTCTCTGACTTTGGCCTTTTTCCTGGCAAAATCCGTATAATTTCCCTGGTAGACATAAGATTTGCGGCCAAAAATCTCCACCACCTTTGTCACCACCCGATCCAGAAAATAGCGGTCGTGCGCGACAATGATGACCGCGCCTTTATAATTCATCAGATAATTCTCGAGCCAGCGAATGGACTCGATATCCAGATGGTTGGTAGGCTCGTCTAAGAGCAGCACATCCGGCTTGGTCACAAGCAGTTTGCCCAGAGAAACCCTGGTCTTTTGCCCACCGGAGAGCGCCTCCATTTTTTTGTCGAAATCCGCCTCCGAAAAACCGAGCCCGCGAATGACCCCGTTTACCTCACTCTGATAGGTATAGCCGCCGACTGCCTCAAACTCATGGCTCAGTTTGTGGTAGCTGGTAAGAAGCGTCTCAAGGCCAGCCCCTGCCTGGCGGTTCATCTGCGCTTCCATCTCCCGCAGCCGCTCCTCCATGGCAAGGATATCCTCTCTGGCGTGAAGCACCTCCTCAAAGATCGTGCGATGCCCCGATACGTCCTGATACTGCGCCAGATAACCGATCGTCTTATCCTTGGCCAAAATCACGCTTCCGGCGTCCGCCGGCTCCTCGTGCATAATGATTTTAAGCAGCGTAGACTTGCCGGCACCATTGATGCCGACAATCGCTGCTTTTTCATTCGCTTCTATATGAAAATTAATGTCCTTTAAGATCTCCTCCGACCCGAAAGCCTTTGAGATATTCTGACAAGCTAAAATCATGGGATAACTTCCACCCTCTGTCTCTATTGATACTCCCTGCTCAAGGTCTCACGGATCGCCTTGATAAATCCCTCGCTGCTCAGCACGGTGGGATGTTCGATCGTCGTGATCAGTGCAAGGTCTTTTGTCATATTGCCGTCCTCAATCGTCTTGACACAAGCCGCTTCCAGGTCGTCCGCAAACTTCATCAGTTCTGCATTGCCGTCAAGCTCCCCGCGTTTTCTAAGCGCCCCGGTCCATGCAAAAATCGTCGCCACGGAATTGGTGGAGGTCTCCTCCCCGTTCAGATGCTTATAGTAATGACGCTGTACGGTGCCGTGCGCCGCCTCGTACTCATAATAGCCGTCCGGCGAAACCAGCACGGAGGTCATCATGGCGAGAGAACCAAAGGCGCTGGAAATCATATCGCTCATCACGTCCCCGTCATAATTTTTGCAGGCCCAGATATAGCCGCCCTCGGACTTCATCACGCGCGCCACCGCGTCGTCGATCAAGGTATAAAAATAGGTGATGCCGGCCTCTTTGAACTTATCCTGATACTCAGCGTCAAAAATCTCCTGGAAAATATCTTTGAAAGTATGATCATATTTCTTGGAAATCGTGTCTTTGGTAGCGAACCACAAATCCTGCTTGGTGTCAAGCGCATAGTTAAAACAGCTTCTGGCAAAGCTTTCGATGGACGCACAGAGATTGTGCTGTCCCTGAATCACCCCCGCTCCGGCAAACTCATGGATGAGCTCTCTGGTCTCGGTGCCGTCCTCCGCCGTATAGACAAGCTCGCATTTGCCGGCACCAGGTATCTTCATCTCTGTCGCCTTATACACGTCGCCGTAGGCATGGCGCGCGATCGTGATCGGTTTTTTCCATGATTTTACGTTTGGCTCAATGCCGCGCACGACAATCGGCGCGCGGAATACGGTTCCGTCGAGCATCGCACGGATGGTTCCGTTCGGGCTCTTCCACATTTCCTTCAAATTGTACTCGGCCATCCTCGCCGCGTTGGGGGTGATCGTCGCACATTTTACGGCCACGCCGTATTTTTTGGTGGCGTTGGCCGAATTCACCGTAACCTGGTCGTTCGTCTCGTTGCGGTGCTCCAGCCCCAAATCATAATACTCTGTATTTAATTCGATAAATGGCAGCAACAGCTCATCTTTGATCATCTGCCAGAGAATTCTCGTCATCTCATCCCCGTCCATCTCCACTAACGGCGTCTGCATTTTTATTTTTTCCATGGTAGCCCTCCATTTGTACTTATTTTCCCGCATAACGTACTTATTGTATCAGAATAATCCACTATTGTCCATATTTTCCATCGTATTCCTCACATGTTCATGGGCAAGCGTCTCGGCGAGCTCTGCGTCGTGCAGCTTTAGAGCCTCGAGAATTTTACTGTGCTCTTCGTTGGAATCGGCCACACGCTTTGGCTCTGAGAGCGTGATGCGCCGCACGCGCTGCACATAACAGTGAAAATCCAGGAGCACGCGGCGCAGCTCTTTGCTGCCGGACGCGTGGTAGAGAACGCCGTGAAACCGGTTGTCCAGCTCGACGACCTGTTCGTATCGCTCTTTCCCCGAATAAAATTCCGACAGATCAATAATTTCTTCCAGCTCGCCGAGCTGTTCTTTGGTGATCGACTCCGCCGCCCAGCGGGCACACAAACCCTCTAAGCGCGAGCGTATCTCATAGATATCCCGCACGTCCTTCTGCGTGATGCCGACGACATAGGCGCCTTTGTTGGGAATGATCGAAACCAGCCCCTCCAGCTCCAACTGCCGCAGGGCCTCGCGCACCGGCGTCCGGCTCACGCCCAGCTCGTCACCGATCGTCTTTTCCCGCAGCTCCTCGTCCGCCGCATATCTGCCGGATAATATATCCTCCCGTATCTTGCGGAATACACGGGAGCCAAGCAAATAATTATTTTCCCCCATTGAAATCTCCATTCTTATATCACAGCAAAGCTTACCCTGCTCCGTTACCTGCCGCTGCTGCCATATCCCTATACACATTGATTACGAAATGACAGATACCCCAAGCTTTTGGCAGCACTGATCAATCTGTGCAACCAGCTCCGTATCGGTCAGCACCGTCACGCGCCCCTCTTCGTACTGTTCATCGACCCAATCCTTAATTTCCTTGACCAGCGCACTGTTTTTATCGATCCACTTTTCCTTTGGCAGATGATAATAGGAATTAATCCAGTGGGCGATGCCCGCAAGGCCGGAAGTATTGGAGACAGACACCAGCGGCGGCCGGTTCAAAAACTTGCCCGTATCAAAAATATTATAAATTTCTTCGTTTTTCAGCAGCCCGTCCGCGTGTATCCCGGCGCGTGTGACGTTAAAATTGCTTCCGACAAACGGCGTGCGGCTCGGCTGCACATAGCCGAGATCACGCTCAAAATACTCGGCCAGCTCGGTGATCACCGTTGTGTCCATGCCGTTTAGCGTGCCCTTTAGCTGCGCATACTCAAACACCATCGCCTCGAGCGGCGTATTCCCGGTGCGCTCGCCGATGCCGAACAGGGAGCAGTTGACGCCGCAGGCGCCGTAGAGCCATGCGGTCGTCGAATTGCTGACCGCCTTATAAAAATCATTGTGCCCGTGCCATTCGATCAGCTCCGACGGCACGCCGCCGTGCGTGGTAAGGCCATAGATGATGCCCTGCACGCTGCGCGGAATCACGGCGCCCGGGAAATTGACGCCGTATCCCATGGTATCGCAGGCGCGAATTTTAATCGGAATCCGGTACTCCTCCATCAGCTTCATCAGCTCCAGGCAAAACGGAATCACAAAGCCATAGATATCGGAACGCGTAATGTCTTCGAGATGACAACGCGGGCTGATGCCGGTCTCCAGACAGTCCCGGATGACATCCAAATACATATTCATAACCTCGCGCCTGGTCTTTTTCATCTTATAGAAAATGTGGTAATCGGAACAGCTCACGAGGATGCCCGTTTCGCGCAGTCCGATCTCCTTTGCCAGCGCAAAGTCCTGCTTCGTGGCGCGAATCCAGCTCGTGACCTCGGGAAATTGATAGCCGCGCTCTAAGCACTTATAGACGGCGTCGCGGTCCTTTTTGCTGTATAAGAAGAACTCGCTCTGGCGAATCAGGCCATTGGGACCGCCCAGACGGTGCAAATAATCGTAGATCGTCACAATCTGCTCCGTAGTGTAAGGCGCCCTGGACTGCTGGCCGTCGCGAAATGTGGTATCGGTAATCCATATCTCCTCCGGCATATTGTGCGGCACGATTCTGTCATTGAACGCGATCTTTGGTATCTCATCATAAGAAAAAAGATTTCGGAAAACATTGGGCTCCGACACATCCGCCAATTGATAAAAGTGCTCCTCCAACTGAAGTAAATTTGTTTTTTGGTTCATCACAACTTCTCTCATACGTTACCTCTCTTTTCTTCATGTTAGAACGCCGTTTGCCGCCCAGACGGTGCCTGGCAGCAGGAACGGACGATCAAGAAAACGTCTTAGCCTCTTTTGTATAATTGTATACAATTATTATATTATGCAATTTTTATTGTATCCATTTTTCTCACAACTGTCAAGAATCATATTGCCCACCATAAATTTTAAAAAATTTTTTCACACATTCGACCCACGCGCATAGGATACAGTGTAAATAAAATTTCTTGGAGGTTTTACATGAGTGATTTAGCAGCAACAAATTGTGGTGGCGGATGTGGATGTTCTAACGAGGGAGGAAGCTGCTGTTCTATTATCTGGATTCTCCTCTTACTCTCCTGCTGTGGCGGCAATGGCGGCTTCTGCGGCGGTAACGGTTTCGGCGGCAATGACTGCCTGTGGATCATCCTGCTTCTGTGCTGCTGCGGCGGCAACGGATTTGGCTGCGGCAATGGTGGTTTCTTAGGCGGCAACGGCTGCGGATGCGGATGCTAATCTGCTGACAGACCATTCACCTTTCCCTTTCACATAACATAAAATTCCCGGAAGACACTGCGCTTCCGGGAACTGAAACTGGTATTTCAACCGTCGGACAGGTGAAACATCCTGCAAGCAAAAAGAGTGGAGATTCCACTCTTTTTGTTTGTATCTATATATAACAGTCAAACGTTTATTTTTTATTTTGGGTTTCGTTTTTCTCCGTCATCCGATTGTTCGCAGGAGCATGTGGCAGCCATTCGTTCGGCAGCTCACATCTGCTGGAAACCGTTCTGTTTTTGATACACTCTTCGTCAATCTCATAGACGCTGTTGCCATCGACCACAAGCATATTTGCTTCCTCCTTCCATTCCCCTACCATAATATGCAAAAGCTGTAATAATGCGGCTTTTCCTATCATATGATAAAGAAAAAAGGCAAAATCTCATGGATGATCATCAACTTACCCCTTTTGACAATATGACACACACAAGGGAACTGCAAATGCTAAAAACGGCGATCCCCTATATGAAAGGAAACCAGAAACGCCAGTTCGCCATTCTCGTCAAATATATGGAGCTGCAAAACACCGCCGTACTGTTTTCGCAGGAGGATAAGGTGCTCTCAATGTGCTCCGTCGAGGAGAACGAGAGCAATCTGCCGGGGATGCTCAATGCTCTGCGGCCATTCTGCACGTCAAAGGAACTTGAAACTTTAGATATGTTTGTCAACGTATTCTCAATGCTCGAAACCTGGAGGGACTTCTCATGAATCAGAATCTATTTGATAACAATCCAATGCTTCAAAACATGTCGCCGGAAAAGCTGCAATTTTTGATGAACTTCGCTAACAGCAAAAAGCCAAACTCCATGCAGGAAATGATGCCGTTTCTGCTGTCCTTTATCAACTCTGCGCAATCGAAAAATATACAGTTCTCAAACAATGAGACCGACCTGCTCATCAACATCCTAAAGCAGAACATGACGCCGGAGGAGGCCGCCAAAGCTGACAAAATCGTTCAAATGATGCGCAGCCGCCAACAGAAATAAGATGGCGCAATTGACGCGCAGCCGCCAACAGAAATAAAATGGCGCAAATAATGCGCAGCCGTCAGCAGTAATCACGCAGACGCCCGCGCTTATTCCCAGACAGACGCAGTCTCCAGTTCCAGTATTTTATCAATCGGAGAAACGCAGCGTCCGTTTCCGTCTGTCCCTTCAAAATATTTTTTGCTTGCCGACTCAAACAGTACATAGAGATGATCGTTCCAGAACACAATCTCTTCTGAGCAGGGCGGCATCTCTATCTTGTGAGCCGGTTTATCCGGCTCTTTGTCAAGCCGGATCAAAGAACGGTACATCTTCAGATAGGAAGAATTACTTCTTCCAAATGAAGTGCTCAGGTAGACTCTCCCATTCTCATCAAAGGCAATCCCCTGCACTTTGCTCGGAAGCCGGTAACTCGTCATCACCGTGAGGCGGTCCAGTCTGCCGTTATAGCTGTAGGAATACAGCCTCGTGTGATGCCTTCTGTCATAGGTCGCCACCCAGATGCGCCCGCCGTAACAGGTGATACAGGACGGCCGGTTCTTCAGATCGTACTCTACCAGCATAGTGGAGGCGTCGATCGTACTGCCCTGGGCAGACGCCGCGATCATCAGCAAATACTCGTAGGATATCCGCTCCAGCGTATCGGAATCGGAATGACAAATCCAAATATTTTCCCCGTCATATGCAAGCCCGCCCAGGTGGCTGTTCTTTTTCATCCCCAGAGTAGCCAGATAGGTCCCGCTGTCCCGGTCAAAGATCAACAACGAACCGTGCTCCTCCTTCTCCTCCGCATAGGCGGTCATCAAAATCAACTCCTCCGTAAAACACAGCCCCTGAAAACACGGATTCTCACTGTCTATGATGTGATTGATATAGTCATTTTCCCTCGTAGCCGGCATCCCCGGTATCTGAAGCTCTTCCACAAAACGATAGGAACACTCGGTCAGCTTTTTTTGATTGCCGTCGATCTTAGAGGACGTCTTATAGGAATAGAACGCCACATTCTCTTCGGGGTCGATGGCTTTTGTCCATTTCGCAAACAGCGCCATATGATCTGCATTGTCAACGTCTATCGTCGTAATCTTGTTTTTGTAATTGCTTTCCCGATACCAGCCGGCAAAATTATACCCTTCGCGCGTTGGCACTTTCAGGGTGACCGGAAGCTGCTCATCCGTCAGCACGCCGGGATTATCACTGTGATTGACGCCGCCGTTTAACGCGTAGACAATATGATGACCCTCTTCTCCACGGGAACGCGCCTCCTCCACAATCTGCAAAGAATTTGTACCGGAAAGCATCTTGGCGTCCGCAAAGCGGGAATCGGCGATAAACAGCACGGCAATAAACAGCATGGCGATGATCACTTTTTTCTTCTTCAAATGACACCCCTCCGACTCAATCAGATATATTTGTGATAAAAGATAAAATAGTATCTGTTATTTAGCGGTTTTTTATATAATATTGCTAATTTATATTATAGTATCACCTGAATGTTTATACAATATGTATGTTTTTGGAACTTTTTATTGCCAATTTTTCGTTATATTTACATATTATTCACATTTTGTACACAAATGACGAATACGGTTGATTTTCCTCTCAAAAAAATTTATGATATCTTTATATAAGATTATTCGGACAGGAGATCACATTTATGCATCCCAGGAAAATTGGTTTTATCGGACTCGGCTTAATCGGCGGCTCGATCGCCAAGAAATTGAAACAGCTATATCCCGATCTTCACATCATCGCGACGGCGTCCCATCTCAAAACCGTCACGCTGGCGCATGATCTGGCGCTCATAGAAAATACGGCGCTCTGCGAGATCGAGGATTTTTATGATTGCGACTATATTTTTTTATGTACGCCGGTGCAGAAAAATATCGAATATTTAAGACAGCTCAAAGGACATATCAGCCCTCACTGTATGATCACGGACGTGGGCAGCGTCAAGACCGATATACACCGCGCCGTCGAAGAACTGAAGCTGGAGGCCAACTTTATCGGCGGGCATCCGATGGCGGGCTCCGAGAAAACGGGCCTTGAAAACGCCAGCGAATATTTGCTGGAAAATGCTTACTATGTCATCACGCCCACGTCAAAAACCAGCGAAGCGGCTGTCCATACGTTCCGCGATCTGGTACAGGCTCTGGGCGCAATCCCGCTTGTCTTAGATTATGAGACGCACGATTACGCGACAGCCGCCATCAGCCATCTGCCGCATATCATCGCCTACAGCCTTGTAAATCTCATTCAGGCATCGGATGATGAAAATGGAACGATGAAGCTGATCGCGGCCGGAGGCTTTCGAGATATCACACGCATTGCCTCCTCCTCCCCGGTGATGTGGGAAAACATCTGCCTGTCCAACAAGACGCAGCTCTTAAAGCTGATGGACGCCTTTACCGGACTTTTCCAAAGCATCCGGGCAGATATCGAACATTCCGACAGCAACGCGCTTTTGAGAGCCTTTTCAAACGCCAAAGAATACAGGGATTCCATCACCATTCCGCCAAAAGGCGCCCTCAAACAAGTCTATGAATTGTATTTGGATTTGCTCGACGAAGCGGGCGGGATTGCCACGGTTGCCACAATCCTTGCGAGCAACCATCTGAGCATCAAGAATATCGGGATTATACACAACCGTGAATACAGGGACGGCGTGCTGCGGTTAGAAATGTATGACGAAAAATCATTGCAGGCCGCCGTCGCCCTGCTGCAAAAACATCACTATGTGATCTATGAGCATTGATCAGATATCATTAAAAATCTGATAAATATCAATCTTTAAGGCATCTGTCGTGGACATGCCGATAAAGACGCTCCCATACTGGAAATCGTCGCCGCACTCGTTCCTGCGGACGATTTCCACCACGGCGTCCACCACCTCCCCCGTCCAAATCTGAATCCTGGTATCATAATATGTGCCGACTTCCAGAAGCTTTTTTGCCGTAAAGCCAAGGCCGCTGCGCGATATGTCGGTCACATCTACATGAAGGTATTTCAGCGTCGTAATGCCGTTTTCATCCAGTCTTTCGAGCTGGACCGACACGTCCAAATCCAGCCGTTTGTGTCTCCTCTTCTCTTCCATAAGCATCTCCGTTTTTTATTTAATAAGCATCGCATCTCCAAAACTGAAAAACCGATAACGCTCCCGCACAGCCGTCTCGTAAGCCGCAAGCACATGCTCTCTGCCCGCGAGCGCAGACACTAACATCACCAGCGTCGACTCCGGCAGATGAAAGTTCGTGATGAGTGCGTCGATCACCTTGAAGCGATAACCCGGGTAGATAAAGATATCCGTCCACCCGCTCGACTGGCTCAAAAAGCCCTCGTCGTCTGCGGCGGACTCCAAGGTCCTGGTACTCGTAGTGCCGACGGCGACAACCCGGCGTCCCGCCTTTTTCGTGCGGTTGATCACATCGGCCGCCTGCTGGCCGATGCTGTAATATTCCGCGTGCATGTGGTGTTTGAGCACGTCCCGCTCCTTGACCGGACGGAACGTGCCAAGCCCTACATGAAGGGTAACTTCCGCGATCTCTACGCCTTTCTTTCGCAGAGCCGCAAGCAGCTCCGGCGTAAAATGAAGCCCTGCCGTGGGGGCGGCCGCCGAACCGTCATGCTTGGCATAGACCGTCTGATAGCGGTTTTTGTCTAAAAGCTTGTGCGTGATATAGGGCGGCAGCGGCATTTGCCCGAAACGGTCAAGGATTTCCTCAAAAATGCCTTCATAGTGAAACTGTATCAGACGGTTGCCATCCTCCATCACCTCCAGGATTTCTCCGGTCAAAAGGCCGTCGCCGAAGACAATCGTTGTCCCCGGCCTGCATTTTTTCCCGGGCTTTACCAGCGTCTCCCAGATATCGTTTTCTTTCCGTTTCAGCAAAAGTATCTCTATGTTGGCGAGCGTCCCCTCCTTGACGCCGTAAAGACGGGCCGGAATCACCTTTGTGTTATTTAACACCAGACAGTCCCCCGGATTCAGATAATCCATGATATCCCTAAAAATGTGATGTTCCACTGCCCCCGTCTCCCTATCCAGAACCATCAGGCGGGAACTGCTCCGATCTTCGAGCGGGTCCTGCGCGATCAGCTCCTGGGGCAGCTCATAATAAAAATCTTTTACGTCCATCATATCGCAATCAGCCTTTCTACCTACTTGCGCAGCTCTACGTCCATAGCCTCAAGCGCTTTTACAATTTTGTCCATGGCTGCCGTGATATCGGCGTCCTCCAAATTTCTGTCGTCCGCGCGGAAAGAGAGCGAATATGCCAGCGATTTGTAGCCCGGCTTAATCTGCGCCCCTTCATAGATATCAAACAGCGCATAGCTCTCTAAGAGCCTGCCGCCTTTTTTGTCAAATACCTTTTCGATATCCCCGGCCAGCACGCTCTTTGGCACAATCATGGAAATGTCGCGGGTGGCCGCCGGGAACTTGGCGATGCCGCTGTACTTGTAATCAAACGTGGCCTGCGAAACGATCTTTGGCATATCAATCACAGCCACATAAACGCGTTCTTTCATATCGTACTTGGAAGCAGCCAGCGGGTGAACCTCTCCGAGATAACCGATGACGTCTCCGTCGTAAACAATATTGGCCTGCCGGCCCGGGTGCAAAAACGGCCTGCCGGCATTGGGATCATACGCCGCTTTCCGGCGCATCCCGACTTTATACAAAAACTCCTCCACGACGCCTTTCATCGTATAGAAATCGCCATCGCCGTACATGCCGAGCGTAAACTGCATACGCTCTTCGGGCAGCTCCGTGACCGGTATCTGATGCGGCAGATAGATATTGCCCAGCTCATACAGGCGCACGTTTTTATTCCTGCGGTTCATATTGGTGGAAAGCGAAGTCAGCATACCGTTTAGCGGGAGCGTGCGCATAATCGAAAAATCTTCGCCGAGCGGATTACTGATCACCACCGCCTGGCGCAGCGGTGAATCCTCTGGCAAAAGCAGCTTGTCAAACACTTTCGGGCTCTCGAACGAATAGGTCATTCCCTGGGAAAATCCGCAGAACTCGGCCGCCTCCCGCGCCAACGCCTCGATGCGCAGCTTAAATGAAAGCTGGCCGGTCGTGGCCTCGCCGCTCGGCAGCGTTGTCGGAATCTTATCGTACCCGAAAAATCTTGCGACCTCCTCCGCCAGATCGGCGTCACATTCCAAATCCTGACGGAACGAGGGAACCAGCACTTCATTTGCCGCCTCGTCATAGCCCAAATCAAGCGCCTCAAAATACGACAGCATGGTTTCCTTCGCGATATCCGTCCCCAAAAGCGCGTTATATTTCTCCGGCTCAAACGGCAGGCGTCTTCCCTCTTTGACATTGTCGTACACATCCACCACTCCGCCGACCACCTCGCCCGCGCCAAGCTCCTCGATCAGCTGGCAGGCGCGGTTGATCGCGTCAATTGCGTTATTGGGGTCCAGCCCCTTTTCAAACTTGGAGGAAGCGTCCGTGCGCATACCGATTTTCTTGGAGGACAGGCGGATATTCGTGCCGTCAAAGCATGCCGCCTCAAACAGCATCGTCTGCACGCTGTCCGTGATCATGGAGTTTTCTCCGCCCATGATGCCCGCAATCCCGACCGGCTTTTTGCCGTCGCAGATCATCAAAACACTGTCATCGAGCACGCGCTCCTGCCCGTCGAGCGTAATAAACTTCTCGTCTTTTGCGGCGCGCCGCACAATGATTTCTCTTCCCTCGATCGTATCCAGATCGTAGGCGTGCATCGGCTGGCCGTACTCCTCCATAACATAATTGGTGATATCCACAATATTGTTGATCGGGCGAATCCCCTGTGCGCGCAGCCTGCGCTGCATCCACTCCGGCGACGGCGCGATTTTGATATTTTTCACGACTCTGGCAACATACCGGGAACACAAATCCTGATCCTGAATCGTCACTTTGATATAATCGGTAGCCCGTTCCGTATTTCCCGTCTCTTTTACGGTCGGCGGCACAAATTTTTTGCCGAACGTAGCCGCCGCTTCCCTCGCCAGTCCGAGCACGGAAAAGCAGTCCACGCGGTTGGAGGTGATCTCATACTCCACCACCGTATCATCCAGCCCAAGATAGGCGACGGCGTCCTCTCCCACCGGCGCGTCCTCCGGCAGCAGATAAAGCCCGTCCTCCGGCGCCAGCGGAAACATATCGCGGCTTGCCCCGAGTTCCTCGATGGAACACATCATACCGTCCGACTCGACGCCGCGCAGTTTTCCCTTTTTGATCTTAATGCCGCCCGGAGTGACACTGCCGTCATGGCCGCCCGCGACCCTTCCGCCGTCCAGCACGACAGGCACCTTGGCGCCCTCCGCGACATTGGGCGCGCCGGTAACGATCTGAATCGTTTTCTCACCGATATCTACCTGGCAGATCACCAGTTTGTCCGCGTCTGGATGGCGCTCGACGGACGCTACCCGTCCTATGACAATCTTATCCAAATCCGCATCCATACAGCGGTATCCTTCCACCTTCGACCCGGATAACGTCATGGCATCCATATATTCCTGCGGGGTACAGCTAAGCCCCGGCACTAAATCTTTGATCCATTTCAACGATGTATTCATAATTTTCACTGCTCCTTCTATTAGAATTGATCCAGAAATCTCTGGTCATTTTCGTACAATAAACGCATATCATCGATCTCGTATTTGAGCAGGGCAATGCGCTCTAAGCCCACGCCGAACGCAAAACCGGAATATTTCTGCGGGTCAATGCCGCTCATGCGAAGTACGCGCGGGTGCACCATGCCGCATCCTAAGATCTCAATCCAGCCCTCGCCTTTGCAGAAACGGCAGCCCTTGCCGCCGCACTTAAAGCAGGTGACGTCCATCTCGGCCGACGGCTCCGTAAACGGGAAATGGTGCGGGCGGAACTTTACTTTGGTATCCGCGCCAAATAGCTGCTTTGCAAACTCCGCCAATGTTCCCTTGAGGTCGGCAAACGTAATATTTTTGTCGATCACAAGCCCCTCCACCTGATGGAACGAGGGGGAATGGGTCGCGTCCACCTCGTCCGAGCGGAATACTCTGCCCGGCGCAATCATGCGAATCGGCAGCCTGCCTTTTTCCATCTCGCGCACCTGCACCGGAGAAGTCTGGGTGCGGAGAACAATCTTGTCGTTGATATAGAATGTATCCTGCTCGTCCTTTGCCGGATGGTTGGCAGGAATATTGAGCGCCTCAAAATTGTAGTAGTCGTATTCGACTTCCGGTCCCTCCACGACCTCGTAGCCCATGCCGGTGAAGATGCGTTCCATCTCCTCGAGCGCGATCGTGTTGGGATGACGATGTCCCAGGCTGTTTTTCTTAGCGGGCAGCGTCACGTCGATCACCTCGTGCCGCAGTCTGACCTCAAGCTCCGCGGCCTCCAGTTTGGCCTTCGTCTCCTCTAAGACTTTTTCGATGCTCTCCCTCGTCTCATTGACAAGCTGCCCGATGATCGGCCGCTCCTTTGGACTGACGTCTTTCATGCTTTTGAGCACGGCGGTCAGCTCGCCTTTTTTGCCGAGGACTGCCACGCGCACATCATTCAATTTGGCCAAATCTTTGGACTCCGATATCTGGCGAACCGCCTCATCCTTGATTTTTTGTAATTTTTCCTTCATCTTAACCTCCACAATATAGAATACAAACATGCGGGTGATATGAGTTATGACACCGTTTCCAAATCGAGCAGGGAAGATTTTCCCCATACTCGCCGCGCGGGGTGCGTGCAGCAAAGCTGCTAATTTCCTTACGCACCCCTGTGCAATCGAGTAGGGAAGATTTTCCCCATACTCGCTGCGCGGGGCGCACGTTGCATGAGCAACAATTTCATCTGTGCGCCCCTGTGCATAAAAAAACGGAACCATCCTCCACAAGGGACGAATGATTCCGCGGTACCACCCTAATTCAAAAAGCCAGATAAACTCTCTTTTTGCACTTAAATGCGTAACGTGCATCAACGTCATCTGCTACTCGCTTTCACAGACGCGGCTCCTGTGCGAACTTCGATTGCTGTCTTATCCGAAACGGGCTTGCAGCCGATGACCCGTTCTCTCTGCCAGAGGTACAGCGCTCTACTGTGGGAAAATCCCTCACAATCTATGCCTTTACTTATTCTATCGGCTATTCTAGCACAGGACTTTCAAAACTTCAAGTACTTTTTTCTTTTCTCCTGCACTAATATCCTGCACTAAATTATTGCTGCTTTTTCCTTTTGCGCCGCTTTCTCCACCTGCGGATATCTTCCAGATAGAGCACGTTGATCTCCGCCGACACGAACATAATATACATACAAAAGTAGAGCCAGAGCATGATGAGCGCGATCGTCGTCAAGCTGCCGTACATGGAAAAACCGTTAAAATAATTGACATAGATGGACAGTCCGAACGAAAAGACATACCACGCCACGCCGCAGACCGCGGCGCCGGGCAATTGCCCTTTCAGCGTAAGCTTGCGGTTGGGCAGCGTCGTAAATAAAATATCGAAAAATATAACCAGCGCCGCCAGCATCCAAAGCCCGCGGAATCTCGACAAAAACTCCATGGTATGGCTTAAAATCGGCACATACTCGGCCACAAACTTGCTCAGGCTGTTGCCAAATACCAGAATCACCAAGGTCATCACAATGGCAAGCATAAAAACGACAATGTACACGACGGCCCAAAACCGCTGTACAAGCCAATTGCGCTGTTCATCCACGTCATTGACGGCGTTAAGGCCGTCGTTTAGCGCCTGGATGCCTTTGGCTGCCGACCAGACTGCCGCCACGGCGGTCACAGATATGATTCCCACCGAACGGTTGTAGACTTCGTCCACGACAGACACCAAAAAGGGCGCGATATATTCGGGCATAATTCTTGTGATGATCTTCAACAGCATGCCCTCTGAGATACTCGTATATTGCAGCAACGAGGAAAATACCATCAAAAACGGAATGATGGAGAGCAGCATAAAAAACGCCGCCTGCGCCGCATAGGCATTGATGCGGTTCTGCTTACAAATTTTTGTAAAAAATCGTATCGCTGCATAAAATTTCATCCAAAAGCTCATGCCTTATACCAAGCCTTTCTCTCGCCAAGCAGTTGTCAGCCGCTTTCCTTTTTTATGGTTTCAATCTCGATGCCTTCATAGAAAAAGCGCAGAATCTCATCATAACTTTTGCCGCTTTTGGCCATCCCGTTTGCACCGTTCTGGCTCATGCCTATCCCGTGTCCATAACCGCCGCCGACAAAACGAAGCGAGCCGTTCTCTCCCGTCTCCACGGTACAGTAGGCGCTGGGCAGCATCGTGACGTCCTCGTTTACGGAGCCGTCCGCGTAGGTGACCTTCTCCGTAAAAGCACCGAGCACTTTTCGTATATTATATTCGGTCTTTACTTTCACATATCCTTTTTCATATTGCAGATGCAGGCAGATCAATGCACCCGACGGATTCCTCTCATCCACCGAAACCGACAGCAGCGCGCCGAGGGAAGCGGGGGAAGACAGCGCCTCGCTCTCGTTGTCGCGGTAAATCAAAATGCTCTGCGGCACCACCTGATAGCGGTTCTCCAAAATCTCCTGCACCTCTGCGGTTTGATCGGTCATATTGGCCGCAGCCTGCCAGCGGTAAAATTTAATCCCGCTGTCATAGCCGTTTGGAGAGGTGGCGATATAGGCGGCAAAATCTTCTTCTTTGGACAAGTCCCCCGCAAATTCGCTCTCGTTGAGACACTTCTTTTGCAGATACCGGTAGCGGTCCGTATCTGTGATATTCCACACATCGGCTGTTCCGGTATAGCCCATGGAGGTTGAAAAATAGTAGGCATCCGCGACTTCGCCGTCGGAGGTAATCACCTGCCCTGCCGTGGCGTTTACCGCCGCCGTCGTGCTCTCGGACGGCGCGACTTTGTTGTAGACCTGATAGGACGTGCTGTCGTCAATGTGCGCGCCGTATGCCGCCAGATCTGCCGCCAAAAGCTGGCGGTACGCATAGCTTCTGGCGCAGACCGCCTGCACCTTGAGCGCTTCCGGCGCGTAGGAGGACGGCATCTCGCTCGGCACCACCCCGTAGAGATATTCTTCAAAAGGCAGCTCATTGACTACCGCGCTTCCCTGCTCATAATGGCGCACCTCGAAGGTGCCGCGGTAACCGTTCGTCATAACTTCGCCCGCCGCATCACACAGATATAGTCTTCCCTCCGGCGTCTTTGTCGATACCGTAAGCGTACCGGCTGCCTGTGCGCCAAAATAGCCGGAAGCTTGCAAGACTTCACCTGGCGTTAAAACACTCTTTTGCTCTCCGTAAGAGACATCCGCCTCCTCCGTCGCCTTTATCCACACGTCTTCCCGGAACTTGCCGCCGCCCTCGGCCAAGAGCAGCACACGGATATTGGCGATACTGGCAGGTTTTTCCAGCAAAATTGCGCAGACCTGCCCCTCGCCCGTAATATAGGTGGCCTCCATATTGCCGAGCACGACATCCGAGATCGACTTTTCCACCACACCGTCAAAGATTTGGTACACCGGTATCCTGTTTTCGTGGTTTACCTTGCCGTATCCCTGTATCTCGATCATTTCCGCATCATAAGAAAGCAGGTTGCCATATATTTTGTCTTTCTTTTCCCGTATCGTGACAATCTCCCCGTCGAGGAATAAAAAGTCATAGACGCCTGCCGCAAGCTGCGGCGCCTGCTCCATACTCTTTTCATAGGCGGCGCCGTCGTACAAAAAGCCGATACTTTCGGGCGTGCACGCTTTGAGATAAGCGTTTTGAATCGCCGTCTCCTCGTCGGCATAACCCGCTATGCCGACACAGCGGTTTTCGACGCAATAGACCTCATAGGACTTCCACGTTTCAAATGCCGCCAGATTTAAGACCGTGGTATAGTCCCCCTCATTTGTCACTAAAATGCCCTGCTCCTTGGCCTCCACGGTGTCCAAAATCAAAATGCTGGCTTTTTGCACCACCTCCGTCATATCCAAGTAATCGAGCAGCTGATCGTAGAGACCACACCACTCTTCTCTGGTCAGCACATGGCGTTTTCCCCTGCCGGGCACCTCTATGTAATCGGCGGCGCCCAATTGTTCCACGATCTGCACAGCCGTTTTTTTCGTGATGACGCTATTCCCCTGCTGCTCGAGCACATTTGTCCAATCAACCGCGGGAAAGGCGTCCGTCTTTAACTCCTCCACCACCTCAGCCAGCGGAACCTCAGACATAAAGTCTCCGCTTCCCCCTGACTTTCGTCCGCGAAATAGAAGAAGTATGACAAGCACTAAGGTCACGGCGGCAAGAACAGCTATAAGCAACAAAAATCTTCTATTTTTTTTCACCATACATTGATTCCTTTTACGCATTGACACTACATTTTTTCCACAAAATAACTGCGAACACATCGGACATGGAACGTTGCTTGGCAGCCTGGGAACGGATGCTTTCGACGACGCAGTTTCCTAAAAAGAAATTAGAAGCTGCCTTATTGCAAGGCAGCTTCTCCTTATCATCCGTAATCACTTTCCCATACCTATTCGTATTTTATCATGACCTGCTATAACAGCTGTTCTTTTGTGCGATCTTCGCAATCTCTTTTGTTACATCGCTGCTGCATAACAGCTTATGCTTCTGTGGCTTTTATGGTCTTCTGTTTCCCTAACTCTTATCTTCTGAAACAAAATATCTTCTGTCTCTCACAAAATCTTCTGTTCCCTATCCTCTTTTGTAATCTTTGTATTCTTTTGTAAAAACCCAAAATGCCGTTTCCTGCGTTTTTGACTCCTAGCTATTGCTAGGTGGGTAACCGCATACAAGCCTCTGCCTTCCACTGCTCGCGCACCAACGGTGCTGATGGCCTGACATCCTCTTGAGAATATAGGAATCCCATGAAATGAAATGTAGGTTCAAAAATGCAGGGTATCGAACACCCCAGGCCTTTACTTCACTTTAATTTCTTTTATTATACTTTATCGTTCCCCAATAAGCAACAAAAAATTTGTACCAAATTCTGATTATTTTACTATAAATTTAAAAAAATATTTTAACTTAAAGTCAGAGCAAGAGAAGAAAACGACGGCAGATAAATCTGCCGCCGCACGGTTTTGATCTTAATTATTAGATGGATGCCGCTTCATCTACAAGCTTCTTTAATGCTGCCAGCGCCTCATCCGGGAGCTTATCGTAGCCGTCTTTCTTGGTCGCAAAGCCTTCTACGGCGTCGACACGGTTCTGCATCGCATTCTTTAATGCCGCCACATAATCCTTGTCGCCCAGATTCGGGGTAAAGTCAGCCGTCTTGCCGGACCAGTCCGTCATGATCTCGATATCTTCAAACGGTCCCCACTTCTCGAACTTAGCTTTTCCTTCCACAATCGTCTCGAGAATACCAAGGGTATCTGCCGGTTTACACTTGGTTCCCATAAAGTCGCCTGTGTTTACGATGTAGCAGTCTACATTCTTTTCCTCCACCAGTTTCTTGAACTTCTCGTAGTCGTTTACCAGCGGATACGTTCTAAACGGGTTAGCGTAAGGAACAATCCTTAATGCGTTGAGGTCGGTTCCCGCTGCGACACGCTCGGCCGTGGAGGTCTTCGTCGCCAGAGTTGCGCCCATGACAGATGCCAGCGCAGCGCCTTTTAACTTTAATACCGGCGGAATCGTCGGGTCTTTCATAATCCAGAAGATCGCATTAACCGGGGCATCAATCTTGTCCACGCGGTTCGGAGACCACAATTTGGACTTGATCGCACGTCCGTTGCCGTTGCGGATATCCTCTGTCACCAACTGAATCTTGCCGTTCTCATCCAAGGTTGCGGAACAGTTCTGTGCAGACAACAGGTACTCGTTGTCCGGGCAGCCGGTCGGGTAATCCGCCGTCTTGTCAAAATAAGTAGGCTCGAGGGCAATGGAAGCGCAGGTGTCGGTGTTGATGATAAACGCGTCATCGTGAAGCACCTTGATACCGCCGAACGCGTCATACTTGCCGTCATGTTTTGCATGTGTCAGGGTAGATTTGCCGGAACCTGACAATCCGTATACAGAAGCAACAAACTTCTTGCCTCCCTCGAGGGAGTACTCTTTCTGTCCGCCGTGGCAGGATGCATATCCGTTTCTGTTTGCCAGCGCCCATGCCATCGTCAGCGTGCCCTTCTTGTGCTCGCCAAAATATCTCATACCGAGAATCGCCGCGCAGTTCGCATCGGTATCGAAGTAGCAGAGCGTCAAAGGATCGCTCAGGCAGCTAAAGTCAACGTCCGGCCTCTCCTGCGGAATCCACTGCGGGTCAGAGAAGATATAGATATCCGGCTCTTTGCCGTCCGCAATCGGTTTGGATTTTTTGTACATCTTTACATACTCGTCGGACATATACTGGAAGTTTAACATCCAGTTGTAAAGAATATTCTCCTCTCCTTCCGGAATCAGCAGATGCGCTTTCGCCATAAACTCCGGGTCAAGACCGATAAAACATTCCACATGGTACATGGTTTTCCATCTCGTCTCATAGACAGCGTCCATGACCACTTTGTCGAGCTTGGTATCGTCGACACCCGGCTCGCCTTTGATGCGGCGTGCAGCGGCATAACGGCCTGTAACGGCGCCATCGTTGAACAGCAGCACTTTCGCATCCTTCTCAAGTCCAAACGTCTCGCCGTCCTTGATCGGCATATCGGTCACGATCGTGCCCGGTGAATTTTTTGCTAACTCATATGCTTCTTTTAATGTGTTTACTTTTACGACATTGTTGCCGTAAAAAGCCGCTTCGATGATAGAACGTGTCTTGGAAAAACCAACTTTTCCAGCGCCAATCTCATTGATTGGATAGTATGCTTTTGTTGACATGTGTAATCCTCCTCATAATAATTTGGCAAAAAAATATTTTTTTCAAAATATCGCTATATTAAATATTACACGATGCTATTTTTTTGTCAATCTCTTTTCCATAAAATTTATCTAAAATCGTAACCGTTTGAATTGCCACCTAAATTTTGTGCAGATCTTCCGCCGAAAAACCACCCGGATAAAGCGCTTCGAGTGTGAATGATTTGAGCTCTCTCTCGTTTTTTACCAGAATAATCTCAAATGTTTTGGGGTCGCAAAATTCCATCAGCACCTGCCTGCACACTCCGCAGGGATACAGATAGTCATGGGTATCCCCGGCGATGGCAATCGCCGCAAAAGACCGCTCGCCTTCCGATACCGCCTTAAAAATCGCGGTGCGCTCGGCACAGTTTGTGGGCGAATAGGCGGCATTCTCGATATTGCAGCCCCGGTAGATCACGCCCCCCGCTGTCAGAAGCGCCGCCCCCACGCGAAAATGCGAATAGGGAACATACGCGTTTTCTTTTGCCAAAACTGCCTCTCTCGCCAATAATGCTCTGTCAATTTCCATATTTATCTTTCCTCTCCATTCCAAAGCATAGTTTTCGTAACCGTTCGGCCTCTGCTTCCCTGTTACGGAATCCGCTCCATTTAAAGTTTGCCTGTAACAAAGGAGTCCCGAAAGCAACGTCTAACTCAATACAGCTTGCCAAGCCATGCAAACCACCTGCATTTCGCGAGGGCAGGCACGACGATGCCCGCCAGCGCACCGACGGCAAATGTGAGCAGCCCCACCGACAAGCTCCACATAATCCCTCCGTGCTCCACCGTTCCTGGGTTTACCAGCAGATACTTCACTGCCGCAGTGGACAACGGCACAATCATGAGATGAATAAAATATATAATGGAACTGCTCTTGCGCAAACGGGCGCTGTCCCACAGGCGAACGCCGCGCCGCTGTAAATGCAAATCCGTCTCAATCGCCGCCAGCGCAAGCATCATACCGGCAAACATGCTGCCGACTCCCGCAACGCCATCCCTCCAGGCGTTTCCTGCCATCACGTTTGGACACTGATAAATGATAATCATCACGACAAGACCCGCTGCCCCAAGCACAGCGTATGCGGCCTCTTCCGCTTTTATTCCGCTGCCGGCGTTACCATTTTCCCCCCGCGCCTTTATATCCGCGAGGCGAAGACCGCAGAGCACGCCAAAGAGCGCCCGAAAAAGAAGCCCTCCCGTCATGCCGGCCAGCAGGGCGGCGGCAAACACCTCCCACGAACGTGCGCTCGTTTTGTCGAGCAAATGCAGCAGCACGGCCACCGCCAAAAGGTTCTGCACATACCACAGATGCCCGTCGTTGAGGCCGCAGACCCACTGTACGGTCTGCATCGTGTAGGTATAAAACCATGCCTGTCCATGTTCGGTAAACAACATATTCCACAGATAATAAATCAGAATCCAACCGCACAGCAGGACAAGAAAATGGCGGCAGTAGCGTTTCATTTTCTCCCTATCTTGCAGCGTGCCGTTTTGATACAGGAAATACCCGTTAAACACAAAAAACATCTGTACCGCAGCTTTTACCAAACCGGCAAACCAGGCCATCCCGGCCGTATCCGCGAGATAACAGTGTCCAAACACCACAATCCCGGCAGCGATCAGTTTGGCATAATCCACCGTCACATAAAATTGTTTCTGTTTTTTTTCCATTCTGATTACGCCCCTTCCCTATGCGAGCCGCATATCTATCCATCATTTTATGCTACTTGCCATAAAAGTCAAGTAAAATCAGGGCGCCTATGTCAAAGCAAAAATAAGAAATTTTTGTGAACTTTATAATATTTTTATGAATATAAAAAAATTTTCTTGTGCCGCACATTGGCATTATGGTATGATATAGAGGTATTTTCTAAATAACATAAATTTCATGTTTTCTGAATCTACATCTACAACGCAATTTCTATAAAGGAGGGTTTCTTATGGTTGATAATTTTTGCGAAATCACCCCTAAGCTGCAGCAGCTCGCTGCGTTATGTGAAAAAAATGCAAAGATAGATCCTGAGTTATACACCAAATACGATGTCAAACGCGGTCTGCGCGATTTAAACGGCAAAGGCGTTTTGGTGGGATTGACTGAAATATCGGAGGTTTGTTCGACAAAGGAAGTGGACGGAAAGACGGTTCCGGCAGACGGCCAGCTTTTTTACCGCGGCTATGACGTGAAAGACCTGATTTCCGGCATCGGAGAGAAAAATCATTTCGGGTTTGAGGAGTGTGCCTATCTCCTGCTGTTTGGTGAACTGCCGAGCAGGGAAGAATTGAAATCATTTGCAGAAATGTTAAGCAACTACCGCACGCTGCCCACAAGCTTTGTGCGTGATATCATCATGAAAGCCCCCAGCAAGGATATGATGAACACGCTCGCCAGAAGCGTGCTGACGCTCTACTCGTATGACGATATGGCCGATAACATCTCCATGCCAAATGTACTGCGCCAGTGTATGCAGCTCATCAGTCTGTTTCCGCTGCTTTCCGTTTACGGATATCAGACTTACCAGCACTACCATGAAGGGGCAAGCCTTTTTATCCACGCGCCGCAGCCGGAATACTCCACGGCGGAAAATATTTTGCATATGCTGCGCGCCGACAGCAAGTTTACCCCGCTTGAGGCAAAGCTTTTGGATATCGCGCTGATTCTACACATGGAGCACGGCGGCGGAAACAACTCTACTTTTACGACACATTTAGTTTCCTCCTCGGGCACCGATACTTATTCCGTGATTGCCGCCTCCCTTGGTTCGCTCAAAGGTCCAAAACACGGCGGCGCCAACATCAAAGTAGTGCGCATGTTTGAGGATATGAAACAGCACCTGACCGACTGGAAGGACGAAGAACAGATTACCCGCTATCTGACGGCGCTTCTGCACAAGGAGGCGTTTGACCGGGCAGGATTGATTTACGGTATGGGACACGCCATCTATTCGCTTTCCGACCCCCGTGCCAGACTGTTCCGCTCTTTCGTGGAGAAATTGTCCGCCGAAAAAGGCTGCGAGAAAGAATTTGCCCTCTACGCCACGGTGGAGCGCCTCGCGCCGCAGATCATTGCAAAAGAGCGCAAGATTTATAAGGGCGTCAGCCCAAATGTAGACTTCTTCAGCGGATTTGCCTACAGCATGCTCGGCCTTCCGGTAGAGCTCTATACGCCGATCTTTGCCATCGCGCGCATCGCCGGCTGGAGCGCGCACCGTCTCGAAGAGCTGTCCACCAACGGCAAAATCATGCGCCCCGCCTACAAAAACGTGGGAGAACACAGAACCTATATACCGATGGCAGAACGCTAGTTTTTCTGCCTACAAAAAAGAATCGGGCATCAAATGCGACACCCGATTCTTTTTGGCAGTCTCTGTCTTTTCGCTGAGACGTTAGCGCCAAAATTAAAATTTCGTGACAAACTTCTCTCTCGCTTCCGCGAGTTCGTGGTAAAACCACAGGAACGCCCCCAAAAAGATCACCAGATCTATCGCATTGAGCCAAAACCCCAGGTTCACGACAAAGGCATTGATCACTCCCATAATACCGACCAGAATAAAAAGCCCGCCAAACACCGCTTCTTTCCAGTAAATATATGCGATATACCCCGCCTTATCCCTGCATTTTTCGATCTCCTGTGCCGTCATGATAATCGTGCTGATCTCACCGGTCCGTTTCATGTTGAGCCCTGAGCCGATCATAAAAATGCCAAAAATAACGGCAATCAAATCAAATATCGTTGTCATACGGTATCCCTCATCTTTCCCAGACGTGTAAATATCTGCCTGCTGTCTATCATTATATCGGCTCCCTCCTCAAAATGCAATCCACCTTGTGACAAAATAATAAATTTTCATATTTTTCTATTTTATCATTGAACTATTCGGCCAATTAGTGTAGAATAATATATAATATATGGATAGGGGAGAATTCTACTATGATATTAGATAATGCAAAAATCCTTATTGGCGATGATTCTATCCTTGCGAGAAAACAATTAAAAGACATTATTCTTGGATATGGAGAACCAATCTTTTATGAGGCCTCCAATGGACAGGATGCTGTTGACATCTATAAAAAAGAAAAACCAGATCTGGTATTTCTTGATATTGTCATGCCTGTAAAAGATGGTAATGCCGCTACGCGCGAAATCATGGAGTATGATAGCGACGCTGAGATCGTTATCGTCTCTTCCGTTGGTACACAGTCACAATTGAAAGCCGCCATTGAAGCAGGAGCGAAAGATTTCATCCAGAAACCGTTAAATGCGGATCTGATTTTACATGTCATTTACACAAGATTTGAAGGGAGATAATCTATGTACGCTCAATTCTTTGGAAATTATCTGTTGTCCCGCAAAGTCATAACAAGCGAACAGTTAATTTTGGCTATGAAGCAAAAGTCAATTGACCACATGAAACTCGGAACCCTTGCTATTCACGCCGGATATATGACGGCAAACGAAGTTGACCAGATCGTCATTCAGCAGACGCATCAGGACAAGCGCTTCGGCGAGCTTGCCGTCAAAGAAGGATATCTCACGCAGTCGCAGGTGACTGCGTTAGTCAAGGACCAAGGGCCCGATTTTTTGCTTTTAGGGCAGGTATTTGTTGATCAGGGGATTATTGACAACGAACGTCTTCAGGAATTGATTATCGATTACCAATCGGAAAATGAACTGGATGATTACAGTATTTCGGAGGAGACAGAAGAAAACGTGCAGCACCTGATAGAAAACTTTTTGATTGCCACGGAACGCCCGCTCTCACCGTTTGAGGTATCGTTCCTGCAGCTTTTGTTTAACAATCTGGTTCGGTTTATCGGTGACGATTTTACTCCGATCTATCCATATCCCTGTAACGAATATCCGACGAACTACTGCGTTTCCCAGCAGATTCACGGTGAGTTCAACATCAAGATCTATATTGATATGTCGGAAGAGACAGCGATTTCCTTTGCCTCCCGCTATGTAGGCGAGACGTTTGAGGAGTTTGACGAGTATGTACAATCCTCCGTCGATGATTTTCTCAACTTACATAACGGTCTCTTCAATGTAAACATTTCAAACGAGCGTTCGGTGGAGCTGTTGCTCGACCCGCCTTATACGGAAGACAATCCTCTGCTGATCTTTAACGATACAGAGACTTATCTATTGCCGGTCGTATTTCCGTTTGGCATGATTAATTTTATCCTCGAAATCACCGTGCCCGGATAATGGTTTTTAAGACAGTTCAAAAGCCTGCAGCGTTCGCTGCAGGCTTTTTCTGTGCGGGGAAATTTGGTCTTCCCTACTCGATGAAACTGTTTTAAATTCCGAGAAACCGCTTCACTACCTGCGGCATCTCCTCCACCTCACACACGGTCTTATGGCGCACCGGTGCGCTGCGGATTTCCTCAATCGCCTGCGGCACGTCTACATTGCCAATCCTGCTAAGCTCATCCACCAACGCAAAATCTTCCATGCTGTCATATTTCTCGTCGATCGCTTTCATGACACTCCTGGTAAACTTAAACGGGCTTGCCGTCGAAGCGATCACGGTCTTAGTCTCGGTATCTTTGGTCTCCGCTTTATATTTCTGATAGACGCTTGCCGCCACTGCCGTGTGCGTGTCTATCACATACCCCGTCTTTTCATAGAGATCACGAATCGCAGCCGCAGTCTCCGCCTCGCTCGCATAATTTCCATAAAAATCGGTCAACTGTGCGCTCATCTCCGGCGTAATCTCGTATATCCCGCCGTCGCGCAGACTCTTCATCAGCGCCGCGTTTTTCACCGCGTCATCTCCGGCAATGCGGTAAATCAGCCGCTCCAGATTGCTGGAAATCAAAATATCCATCGAGGGCGAGCTCGTCAGCACAAATTCGCGGTTTTTGTCGTAAGTCCCGGTGCGGAAGAAATCATACAGCACCTTGTTCTCATTGGAGGCACAAATTAATCTGCCGATCGGCAACCCCATATTCTTGGCGTAAAACGCCGCCAATATATTGCCAAAATTGCCGGTGGGAACGACTACGTTGATCTTCTCGTCCTTTGCCACCGCGCCGCTCTCATACAGCTTTGCGTAGGCGTACACATAATACACGATCTGCGGAACCAGACGCCCAATATTGATCGAATTGGCGGAGGAGAACTGAAATCCCGCAGCATCCATCTCTTTGGCCAACGCTGCATCCGAAAACATATTCTTTACGCCGGTCTGCGCCTGATCAAAATTGCCGTGTATCCCGACCACAAAGGTGTTGTCCCCTTTTTGCGTGATCATCTGCTTCTCCTGAATCGGGCTGACGCCGTTTTTGGGGTAAAATACGACAATCCGTGTGCCCTCCACATCGGCAAATCCCGCCAGCGCCGCTTTCCCGGTATCGCCCGAAGTCGCGGTCAAAATGACGATATCATTTTTGACCTGGTTCTTTTTTGCCGCAGTCGTCAGAAGATGCGGTAAGATCGACAGGGCCATATCTTTAAACGCGATGGTGGAGCCGTGAAACAGCTCAAGATAATAGGCGCCGTCCGCACTGACGAGCGGGGCGATCGTCTCCGTATCAAACTTGGCGTCATAGGCGGCATTGATGCAGCGCCTTAGCTCCTCTTCGGTAAAATCGGTGAGAAACAGCTTCATCACAGCGTAGGCCGTTTCCTGATAGCTCATACCGGACAGCTCATCCATACCAACGTCAAGCTTGGGTATCTCTGTCGGAACAAACAGGCCGCCGTCGTTGGCCAGCCCTTTTAAAATCGCCTGCGATGCAGTCACTCTCTCACCGGCGTCTCTCGTACTCACATACATTATGTTCATTCTGTCCTCATTTCCGCGCCGCACTATGTATTGGCAGCCTTACAATTGCCCGCTGTCCCGGCGCATAAACAAATTCTTCTAATCATAATCCTGCTCTATTATATAGGAAATAACAGGTCACTGTCAATCTTTTATTGCGCAACGCTATCCTGCATGTTAAACTAAAAGAAACGTTCAGACAGGCGTGCGCATTTGCTGCGCATACCGCAAGAAAACGATACAGCAGAAAGGCTCTTCTATGCTTCCAGGTGTTTTTCAGGCAAAACAAAAAAACGGCACAATTTATTATCGCTCCAACTTCAACCACAAAGGCAAACATATCAGCCTTGGCAGTTTTGCCACAGAGCAGCTTGCCCACGACGCATACAAAGAGGCACAGCAGTTATTGCAGGATTTCTCTGTCACGCCGTACAACTATGGCGCTACAGAACGTGTGCTTTCCCCCGAAAAGCAAATGCTCCTAATCAATTTGCGTGATAACGGCATCTACATCAAGAATCCGATCTATCTGCACAAGGGGTATTTCAGCTATTTTCTCACACCCGCGGAGGAATACAAATTTGACATTGACGACTTATTTTACTACTCGAGCCATAAGATTCTAAAGCGGCAGGGCCATCTGTATGTCAACGACTACGGGATGCAGTGTTCCATCCTCTCGCGCTACGGCATCAAGCCCTACGCCGTGGCCGGCAGGGATTATCTGTTCGCCAACGGCGACTCCTGGGATTACCGCTACGCAAATATCATCATCAAAAACCGTTACCACGGCGTCGTCTCTTTCACCAAAGCGGGCGTCACACGCTACAAAACTTTGATACACCTAAACGGCTATTTTAAAATCGGCACCTACGCCAGTGAGACCAAAGCCGCCATCGCTTACAATAAAGCGGCCGATCTCGCGCACACGGCAGGCATAGATAAAAATTTCCCGGAAAACTATATAGAGGGCGTATCCCCGAAAGAATACGCCGATCTCTACACGGCCGTCAAAATATCCAAAAAATACACGGATTATCTTGCGAACCGCTCTCCTATTTCTGATTGATATAATTTACCAGGCCCCCACAGTCAATGATATTTTGCATAAACGGCGGAAACGCCTGCCCCTGGTAAGATTTGCCCTTTGTCTTGTCGGTAATCACACCGGTGTCAAAATCGACTTCTACCTCGTCCCCCGCCTCGATCTCTACAGCGGCCTTGGGACATTCAATGATCGGCAGGCCGATGTTGATGGCATTGCGGTAAAAAATGCGGGCAAACGTCTCGGCAATCACACAGCTTACGCCGGCCGCCTTAATCGACAATGGCGCGTGTTCTCTGGAAGAACCGCAGCCAAAGTTTTTATTTGCCACGATGATATCGCCTTCTTTCACACGTTTGACAAAATCCTTGTCTATATCTTCCATACAATGTGCGGCAAGCTCTTTGGGATCGGAGGAGTTCAGATATCTTGCCGGAATAATCACGTCCGTATCCACATTGTCGCCATATTTAAATACATAACCATTTGCTGCTTTCATATTTCCCTCTCAATCTGAAACATTCTCTGCAAAGGAACGCGGGCAGAATATCAGATTCTGCTCTGCGATCAGGAGAATTTGTGATGCTTCTGCACAAATTCCCGATTGAACTATAAGATAAGCAGGCTTATTTTTCAATCGCAGACTTCCTAATGATATATCCTGTTATCATGCCGTCGATGCTATATTTCTTCCGGGCTGCTCAGCTTTCCGGTTACAGCGCTGGCCGCCGCAACCGCCGGGCTCACGAGATAAATCTCGGATTCCACATGGCCCATTCTTCCCACAAAGTTTCGGTTCGTGGTGGAAACGCATCTCTCATGCTCGGCCAAAATGCCCATATAACCGCCCAGGCAGGGACCGCAGGTCGGCGTGCTGACGACGGCGCCGGCCTCCACAAAGATTTTGAGCAGTCCCTCTTCCATCGCCTGCAAATAGATCTTCTGCGTGGCCGGAATCACGATCACGCGCATCCCCTTAGCCACTTTTTTCCCTTTTAAAATAGAGGCCGCAACGCGCAGATCATCCATCCTTCCGTTGGTGCAGGAACCGATCACGACCTGATCGATTTTGATATCGCCGACCTCATCGATCGTCTTGGTATTTTCCGGCAGATGCGGAAAAGCCACGGTTGGTTTTAAGCTGCCAAGATCAATCGTATACTCCTCGTCATACACGGCGTCCGCATCCGCCTCATACACCTGGTAAGGGCGTTTGGAGTGTTCTTCCATATACTGTTTTGCCAGGTCATCCACCGGGAAGATACCGTTCTTGCCGCCGGCCTCAATCGCCATATTGGCGATCGTAAAGCGGTCGTCCATCGTCAGATAGGAAATGCCGTCTCCGACAAACTCCATCGAACGGTACAGCGCGCCGTCTACGCCGATCATGCCGATGATGTGCAAAATAATGTCTTTGCCGCTGATCCATTTCGCCGGCTTTCCGGTCAGGTTAAACTTGATGGCAGAAGGCACTTTAAACCACGCCTTTCCGGTCGCCATCCCGGCCGCCATATCGGTGCTGCCGACGCCGGTAGAAAATGCGCCCAGCGCGCCGTAAGTACAGGTGTGAGAGTCCGCGCCGATAATCACATCCCCCGCCACGGTCAGTCCCTGCTCGGGCAACAGCGCATGCTCAATCCCCATCTCACCCACGTCAAAATAATTGCTGATTTCATGCTTGCACGCAAATTCTCTGACACATTTACAGTGCTGTGCAGACTTAATGTCTTTATTCGGAACAAAGTGGTCTAACACGAGTGCGATTTTGTCTTTATGAAACACACCGTCAACTTTCATCTTCTCCATCTCATGAATCGCCACCGGAGATGTGATATCATTTCCCAATACCAAATCTAAATCAGCCTCGATCAGCTGTCCGGCAGAAACGGATGGCAGCCCGGCATGTGCGGCAAGTATCTTCTGCGTCATTGTCATTCCCATATATGCGTATCCCCCTATTCTTTATTTTTGTAATCATCAGAAGCTTTGACTGTCAACTTTTAAGTCTTCTGAAGTGTTAATACAATGTAACCGTAAAGCCGAATGCCTAACTGTTACGATAGAATCATATCATAACTATTACTATAATAAAAATACATAATAAATATATTTACCATAACTTCGTTTTATGTTATGATACAGTTGTCAGATGATCGGCTCAATTCATAGAACCATATCATTATGGATATCATTTTCTGTAATCATATAAGACTGAAACATATGTTGCAGATACCATTTCTTACAATCAAGAATAACTGAAACATATGTTGCAGATACCATTTCTTACAATCAAGAATAACTGAAACATATGTTACGGATATTGTATTTTTTTGATCATGTTTGACGGAACATTTGTTACGAACATCAATTTAAACATACGTTACAGATCTTGTAACCGAAAAAATCATATGTTACGGATATTGTGTTTTTTGTAATCATGTTTGACGAAACATATGTTACGAATATCAATTTAAACATACGTTACAGATCTCGTAACCGAAAAAATCATATGTTACGGATATTGTATTTTTTGTGATCACGTTTGACGGAACATTTGTTACGAACATCTATTTAAACATACGTTACAGATCTCGTAACCGAAAAAATCATATTTCTTGAAATTATATCCAAGAAACTAGTTCTTGGAATCACAGGGAGGTTCGCCATGAATCAAAATCTATCCAGTTATCGCATTTTCTACGCGGTCGCCAACGCCGGCAATATCTCAAAAGCCGCCAAGGAACTCTATATCAGCCAGCCGGCGATCAGCAAATCCATCCAAAAGCTGGAGGAGTGTGTCGGCTGTCTTCTGTTCTCGCGCAGCTCGCGCGGCGTCGTCCTGACAGAAGAGGGGCAATTGCTCTACGAGCATGTCCGCGACGCCTTCGAGACCTTGACGCTCGGAGAAGAAAAGCTAAAGCGTTCGATCGAGCTTGGCATCGGCCATTTAAAAATCGGCGTCAGCACTACGCTGTGCAAATATCTGCTCCTGCCCTATCTGAAAGAATTTATCCAACGATACCCCCATATCTCCATCTCGATTGCCTGCCAGTCCACCAACGAAACGCTGCGCCTTTTAGAGGATGGCAAGATTGATATCGGCTTGATCGGCAAGCCCGATTCCCTGAAAAATATTCACTTTGACTTTCTCGCAGAGATCGAGGATATCTTTGTCGCGACAAAAGACTATATCCGCAACCTTCGCGCCCGCAGCATCACCAGGAACCAGATTCTGTCGAATTCTACGCTGATGATGCTCGATTCCAATAATATGACGAGGCGCTACATCGACAATTATCTGCGGGAACATCAGATACAAGTGAAAGATTCGATCGATATCTCCAACATGGATTTGCTGATCGACTTCGCCAAAATCGGCGTCGGCGTCGCCTGCGTCATCAAGAATTTTGTAAAAAGCGATCTGGCAAACGGCACTCTAATCGAAATACCGGTAGGCCACCCCATCCCCAAAAGGGAAGTCGGGTTTGCCTACCGGATGAACGGCAAAGCTTCGACCTCGCTGGCCGAATTTATCTCCTTCTACAAACGGCGGCGATAAGTTATCCTTCGACCGCAGGTTTGCTATTTTTGTACCAGATTTACGATACGCCCCGGCACATAGATTTCTTTTACGATCGTCCCGGTGAGCTTATCCGCGATCAGCTCCTTTGCTTTCGCGATGACGGATTCCTTCTCCTCGTCTCTGGCGATCGCAAGGGTGGCTTTTATCTTGCCGTTGATCTGCACGGCGATCTCTATCGTATTCTCGACGGTCTTGGCCTCGTCATACTTGGGCCATGTCTGCTGGTATACCCTGCCCGCACAGCCGATCTTCTGCCACAATTCCTCGGTGATATGAGGCGCCACTGGATTTAAGAGAATCAGCAGTGTCTTATACTCGCCCCGGGTAATGGCATTTTTCCGGGTAAACTCGTTGAGCAGCGCCATCATGGCCGCGATCGCGGTGTTGTATTTGAGATTCTCATAGTCATTGCTGACCTTTTTGATCGTCTGGTGCATCTTGGTCTCCAAATCGGAGGCATAGCCCTCTTCTTCCGTCATAATATCCTGCAACTTCCAGACGCGCTCGAGGAAACGCCTGCACCCTTTCACACCGTCCTCCGACCATGACGCGCTAAGGTCAAAGGCTCCGATGAACATTTCGTAGGTCCGCAGCGTGTCGGCGCCGTAATCTCTGACAATATCGTCAGGATTGACGACGTTGCCCCTGGACTTTGACATTTTCTCTCCGTTCTCACCGAGAATCATGCCGTGGGAGGTGCGTTTCTGGTAGGGCTCCGGGCACGGAACGACGCCCTCATCATAGAGAAAACGGTGCCAGAAGCGGGAATACAATAGATGCAGCGTCGTATGCTCCATACCACCGTTGTACCAATCCACCGGCATCCAGTATTCTAACGCTTCTTTGCTTGCCAATGCCTCCTGATTCGTGGGGTCCGTGTAGCGCAAAAAGTACCAGGAAGAGCCGGCCCACTGTGGCATGGTGTCGGTCTCGCGCTTTGCGCGGCCTCCGCAGCAGGGACAGGTTGTATTGACCCAGTCCGTCATCGCCGCAAGCGGGGACTCGCCGTTGTCGGTGGGCATATAACTGTCAACCTCCGGCAGCATCAGCGGCAGCTCGCTCTCATCGAGCGGCACATATCCGCACGTTTCACAAAATACGATCGGAATCGGTTCGCCCCAATAGCGCTGGCGGGAAAACACCCAGTCGCGCAGTTTAAAATTGGTCTTCGCCGTTCCAATCCCTTTTTCCTCTAAAAATGCGATCATCTTCGCTTTGGCGTCTTTTACTTCCAGGCCGTTTAAAAACTCGGAATTGATCAAAACGCCGGTTGCCACATCGGTGAACGCGGCTTCGTTGATATCCACTTCCTCACCGTTTTTGGCCACGACCTGAAGCAGCGGCAGGCCAAACTTTTTGGCGAACTCCCAGTCACGGTCGTCATGCGCCGGAACAGCCATGATCGCTCCCGTACCGTAAGACATGAGCACATAATCGGATATCCAAATCGGAATCTCCTTGCCGTTTACCGGATTGACAGCCCGCAGGCCGTCAAGCTCCACGCCCGTCTTTTCTTTGGCCAGCTCCGCGCGCTCAAAATCGGACTTCTTGGCCGCCTCCTCGCGGTATGCCGCGATCTCATCCCAGTTATTAAGCTCCTCTTTATATTTGTCGATCAGGGGATGTTCCGGTGAAACTACCATATATGTCGCGCCGAAGAGCGTATCGCAGCGGGTCGTATAGACGCGCAGCTTATCCTCTTTGCCGGCAATCGGGAAGTCAACCTCCGCTCCCTGTGACTTGCCAATCCAGTTTTTCTGCGATACCTTGACGCGCTCGATAAAATCGACGTCCTCCAGGCCGTCGAGCAGCTTTTGTGCGTACTCGGTGATCTTTAACATCCACTCGCTCTTAACCTTGCGGACCACCGGAGCGCCGCAGCGCTCACAGACGCCTCCGACCACCTCCTCGTTGGCCAGTCCGACTTTACAGGAAGTGCACCAGTTGATCGGCATCTCTTTCTTGTAGGCAAGACCCGCTTTAAACAATTTCAAAAAGATCCACTGCGTCCATTTGTAGTAATCGGAATCCGTGGTATTGATTTCCCGCTCCCAGTCAAACGAATAGCCAAGAGAGTGTAACTGGCCCTTAAAACGCTTTACGTTGTCGGCCGTGACGATCTTCGGGTGAATCTTGTTTTTGATGGCGTAATTCTCGGTCGGCAGGCCAAACGCGTCCCACCCCATCGGATAGAGTACGTTGTACCCCTGCATCCTGCGCTTTCTCGCCACGATATCGAGCGCCGTGTACGGCCTTGGGTGCCCCACATGGAGCCCCTGTCCCGAGGGATACGGGAACTCCACTAACGCGTAGTATTTTGGTTTTGTGTAATCGTTGGCGGCGGCAAACGCCCTCTCGTCATCCCAGATCTGCTGCCATTTGTTTTCGATGACTTTATGATTATAAAGTTCTGACATACTCACACTATCCTTTCTCTATCATAACTTCCCCTATGTATCGCTGTAAACGCATCGGCCAAACCGCCTGTTTTCGCTGTCAAACATCCGGTTCCCGCGCCCCTGTATATCCCTTCAAACGTCCCCTAACTGGTGCCGTGCTTAATATCGCGAATCGGGATATTGGCGATCAGCGCCGGAACGGCCCCGTCGCCAAGGTCCGATTCCGTCTGTGTCACCTGCACCTCCAGACCGTCCGTATCGATTTCCATATACTTGGAAAGCACCTGTATGATCTCATTTTTGATCTGTTCCATCAGCTCGGGAGAACAGTTCGCACGGTCAGACACCAGCAAAAGCTTTAAGCGGTCTCTTGCCACAGTGCCTGTATTTTTCTTTTTGTTAAATAATTCCATCAGTCCCACGGAAAGTCCTCCTAATTTTTCTTAAATAATTCTTTGAGCCTTGCAAAAAGTCCGCCCTTTACCTCCAGATTTAGAAATGGCACGTCCTCGCCTACCACGCGGCGGCAGATATTGGCATACGCCTGTCCGGCCTGGCAGTCGCTGCCCACCAACGGAGCTCCCTGGTTTGTCGAAATCACGATATGTTCATCATCCGGCACCACGCCGATCAAGTTTACGGCCAACAACTCCCGCACGTCGTCCACCGTCATCATATCGCCTTTTTTTACCATATCCATGCGGATACGGTTGACAATCAAATCAACGTTCTTAATCCCGTTCGCCTCGAGCAGACCGATGATTCGATCTGCATCGCGGATAGCGGAAACCTCTGGGTTTGTCACGACCAACGCACGGTCCGCCCCCGCGATCGCATTCTTAAATCCCTGCTCAATCCCGGCCGGGCAGTCTAAGAGGATATAATCATAACTTTTTCTCAGCTCATCGATCAACTCCTGCATCTGTTCGGGGGACACCGCGGTCTTGTCTCTTGTCTGCGCAGATGGAAGCAGTCGTAAATCCGGGTATTTCTTGTCTTTGATCAACGCCTGCTCAATGCGGCAGTTCCCCTCCACAACATCTACCAGATTGTAGACAATACGATTCTCCAATCCCATCACCACATCGAGATTGCGCAGTCCGATATCGGTATCGATCAATACAACCTTTTTGTTTAGTTGCGCGAGACCTGTTCCCACATTTGCCGCCGTTGTCGTCTTTCCTACACCACCCTTGCCGGATGTAATTACGATTACTTCACTCATCTTTTCCTCCATTCCAAAGTGTCCAAAGTTGAAATCAGACCTGTCACCATGATCTTCGCCTGGCTCATTCTCTGTTGTTAAATATCACTCAATAATTCTTTCGATAACGGTTCAATGCAAATCGTTCCGTCTTTCGCGTAGGCGATCTGCGGAACAGACTTGTTCTCTTTTAGCTTGCGCTTTCTGCGCCTTCTCACAAATGTCTTATCCGGGCTCTTTGCCAGCACGCTGCCGATACGAATCTGTATGGGGTCCATATCCAAAGCAACAATAAAGGCGCCGTCATCGCCGCCAAGCCCCGCATACACATTGCCTTTGACCGAACCAAGCACCACAACGCTGCCGTTGGCGGAAACACTGGCCCCCGGATTCACGTCGCCGACCACGACGATTCCGTTTTCACTCTCGATCGTCTGGCCGGAGCGCAGCGTTCCCCGGTAAAAATTGGTGCCGCCGTCCGCATAGGGCATCTGCATCGCCGCCTGCTGTCTGGCAATCTGCTCTTTCACATATGCCTCGTGCGCCGGATTATTGTCGATCACACAGAGAATCTCCAATGCCGTATTGGCTGTGATGGCCTCTATAATCTGCGTCTCCTGCTCCCCGGTCAGTTTGCGCCCCTCAAAAGAAATCGCCACCCTCGCATCCTTAAAAAACTTGTCCGACTCTCTGAATTTGGCAACGATCGCCTCCAGAAGCGATGGGAAAGGCATATTTTTGTCCAAAATAAGATGCAATCCATACTGATTGCTTTTTAATATTACCGCCTGTGACATCTAATCCCTCCACAGTGTGAAATTAAAAAATCACACTACTATCCGGTTAAGTATAGCAGATTCTTTCACTGCCCGCAATGCAAGATGTAAAAAATTTCTCCTTTTTTGCAAAAAAGAGGGGGCAGGAAAATCCCACCCCCATAAAAACCGCTATGCTTCTGTCGCTTCCTTGTCATTAATTGTTGATAAACTTATCTTCCTCGTTGTTCCAGCTGTAAAGTTTGCGGATCTCTTCGCCTACTTTCTCAGACGGATGCTCGGAAGCCAGTTTTCTCATCGCCTTAAAGTGAACCTGTTTTCCGGCCGGAGACATATCGAGCAGGAATTCTTTCGCAAAAGAACCGTCCTGAATATCGGCAAGAATTTTTTTCATGGTTTTCTTCGTCTCGTCCGTGATCAGCTTGGGTCCGGTGATATAATCGCCGTACTCCGCCGTGTTGGAGATGGAGTATCTCATGCCCGCAAATCCCGACTGGTAGATCAGATCAACAATCAGCTTCATCTCGTGAATACACTCAAAGTAAGCGTTTCTCGGATCATAGCCTGCCTCTACCAAAGTCTCAAAACCTGCCTGCATCAGCGCGCAGACGCCGCCGCAAAGTACTGCCTGCTCACCGAAAAGGTCGGTCTCGGTCTCGGTGCGGAATGTCGTCTCAAGAACGCCGGCTCTTGCACCGCCGATGCCGAGCGCATATGCCAGCGCGATATCCTGTGCCTTGCCGGTGGCATCCTGCTCTACCGCCACCAGACAGGGAACGCCCTTGCCTGCCTGATACTCGGAGCGAACAGTATGTCCGGGTCCCTTCGGCGCAATCATCGTAACGTCCACGTCCGCCGGCGGAACGATACATCCGAAATGAATATTAAAGCCGTGGGCAAACATTAACATATTACCGGCCTCAAGATTCGGCTCGATATCGTTTTTGTAAAGGTCTGCCTGCTTCTCATCATTGATTAAGATCATGATAATATCAGCTTTCTTTGCCGCCTCTGCCGCCGTGAACACCTCAAATCCCTGCTTCACAGCCTTATCCCATGACTTGCTGCCCTCATAGAGACCAATGATAACATTACATCCAGACTCTTTTAAGTTTAATGCATGTGCATGTCCCTGACTGCCGTAACCGATAATGGCGATCGTCTTCCCCTCTAATAATGAAAGGTTACAATCTTCCTGATAATAAATTTTTGCTGACATATTCTTTCCTCCCATGTCTTGTTATATTCTGCACATCCATACGGCAGCCGTTTGGCCGTTCGGCTCTGCGGCTCCCAATGTGCGGTTTGGCTTTATCCTGGCTCACGAATCCACTTCGTTCCACCCCTCCACGAGACAGCCGGATTCGTCAAAGAACTTGACGTCCGAGGTGCCGCGCGATAAACCGGTGATGCCGGTGCGGGCGAGCTCTAATATTTCATACCCCTGCAGAAGATCAAGGAACGACTCGAGCTTCTCCTGACGTCCGGTCAGCTCAATCACCATGGAATCGTGGGTGACATCCACAATCTTACCGTGGAATATATTGGTCACGTTCATCACGGGCTGGCGCTCTGTGTCTTTTGCACGAATTTTCACTAAAATCAACTCTCTGGTCACGGAAGAACCCGGCTCAAGCTTCTTGATATCAACCACATCCTCAAGCTTCGCGAGCTGTTTTTCGATCTGCTCTAAAATCTGCTTGTCACCGCTCGCGACGATCGTAATCCGCGTATAGCGCGGGTCTGCCGTCACCCCGGAGGAAAAGCTGTCGATATTATATCCTCTGCGGGAAAAGAGCCCTGAGATATGGCTGGTAACACCCGGATTATTCTCTACCAAAAGGGACAATACCTGTCTTCTCATAACGAAAAACCTTCTTTCATACGCTTTTTATCATACCAACATCATTATATGATGTCAATATAGTAATCCAAAAATACTATTCCTTTTCGTTATACTAAAAATAACTCGCGGATTGTATAAAACAACGGACAGTACGCTGCCCTGCGAACTGTCCTTCCAAAAATACCAGGATGCCCCGCCCTGCGCGGCATCCGTTTCTTTTTATGCACCAGTGCTGATTACGCCACGCTCTTCTTTGCAAGCTCTGCCAAAGATGCGAAACCTTCGGCATCATTGACTGCCAAATCAGCTAACATCTTGCGGTTGATATCAACCCCTGCCACCTTTAAGCCGTGCATCATCTGGCTGTAAGAAATGCCGTTGAGTCTTGCTGCCGCGTTGATACGCGCAATCCATAAGCGGCGGAACTGTCTCTTTCTCTCTTTTCTGCCGGCGTAGGAGCTCGCTAAGGCTCTCATAACGGACTGTTTTGCAACCCTGTACTGCTTACTTCTCGCGCCTCTGTATCCTTTCGCCAATTTTAACGTTCTGTTATGTCTTTTTTTTGCGCCTAAACCGCCTTTTACTCTTGCCATCTTTCCATCCTCCTTAACTTACTTCCTATAAATACGGTAAAATCTTCTTCATATTCTTAACGTTGCTAGCATCAGTCATAGCCGGTTTTCTAAGATTTCTCTTATTCTTGGTCGTCTTCTTTGTCAGGATATGTCTCTTGTAAGCTTTATTTCTCTTTAATTTACCTGTTCCTGTTATTTTGAAACGTTTTGCAGCTGATCTGCTTGTCTTCATTTTTGGCATGATTCATTCCTCCTTAAAAATCAGTTCTTTTTTTCCGCCAGCACCATGCTGATACTTCTGCCCTCAACCTTTGGCGCCTTCTCCACTACCGCCACATCACAAAGCTCCCTGGCAAAATCATCCAGGATATGCCTGCTCGCGTTCATATGAGCCATCTCACGCCCACGGAACCGCAAAGTAATCTTAACTTTGTCGCCTTTGCTCAAAAACTTCTTTGCAGCATTCATTTTGGTGTTTAAATCATTAGAATCAATATTCGGTGATAAGCGAATCTCTTTGAGTTCTACCACTTTCTGTTTTTTTCTGGCCTCTTTTTCTTTTCTGGCCAGTTCATACCGATACTTGCCGTAATCGATAATCTTGCAGACCGGCGGCTTTGCTGTGGGGGCAATCTTAACCAGATCAAGTTCTGCCTCTTCAGCCATTTTCAAAGCTTCTCTTGCCGGCATGATGCCAAGCTGTTCTCCGTTTTCTCCAATCAGGCGAATTTCCCTGTCCCTGATTTGTTCGTTAATCATTAAATCGCTAATGGTATTACACCTCCAAATAAAAAAATAGTGGATAGGCAGACTATCCACTAAAAATTCAAAAGCGATACATTCCATGAAACACCGGGCGCACGTGATACGGAGGCCCGCCTGTTTGCCAGATGTTCTTTGAACGATAAACCATGAGTCACGCGCTTGTGCTCCGGTGAGAGTGGATACTCTACTTGTTTTCTAACAACTCTGATACTTTAACATGGAACGATATGTTTGTCAAGCTCTTTTTCAGAAAAGCATCTGCTATGGTAACAGTCCAGCTCAGGACTTTGCACTCGCTGCAAAGTCCGTATGAACGCGTATATCTAGCCAAGCGGGAATCCGGCTCTTTGTCGAAGACAAACTTTA
>CANONN010000014.1 GCA_947567625.1 uncultured Roseburia sp. | reverse complement strand
CCACCGTCACATTAATGACACTATCTGGTGATTTGTGGGACAAAAGTACAATGGTCTCAACATGCACACAATTCCCAAACATATCCACCGCCCTCACCCGCTTCACCTCATACCCTCCGTCACAGAGCACCCGCAGATCTCTCGCCAGCGTAGCGGAATCGCAGCTCACATAGACAATACGCTTCGGCTGCATCCTAATCATCGTCTCCAGGCACTTTTCATCACAGCCTTTCCGCGGCGGATCGACGACAATCACGTCGGGATGCATCATTTGAGGCCGCTCCTTGTTTTCGTAAAATTGCGGTAAAACCTCCTCCGCTTTGCCGACAAAAAACTCCACATTGTGGATGCCGTTTAAGCGGGCATTGCTCTCTGCGTCCGCGATCGCCTGGGGCACGATCTCCACTCCGCAGACTTTCCCGGCCCGCTGCGCCAAAAACAGGGAGATCGTCCCGATGCCGCAGTACAAATCCCACACCGTCTCACTGCCGGTCAGCCCGGCGTAGGAGAGCGCCAGGCTATAGAGCTTTTCGGTCTGGACCGGATTCACCTGATAAAAAGACTGCGGCGAAATATGATAGGCGATCGCCGTGTCCGTGCGTGCAAATTCCTCCTCATCCTCCGCTGACACTCGTTTTTTACCCTCTGCCCGCACATCAAAACAGCGGCGCAGATGGATATAATCAGTAATGTAAGCTTTCCCCCAGATGGTCTTAGTCACATCGCCCAGAATGACATTGGTATTGCGCGTATTGTGATTGACGGAAATACTGGCCATACCCTCTATTTTCGTCAATTGTTCGATCAGCTTATCCTGCGACGGCAGCACTTTCCCATTGATAATCAGGCACACCATAATCTCTTTCGTGGTAAATCCGCAGCGTATCAGGACATGGCGCACCAATCCTCTTTTGGTGGATTCATCATAAGGCGCAATCCCATTTTCCCGCATATAAGAGAGCACGGCCTCCAAAACCGACCGATTTTCGATCACCCCAAGTTTACAGTCCGTCATTGGAATAATCTCGTGTGTGCGGGCCGCATAAAAACCCGCGATCGGCTGGCCGCTTTTATCCGTCCCAATTGGAACCTGTGCCTTATTGCGATAGCGATAAGGATACTCCATACCGACAATCGGTTCCATCACCTTGTCGATTTTTGCCTCCGCAAAGCCTCCCAGGCGAATCAGATTATTTCTCACTTTTCTTTGCTTAAACTCCAGCTGCTTGCTGTAATCCATGGCCTGCAACTGGCATCCGCCGCATCGGCGATAAAGTTCACACTCCGGTGAGACACGAAAAGGAGAAGACTCCACGATCTTCTCCACTCTTGCGTAGCCATAATTCTTTTTTAACTTGGTGATGCGGGCTAAAATTCGATCGCCAGCCACGGCATCTTTTACAAAAAATGCCATGCCCTCGCACTTTCCAATCCCTTCGCCGTCCACCCCGATATCCTCGATAAACAGCTCTATCATATCATTTTTCTGCATTCCCTCTATTTCCTCTTGATCTACTCGTAACAGCCCAGCCTTTGGCTTTACTGTCACGGAACCGCCACACTTAAAGTTTGCCCGCGGCAAAGAGGCGGATTCTTGGTCACTCGGCATTATCGGCTGCTAACTGCACAGCAGGTGTGCAGTTGGCAAAACGGCTACATCTGCCCGTCCCTGCCTGATCTGCGGATATTGCTCTCCAGCAAACGGTTATATCCCTGCCACGCCAGATTATTTTCCGGTACTTTGTCAAAAATCTCAGCCAGCGTTTCCATTTTAGCATCCAGATTGTCCGCGAAGCTGAGCGCCAATGCCTCGGCCAGCGCCGGTTTCTTGGGAGAGCCGAACTCCAGCTCGCCGTGGTGCGCCAAGATACAGTGTTTCAGTTCATTGGCCAGGCGTTCCGGGAAATCGCTTAATTCGCGTATACGCCCGCCGACCATCTCGGTGCCGATGACTATATGTCCTAACAGCTGCCCCGCATCGGTGTAGTCGTTTTCGGGGAAAACGGACAACTCCTCCAGCTTTCCGATATCGTGAAAAATCGCTGCCGTAACCAAAAGATCACGGTTTAAAATCGGATATGCCTTTGCAAAATAATCACAATTCAATGCAACCGAGAGGGTGTGCTCAAGCAGCCCGCCGACAAAGCCATGATGTACGGTTTTGGCGGCAGAATGAAACTTAAAGTTTTTGGCGAACACGGCGTCGTCGACAAAGAAACTACATAGCAATTTTTTTAAATGTGGCTGCTTTACGGTCTGAATCAGTGCGGTGAGCTCCCCATACATTTCCTCAATATCTCTGCGGCTGACCGGAAGGAAATCCTTTGGGTCATATTCCCCTTCCGCCACTTTGCGCGCCCGCTTTACATTCATCTGCAAGCTACCCTGAAAGCTTGTGACGTCGCCGACCACCGCTATGTAATCCAGAGAATCAAACTCTTCAATCCCCACGGAACCCGGCTCCCAGATTTTTGCGTCCAGCATACCTGTCTTATCCTGCAAAATCAATGAATCATACGGTTTTCCCGCCTTTGTCAGAGCCGTAGCCTTCTTCTTGCACAGATAGATCTCATTGATTCGTTCTCCCTCTCGAAGTGTGTCAATATATCGCATAATTTTCCTTTCTCCCTGCCGTATCAAACGGCCTGTCCCGATTGCTTGTTCTATTTTAAGTATTCGCTACTGTAGCACGCCGATCTCCACCATACAGGTAATATCCGTATAGCCCTCGGGGCTTTGGCGCTTTACCACCACCGTCACGGTGTCTCCCGGCGACAGGGACATTAATTTACTCTCGTATCCGTCCACCGTAAATATCACATCTCCGTCCATGGATACGATCACATCGCCGCGCTGCAATCCCGCGCTCATCGCCGGCGAATCCATCTTGACGTCTTTGATATAGGCGCCCTTGGGGATTTCATTTTCTGCGGCGATGTCATTGGTAACCGTGGTCAGCTCCAGCCCGGCGTACGGAATATCTCCACCGTTGGAGAGCCGCTCGATCATAGCTTTTAGCTCTGATATAGAAAATGCGGTCACAATTCCCGCCTCTCCGCTGTTGTAGCCCTGCATCACAAGGCCGATCACCTCTCCCGCCACGTTTAAAAGCACGCCGCTTCCGTTTCTGTTTCCCACGATATCAGTCGTAAAAACGGAATATTTATTGTCAATGACATTGATACTGTTTGCCGTTGAGGTAATACTCCCGGTCAGAATAGAATAATTGCTGCCCAGAGGACTGCCCACCGCAATGACAAGCTCCCCCTGCCTTGTGATCAGGGAATTGCCCAGCACGGCGACAGAGACCGCCTCCATCGTCCCGGCATCGATCATCGCCAGAGGAACGGACAGCACCGTTATCCCTGTCGCAGCATCATATTTCTTCATGGCCGCACCCACCGTCACATCATTACAGAACGTGACATAGATTTGCTGTGCGTCTGCAATATTTTTGCGCTCCGTCAGGATCAGGAGTTCTTCCCCGTTATCGGCAAGAATGAAGCCTGACGCCTGTCCTTTGCGCTCGTAATCATTGTAAAGCCAATCGGTATCGCTCTTAATCCCGGTGACCGTCACCATAAAACTGCCGGCGCCGCGTCCCACATCATACAACTGGTTTTGCAGCTTCTGGAAATCCGCCACGGTCAGCTCCGCCTGCTGCGCGCCCGGCGGCTGCTCGCTTTCGCCGCTCTCCGAAGACTGCGTATCCGTCTCACTCTCCGGCTCCTGTGATTCCTGTTCTGACTCCGTCTCCGCAGTCTCCTGGGAAGATAATGCCTGCTCGCTTTCGCCGGTCTCTAAAGACTGCGTATCCTCCAGATGATCCTGCGGAATCGTTACCACCTTTTTGTCCGGCGGAAGCAGATATTCCTCCCATTGCAGCCTGCAATACACGAACACAAAGCTGGCCACCACGCCAAACACAACTGCCATCGCCACGACAAAACCGGCGTAGATGAACAGCTTTTTCTTGTTGATCGGTTTTTCCTTTCGTTTCTCATTGATAAACGAAAAACTTTCGTTGTCCTTCTCCTGCATGCGATACTCCGTTCTCCATAAAAAATGATTTTATGGCATTGAGCTACAGATTTCTAAATACGTGTCCTCCGGCAGAGCCGGATTCATAGAAACAACCATTTTTATTTTACCTTATATTCCTCCCCCTTACAATACTTTCTTGTGAAAATCCCCAAAATTCGGCTTTAAAATCCTGTTAAAATAAGGTATAATGAACATAAATTTTCATTTGCGCGAAAGGACTGCCATGAACGAAAAAGTATTAAAAACTTTAGAATATGACAAAATTATTGAACAATTGACAACTTTTGCCTCCAGCGAGGACGCCAAACGGCGCTGCCGGAAGATCAAACCGCTGACCGACAAGGCTAAGATCGAACTGCTCCAGCGGCAGACCGCGGATGCGCTCTCCCGCATTTTAAAATATGGTTCCATTTCCTTTTCCGGTATCCATCCCATCGGCGATACTCTGAAACGGGTGGAAATCGGCGGTTCGCTCGGCATGGGAGAACTGCTTCGCATCGCCTCCATGTTAGAGACAGCCAAGCGGGTAAAAGCATTTGCCCGCAATGCCAAAGAGACGGCGGGCGCGTCAATCGCCAAAACCGATGAATCGCCAAAGGACGGTGATGCGGGCGATTCGCTCAGTGAATTCTTTGCGCAAATTGAACCGCTGACCCCGCTGTGCGAGGAGATTCGCCGCTGTATTCTCTCCGAGGATGAAATCGCCGACGATGCCAGCAGCACACTGCGCTCCATTCGCCGCTCCCTGCGCGGCATGAACGATAAAATACGCGCACAGATCAACAGCTTAATGAACAACGCCACCATCCGCACCTATCTGCAGGACGCCGTGATCACCATGCGCGACGGCAGATACTGCCTTCCGGTAAAGGCCGAAGCTAAATCACAGGTGCCCGGCATGATTCACGACCAGTCCTCCTCAGGCTCGACTCTCTTTATCGAGCCGATGGCGGTCGTAAACTTAAACAACGAGTACAAATCTCTTCTGATGAAAGAACAGGACGAGATCGAGGTAATCCTCGCCGATTTAAGCAGCCAGGTCGGCGCCTGTGCCGCCGCGCTGTCTGTGGATTATAAGACACTGACGCTGCTCGATTTTATTTTTGCCAAGGCTTCTTTTGCCAAAACTTATAACGGGGTGGCCCCGATCTTAAATGAAGAAGGGCGCATCCATATCCGCAAGGGCCGCCATCCGCTGTTGGACAGCCGCAAGGTTGTGCCGGTCGACATTCATCTGGGCGAGGATTTTCATCTTCTGATCGTCACCGGCCCCAACACAGGCGGCAAGACCGTATCCTTAAAGACAGCCGGACTTTTGACGCTGATGGGACAGGCCGGGCTTCATATCCCCGCGCTGGACCGCTCCGAGCTTGCCATTTTCAAAGAAGTTTTTGCGGACATCGGGGATGAACAGAGCATTGAACAATCGCTGAGCACCTTTTCCTCGCACATGACCAATATCATCCACATCCTAAAGCATGCGGATCACAAGTCGCTCGTCCTCTTCGACGAGCTGTGCGCGGGAACGGACCCCACCGAGGGAGCGGCGCTCGCCATTTCCATTCTCTCGCGGCTGTTAGACATCGGCTGCTGCATTATGGCGACAACGCACTACAGTGAATTAAAAGTCTACGCCCTCTCGGCGCCGGACGTCGAAAATGCCTGCTGCGAATTTGACGTGGAGACACTAAGCCCCACTTACCGGCTTTTAATCGGAATACCGGGCAAAAGCAACGCATTTGCCATCTCCCAAAAGCTGGGGCTCCCAGAGCAGGTCATCGCCGACGCCAAGTCGCGCATCACAGAAAACGAGGAGAACTTTGAGGACCTTTTGGCAAACCTCGAAAAAAGCCGCATTACGATCGAGAAAGAGCAGCTTGAGATCAATCAGTACAAAGAGGAAGTCCGCCGCCTGAAAGAGCGCTTAGAACAAAAGCAGGAGCGCCTCGACCAAAGCCGCGACAAGGTATTGAGAGAGGCCAACGAAGAGGCGTTGCGCATCATTCGGGAAGCCAAGGAGGTCGCGGATGAGACCATACGCAACTTCAATAAATACGGACAGGCACACGCGCCTGTCTCCGAGATGGAGCGCGAACGCACAAAACTGCGCGATAAGATGAACCAGACGCAGAGCAGGATGAGCGACCAAAGGAAAACCGTACAGCAGAATCACAGCGTTCCCAAGCATCTACAGATCGGCGACCGCGTCAAGGTGATCAGCATGAATCTAAACGGGACGGTGCACACCCTGCCGAACGCCAAAGGAGAGCTTTCGGTGCAGATGGGCATTTTAAACTCCATTGTCAATGTCAGCGACTTAATCCTGCTCGAAGAGGACAGTGCACCCTCCGGCAAAAAGTTTGCAAAAGGCGGCGCCGGCAAGATTGCCATGAACAAATCCGCCACCATTTCCGCGGAGATCAATCTCATCGGCAAAACGATTGACGAGGCGCTGCCCCTGTTGGATAAATATCTGGACGACGCTTACCTGGCGCATCTGCCCTCGGTGCGCATCGTACACGGAAAAGGTACCGGCGCGCTGCGAAACGCTGTCCACTCCCATCTGAAACGGCAGAAATACGTCAAATCTTATCACCTGGGAGAATACGGGGAGGGCGATGCAGGCGTCACTCTGGCGGAATTTACGTGACGGAAGAACCACATACATTCTTATCGCAATATCGGGAGGTACAACAATGGCCGCGAAACAGAAAATTTTAATCGTAGACGACGATAACAATATCGCTGAACTTATTTCACTCTATCTGACAAAGGAATGTTTTGATACCATGATCGTGAACGACGGCGAGGAAGCCCTGCGGGCTTTCGAGCAGTATATGCCCAATCTGCTTCTGCTCGATCTGATGCTGCCGGGAATCGACGGTTATCAGGTATGCCGGGAAATCCGCGCAAAGGCCAATATCCCGATCATCATGTTGTCGGCGAAGGGTGAGATTTTTGACAAAGTACTGGGATTGGAGCTCGGCGCAGACGATTATATGATCAAACCGTTTGATTCCAAAGAGCTGGTCGCCCGCGTCAAAGCCGTCCTGCGCCGCTACCAGCCGGTGAAAATCGAAGAAGTTTCACCGGACCTCAAATGTGTGCGCTACCCGGATTTGACGGTCAATTTATCGAACTACTCTGTCATTTACCGCGGCGAATCCGTCGACATGCCGCCAAAGGAGCTGGAACTGCTGTACTTTCTGGCAGCTTCCCCCAACCAGGTATTTACCAGGGAACAACTTTTGGACCACATCTGGGGCTATGAATATATCGGTGACACCAGAACCGTGGACGTCCACGTCAAACGTCTGCGGGAAAAGATTAAAGACCATGATAGCTGGGGGCTATCCACCGTTTGGGGAATCGGTTACAAATTTGAGGTGAAAAATATATGAAACGGACACTCTATCCAAAGCTGATTGCCGGATTTCTGATCTACGGCGCGATCGGCGTCCTGATCATCGCCACCTTTACTTACCATATGACGGCCCGCTATGTGGAGCGGCGGGAAGCCTCCAAGCTTTACCGGGAGGCGACCATGATTTCCACCACCTATGCACAGAATTATTATAATGACGCGATGACGCTCGAGGAGATTAAGCTGCAGCTCGATACCATCAGCGCCTATCTCACGAGTGAAATCTGGATTGTAAACCCAAAGGGCGTCGTACTTTTAAACACCTCAAAGCCGTTGCTCTCCGACGTGGTGACAATCCCGGATTTTGATGTCACCGATTTTGGGAACCGCTATTATCAGAGCGGCGACTTTTACGGGCAGTTTACCAGCGATCACTTGAGTGTATTTTCCCCCGTCACCGTCAATTATAAGGTGCGCGCTTACATCATGATACATGAGCCGACAAACAGTCTGGTAAACACGGCCAACCAACTGACCGCCATTTTTTATCAGACCCTGATCCTGCTCTTTGCCGCAGCCTTTATCGTCCTGATACTGTTTACTTATGTGGTCTACATTCCCATACGCAAGATTACCAAGGCTGCCAAGGAATACTCCTCCGGTAATTTTAATACCAAGATCGCGGTAAATTCCGGCGACGAAATCGGCTACCTGGCGGCTTCACTCAATTTTATGGCAAACGAGCTACATACGTTAGAGGAAGATCAGCGCAAATTTGTCTCCAACATCTCCCACGACTTCCGCTCCCCTCTGACCTCGATCAAAGGCTATGCCGAGGCCATGTTGGACGGAACCATTCCGCCGGAAATGCAGGAAAAATATTTAAACATCATTGTTTTTGAAACGGAACGTTTGAATAAACTGACCAGCAGTCTTCTGGAATTAAATAAATTCGGATCGCGCGGTTTTATTCTCGACATCACCGATTTTGACATCAACTATGCCGTGCGCATGACGGTATTGAGCTTTGAGGGAACCTGCAAGGAAAAGCATATCTCGTTTAATCTGATTCTCACCGGAGAAAAGCTGTTTGTCTCCGCGGACATGAGCAAAATCCAGCAGGTGATTTATAATCTGATCGACAATGCCATTAAATTCAGCCGCCCCGACTCATTTATTACCGTCGAAACCACAGAGAAAAATGAAAAAATATTTGTCTCCGTCAAGGACACCGGCATCGGTATCCCCAAAGACAGTATCAGCAAAATATGGGAGCGTTTTTATAAGACGGACTTGTCGCGCGGAAAAGACAAGAAAGGCACCGGACTTGGGCTTTCCATCGTCAAAGAGATCATCCAGGCGCATGGAGAAAACATCACCTGCATCAGCACCGAGGGGGTCGGCACCGAGTTTATCTTCTCGCTGCCGCTCGCGAAAAAGCGGCAGATCTAATGACTATGCAAAGATAAGTCACGGTATCGGGAATGGATGCGCCAGGCGGCGCTGTTTCCTATCACGTAAAAAATCCCGCTTTCCGACATTTAAATGTGTCGAAAAGTGGGATTCTATTTGATCTCTTATACTAACTCAAGCAGAACTTCCAGCGCGCCGTCGCCTTTGCGCTGTCCGATCTTCACGATTCTCGTATAACCGCCGTTGCGGTCCGCATACTTGGGAGCGATCTCGTCAAAGATCTTTGCCACCAGGTCAACCTCTTTGGTGTTGCGCTTCTTGCCGGCGTTCTCCTTCGGAACTTCCTTAACCGGATAGAGAACCTTTAACATCTCCCGGCGTGCGTGTAAGCGGGACGGCTTATCTTTCTTGATTGTCTTATCTACTTCGTCATAAACGGTCACTTTCTTGCCGTCAACTACTTCCTTCACTCTCTTGCCGTCGGCGTCCTTGCGGGCAACTTTTGCCTTTACGGTCACTTCCTCATAGTTATCACGCTCTTTCACGCCCAGCGCGATGATGCTCTCGGCAATCTTGCGCACTTCCTTCGCTTTTGCCTCCGTGGTAACAATCTTACCGTTGTTTAACAATGCGGTTACCTGACCTCTCAATAAAGCCTTTCTCTGGCTTGAGGTTCTGCCTAACTTGCGATACTTTGCCATTTTCTTTTCCTCCATTCTTCTGGTACATGGGAAGACGCCTTTTGGACTTACTCTCTCCATGCGATTACATCTGGCACACGACATACTCCATGCCCTGTGGACTTACTGTTTCTGCCCGATTGCGCTTTTTCTCTGCAATGTTCGAGTTCACTCGAACTGCCAAGAATAAGCTTTCACACATGCAAAATCCGGTTTGCCCGAACTTCTAAAAGCTGAAGCAAGCTCATTTGCTTATGCGATCTATTCCTCACCCTGATTGAGCTGAAGCCCAAGCTCTTTTAACTTAGCCAGCACTTCTTCCAGGGACTTGCGCCCTAAGTTACGAACTTTCATCATGTCCTCCGGCGTCTTGTTTGTCAACTCCTCCACGGTATTGATGCCTGCCCGCTTCAAGCAGTTGTAAGAACGCACCGACAGCTCCAGCTCGTCGATATTCATCTCAAGAACTTTCTCCTTGGCGTCGTCCTCTTTCTCAATCATAACGTCCGCCTGCTGAGCCGCCTCAGACAAATCAATAAAGAGACTCAAATGCTCGCTAAGTACTTTTGCCGCAAGGCTGACCGCCTCGTCCGGCTCAAGTGTCCCGTTGGTGAACACATCTAATGTAAGTTTATCATAATCAGTGATCTGGCCTACACGCGTATTTTCGATGGAAAGATTGACTCTCTCCACAGACGTATAGATCGAATCCACTGCGATGACCCCGATCGGTATATCCTCTGTCTTATTCTTCTCTGCGCTGACATAACCTCTGCCCTTGGTGATCGTGAGTTCCATATAGAGCTTAGAGTCGGCGCCGCCGTTTAAATTGGCGATCACTAACTCCGGGTTTAAGATCTGAATATCAGAATCAACCTGAATATCCGCCGCTGTTACTACGCCTTCGCCTTCAAATTCGATATAAGCAACTTTTGGTTCATTTGTAGAGCTGTTATTTCTAATAGCAAGATTCTTAATGTTCATAATGATCTCGGTTACATCTTCCTTAACCCCCGGAATAGAACTGAACTCATGAAGCACACCGTCAATCTTTACCTGACTTACCGCAGCACCCGGCAGCGAAGAAAGCATAATTCTTCTGAGTGAATTGCCCAGTGTTGTGCCGTAACCTCTTTCCAATGGTTCTACAACAAACTTTCCGTACTTCTTGTCTTCTGAAATTTCTGCAATTTCAATCTTAGGTTTTTGAAAATCGAACACTACAAATTCCCTCCTTTTCGGATAATTTGCTTATACAACGAACAGACACAGTTCTGGTCCTAAAACCAGAAACCGTATCTGTCTGTTACTATTCACAGCCATTCTATCCTTGACAAGTTCTAAGCCGCCAAATTCCTCTTATTTAGAGTACAACTCGACGATAAGCATCTCATCTACAGGTACATCGATCTGCTCTCTGGAAGGTAACTCTTTGATTGTTCCCTGTAATTTCTCGGTATCAACCTCCAACCAGTCGGGAACCAGTCTTCCGCCGGTAACCTCGAGGATATCTTTCATTCTCTGGATACCTTTGTTCTTCTCTTTGATCTCAATCACATCACCGGCTTTTACCAGGTAGGACGGAATATTGACCTGCTTGCCGTTTACCAGTATAAACTTATGGCCGACGATCTGTCTGGCCTCTCTTCTGGTTCTCGCAAACCCAAGACGGAATACGACATTGTCCAGTCTGGACTCCAACATCGTCATTAAGTTCTGACCGGTCATGCCTCTCATTTTGTCCGCTTTTACATAGTAGTTATGGAACGGTTTCTCCAACACGCCGTAGATGAATTTTGCTTTCTGTTTCTCGCGGAGCTGAAGACCGTACTCGGACATCTTCTTGTTCGCTCTCTTTAATTCTCTGTGGGACTTTTTATCATATCCTAAATAACCCGGCTCTAAACCAAGGGATCTGCATCTTTTCAGAACAGGAACTTTATTAACTGCCATTTTAGACTCTACCTCCTAATTAAACTCTTCTGCGTTTTGGTGGACGACATCCATTATGAGGTACCGGTGTTACGTCTCTGATACTCGTAACCTCAAGGCCGCATGCGGAAAGCGCACGGATTGCCGCTTCTCTGCCGGAACCCGGTCCTTTTACCATAACGTCTACTGTCTTCAAACCATGGATTAAAGCAGCCTTTGTAGCTGTCTCTGCTGCCATCTGTGCAGCATATGGAGTAGATTTCCTTGAACCTCTGAATCCAAGACCACCGGCACTTGCCCATGATAAAGCATTTCCCTCAGCATCTGTGATCGTCACGATCGTGTTATTGAAAGATGACTGAATATGTGCCTGTCCGCGTTCAACGTTTTTCTTTACACGCTTCTTTGTCACTTTTTTTGTAACTTTAGCCATATCTAAACTAACCTACTTTCTCTCTAAATAATCAAACATAACTGCCCGGCGCCCACACAGCTGTCGCCAGCCATGCTGCTGCGATTCGTGAAACCGTCCCGAACAATTACAAACTATCAATACACAACTGCTTTTTATTTCTTCGCAAACTACTTTTTCAGAAGATTTTTATTTCTTTTTGTTCGCCACGGTTCTCTTCGGACCTTTGCGGGTTCTTGCATTTGTCTTTGTCTTCTGCCCACGAACCGGAAGGCCCTTCCTGTGACGGATACCGCGGTAGCATCCGATTTCCTGAAGTCTCTTAATGTTCATGGCGATCTCTCTTCTCAAATCACCCTCTACCGTCTGTGTCTCATCAATCACTGCACTGATTCTCTTCACCTCGTCGTCCGTGAGATCTCTAACACGCGTGTTAGGGTCCACTTTTGCCTCAGCGAGGATACGGTTAGAACTTGTTCTACCGATTCCGTAGATGTATGTTAAACCGATTTCAACACGTTTTTCTCTTGGTAAATCTACACCTGCAATACGAGCCATGTGTTTTTGAACCTCCATTAATTTATCTGGCGCATACGCACCAATCGTTTTCTGATTCTAATATTTGAAACAAGCCATTTGACATCATGGCTTTATCGCCGCGGCAAATAATTGCCCTGCGGACCCACAGAAAAAAATGACGCCCGGCAGCTCCGCTGTCCTACGGCCTGAAATGTGTGCCGACCCATTTTTCCCAATATTTGGATGATTCTTTTTGCAGTCTTCGGTATGCAAACTGCAAAAAGCAGCTATCCCTGCTGTCTCATATGATAACAGTGATGTCAACCCGTCCGGGCGTTTCACTGCAGCCGCACATATTGATTGCTCCGGCGCAAGGCATTAACCCTGGCGCTGTTTGTGTTTCGGATTCTCACAGATAATTCTGATGCTTCCTTTTCTTTTAATGACTTTGCATTTTTCGCAAATAGGCTTAACTGATGATCTTACCTTCACAGCAAATCCTCCTTTCTTATGTAACCACACGGTGGCTACTATTTAGAGCTCTTTTGTATGATATTCCGCCTAAAATCGGGCGCACACAAAAAGGCACTATCCAAAAGTGTCCGACTACCATAATAGCACTGTATGAAAAAAATGTCAACCTTCTTTTCAACATTTCTTGTCTACATTTTTATTTGTCTCTCCAGATGATTCTTCCTTTCGTCAAATCGTACGGGGACATCTCTATCGTAACTTTATCACCCGGCAAAATCCGAATAAAATTCATGCGAAGCTTGCCGCTGATGGTTGCCAGTATCTGATGCCCGTTTTCCAATTCCACTTTAAAAAAGGCATTGGGCAGCTTCTCCACAACTGTTCCTTCTACTTCGATCACATCTGCTTTTGACATTCACAAATCCTCCATTTACATATTCTGTTCATACAATTTAATCGCCCGTTTGGCGGTTAGGTCTGTCACCCCTCTTGACAGACATTCTATCACCTCGCCCGGAAGCTTCTTTATGATCTGTATATGCTTCCGGTTCTTTTTCTTTGGTTTCTCCAATGTTCGGTTCACACCGTTTACAAGATACACGAACTCGCCATCCCCGCGTATCACCACATAAAGCTGTTCTTTGTCATGCCCCGACAGGGATTTTGCCATTTCCATTCTTATCTGCTCCTCCTGCCTCTTTGCTTTCACAGGCTTTCGATCACGCCGTCAATCAGTTCCGATTCGGTCAAGGTGAGTATCTCCGGCCCCTCGCGGGTAATCACGATCGTATTTTCATAATGGGCTGACAGCGACATATCCTCGGTCACGACCGTCCAATCATCATCGAGCCAGACCACATCCTCGGTGCCCAGATTAATCATCGGCTCCACGGCGAGCGTCATGCCCGCCTTTAACTTGATACCCCTGCGCAGGCATTTGTAGTTGGGGATCTGTGGCTCCTCATGAAGCATGGAACCGATGCCGTGCCCGCAAAGATCGCGCACCACGCCGTAACCGAAGCGCTTTGCATACGTCCCGATTGCCCCGGAGATCTGATGCAGGTGATTGCCCTCTTTTGCGTATTTCATTCCCGCAAAAAAGCTCTCTCTCGTGCGCTCAATCAAAAGCCTGGCTTCCTGGGAAATCTCCCCGACGCCGTGCGTGCGCGCGGCGTCGGAGTGATAGCCCCGGTAGATCACCCCGGCATCCAGGCTGACGATATCTCCCTCGTCAATGTAATGCCTGCTGTCGGGAATACCATGCACCACTTCCTCGTTGACCGAAACGCAGATCGAGGCCGGGTATCCCTGATATCCCTTAAATGACGGCTCACAGCCGTAACTGCGAATCAATTCCTCCCCGATGCGGTCGATATCGCGCGTTGACAGCCCCGGCTTGATGACTTTTCCAAGCTCCTCATGCACTTTTGCCAAAATTTTCCCGGCCTTGCGCATCAATTCCAGCTCCTCCGGGGTCTTCACTGTAACTGACATGTTATGTTCTCTCCTGCCATTATCCCAGAATCTCAACAATAGCGGCAAATACCGCTTCCATCGGCTGCGTTCCGTCCACGGTCTTTAAAATCCCCTGGCGGTTATAATAGTCAATAAGCGGCTGCGTCTGCTCGTGGTAAACAGTCAAACGCTTCTGTACGGTCTCCGGCTTATCGTCATCGCGCAGCACGACCGGATTGCCGCAGCGGTCACAGATTCCCACCACCTTGGTGGGGATAGACACCACATGATACGTCGCGCCGCAGTTTAAGCAAGCACGCCTGCCCCCCATGCGTCCCACAATATTTTCATCGGGCACATCCACATCAATCGCGTAATCCATCTTCTGGCCGATTTTGCCCAGCGCGCCGTCAAGCGCCTCGGCCTGCGGAATCGTCCGCGGAAAACCGTCGAGCACAAAGCCGTTTTCACAATCCTTTTCACCGATTCTGTCCATCACCAGATCACAGGTCAGTTCGTCGGGCACCAACATTCCCTGGTCCATATACTGTTTTGCTTTCTGGCCCAGCTCGGTATTGTTTTTAATATTGGCCCGGAAGATGTCTCCGGTGGAGATGTGCGGAATTCCGTATTTATCCGCGATCTGCTTTGCCTGTGTCCCTTTTCCTGCGCCCGGCGCCCCCAACATAATAATTTTCATGTAAAACCCTCCTCAATTTAGTTCCGCATCCGCTCGGTTGCTGTTTTCTGAACTTTCCTATATGCAAGTAACGCTGAACTTGTAGAAGTCCAGCGTTATCTTAATACTCCGTCTGGCCCAAGCAAGGCCACACGCAGGTTAATCACTCAAAAATCCCTTATAGTAGCGCACACGCATCTGAGACTCAATCTGTTTTAATGTCTCGATTACCACACCGACGATAATGATGATGGACGTTCCGCCAAAGGAAACATCCGCCCCAAACACACCGTTAAAGAAGATCGGTACGAATGCGATAAATGCCAGTCCGACAGCTCCTATAAAGACAATATAGTTCAATATACGATTCAGATAATCACTGGTTGGTTTTCCTGGTCTGATACCCGGTATAAATCCGCCCGCTTTTTTCATATTATTTGCTATCTCCAACGGATTAAAGGTAATCGACGTATAGAAATACGCAAATGCAATAATCAATGCGATATAGACAACAAGACCGATCGAATAAATCATCTCGTTGGGATTACACCAGTTGGACTGGGACATTCCCTTCAAAATCTTGCTGCCGATTCCTGTACCATTTCCTTTTCCCATCAGACTCGCAATGATAACCGGCGTCTGCAACAGAGACTGTGCAAAAATGACCGGAATCACACCGCTGGTATTTACTTTCAGCGGAATATGCGTAGACTGACCACCAACCTGTTTTCTTCCCTGCAGCTTCTTGGAATACTGAACGGGGATTCTTCTCTCGCCGTCCTGTAAGAACACGACGAATACCACCATGCCGACGATAATGGCAATGACAATCACAGCCGCTAAGATCGCCTTGGGGATTGTCTTTCCTGAGACAAACTGCTCAAAAAGCGTACCCAAATCGTTCGGAATACGGGAGATAATATTGATGACAAGCACGATAGAGATACCGTTCCCGACGCCCTTTTCCGTGATACGCTCGCCAATCCACATTAACACGGCGGAACCTGCCGTCAACGTGAATACGACCATGATAAATGCCATCACACTCTTAGCGCCGCTGGTGTACTCTAAATAGCCGCCGCGGTAGAAGCCGATCGTCATAGCGACTGCCTCGATCAACGCGAGCGCTACGGTCACATATCTCGTAATCTCTGCAATCTTCTTGCGCCCATCCTCCCCGTCACGCTGCATTTCTTCCAGTTTTGGAATCGCAATCGTGAGGAGCTGCATGATAATGGAGGATGTGATATACGGTGTGATATTCAACGCAAAGAGGGACATATTGTAAAAGGAACCACCGGTAATTGCGTCGAAAAATCCCATACCGTCCGCTGTCAAATCCGCAAACCACTGTGCAAACAGCTCACTATTTACACCAGGAATCGGGAGCTGGCTTCCGATCCTGATAATAATCAACATAAAGAATGTAAAAAGAATTCTGCTGCGAATATCTTTAATCTTTAATGCATTGCGAAGTGTTTCGAGCATTAGATCACCTCTGCTTTTCCACCAAGAGCTTCAATTTTTTCTTTTGCACTAGCACTGAAAGCATCTGCCTGAACTGTAAGCTTCTTAGTTAATTTACCATTTCCAAGAATCTTAACGCCATCTCTTGGATTCTTAACAATACCGGCCTCCATTAATGTATCCACAGATACTACTGCATCGTTATCAAAACGCTCCAGTGCCGAGAGGTTAATTGCAACGATCGTTTTAGAATTCCTGCATTTGAAGCCTCTCTTTGGCAATCTTCTGTACAACGGCATCTGACCGCCCTCAAACCCCGGTCTCGGTGCGCCGGAACGAGCTTTCTGTCCTTTGTGGCCCTTGCCCGCAGTCTTGCCGTTTCCTGAACCATGTCCGCGTCCTCTTCTGAATCTATCGCCTTGTGTGGAACCTGCTGCTCCGTGTAAATTTGATAAGTCCATCATGACACCTCCTTATCTGATTAGATTTCTTCTACTTTCACATATGGTGCTACCTTGCGAAGCGCGCCCGCAGTCGCCGCATTGTCCGGAAGCTCGACAGTCTTGTGCAGCTTGGTAAGGCCAAGCGCCTCGATCGTCTTTCTGTTCTTTGGAACAGCACCAATAGTGGACTTAATTAAAGTTACTTTTAATTTCTTTTCTGCCATTTCAAAAACCATACCTTTCCCGCTCAAAATCGCGTGTTATTGTCTCCATTAACCTACGACTTCTTCTACGGATTTACCGCGAAGCTTCGCTACTTCCTCCGGGGACTTTAACTGGCCTAAAGCGTTTATTGTCGCAAGAACTACGTTCTGTTTATTGTTGGAACCTAAGGACTTGGTACGGATATTTCGGATGCCTGCCAGCTCACACACATTACGCGCAGGTCCGCCGGCGATGATACCAGTACCTTCCGGTGACTTCTTTAATAAAACAGATGCCCCCGTATGCTTTCCTGTAACATCATGTGTGATACTGTCGACGTCATCCAGTTTTACCGTGATGAGCTTCTTGATCGCATCCTCTTTTCCTTTGCGGATCGCCTCAGGAATCTCAGTTGCTTTTCCCAGTCCAGCACCAACATGGCCATTGCCGTCGCCGACAACAACTAAAGCTGTAAAACGCATATTACGTCCACCCTTAACAACTTTTGTTACACGTTTAATTGATACCACTTTTTCATTTAATTCCAATTGACTAGCATCAATGATTTCACGTTTCATGTTTGCGTTTCCTCCTATTAAAAGTCTAATCCAGCTTCTCTTGCTGCTTCGGCTAATGCCTTAATCTTACCCTGATATATGAAACCGCCTCGATCAAAGACAACTGCTGTGATACCCTTGTCTAATGCCTTTTTTGCAATTACAGTACCAAGATGTGCTGCTGCGTCAACGTTATTAGTCTTCTCCAATTCTGCCTTTACATCTTTCTCAAGCGTAGACGCAGAAACAAGTGTATTGCCAACTGTATCATCAATAATCTGAGCGTACATATGATTATTACTTCTGAAAACAGCTAAACGTGGTCTCTCTGCAGTGCCTGCAAGATGATGACGCATTCTTCTATGTTTATTTTCGCGAACTGCTGTTCTTGATTTCTTACTAACCATTTTTCGTCACTCCTTTAATTATTTCTTACCAGTCTTACCAACTTTACGTCTAATAACTTCATCAGCATATTTGATACCTTTTCCTTTGTAAGGCTCAGGTCTTCTCTTATCTCTGATCTCCGCTGCGTATTGGCCAACTTTTTCTTTATCGATACCTGATACAATGATTTTATTTCCATCGACTTTGGACTCCAATCCTTCCGGATCGGTCATCTCAACCGGATGAGAATATCCCAAGTTCAGTGTTAATACGTTTCCGGCCTTGGAAGCTCTGTAACCCACGCCGTTTACTTCCAGCTGCTTCGTAAATCCGTCTGTCACACCGACAACCATATTGTTGAGCAGTGTTCTTGTCAATCCGTGCAAGGATTTCATTCTCTTCAAATCATTAGGTCTTGTTACCGTAATCTCGCTGCCCTCTAATTTGATCTCCATCTCAGATGGAAGGGTTCTCTCCAGAGTTCCCTTGGGACCTTTTACAGTCACATGATTATTTTCTGCAATATCGACTGTCACACCAGCCGGAACTGCGATTGGCATTCTTCCTATACGTGACATGCCCGTACCTCCTAAATTTTACTTATTAAATATCCAATAAACTTTTTATATTGCCATAATGACGGCAAATTTTTTTGTCCGTCCAATGACGATAAAATTTTTTGTCCGTCCATTCTGCCAATAACGCGGAAGAACGGAACGTTCTTCCAAATTTATCCGTCCAATGACGATTAATTTTTTTGTCCGTCCAATGGCGGGCAAAATTTTTTTACCAAACAAACGCTAATACTTCGCCGCCGACCTGAAGCTTTCTCGCCTCTTTGTCCGTGATAATTCCCTGGTTTGTGGACAGGATGGCGATACCCAGACCACCGAGAACTCTCGGGAGCTCCTCTTTGCCGGCGTACACGCGCAGACCCGGTTTAGAGATTCTCTTGATGCCTGTAATAATTTTCTCGTTCTTATCCGCGCCATATTTCAATGTGATGCGTATCGTTTTGAAGTTGCCATCTTCAACAATATCATATTTTGCAATGTATCCTTCATTCACAAGAATATCTGCGATAGCGATCTTCATCCTGGATGCAGGTACATCGACTGTATCGTGTTTTGCAGTATTTGCATTACGGATTCTTGTAAGCATATCTGCGATTGGATCACTTGTTGTCATGATGTATATTTCCTCCTTGATATAATAATACTGCGACTTTGCAACGCTAAGTCTTTTACCAGCTTGCTTTCTTAACGCCTGGTATCTGGCCTTTGTATGCTAATTCACGGAAACATACTCTACAGATTCCGTATTTTCTTAAAACAGAATGTGGACGTCCACAAATCCTGCAACGTGTGTATTCTCTGGTAGAGAATTTCTGTTTACGCTGCTGTTTTATTTTCATAGATGTTTTAGCCATTAAAACTCCCTCCTACTATTTAGCAAACGGCATATTGAACAATGTCAATAACTCACGAGCTTCTTCGTCTGTCTTTGCAGTTGTAACAAAGATGATATCCATACCGCGCACCTTATCGATCTTATCATACTCGATCTCCGGGAAAATCAACTGCTCCTTGATACCGAGCGCGTAATTTCCACGGCCGTCAAATGCATTGGGATTTACACCTCGGAAGTCGCGCACACGGGGCAATGCCAGATTGACTAATCTGTCTAAAAACTCATACATCTTCTCGCCGCGCAGCGTTGTCTTACAGCCGATTGCCATGCCCTCTCTGATCTTAAAGTTTGCCACAGAGTTCTTTGCTTTGGTGGATACGGCTTTCTGGCCTGTGATCGCCTCCATATCCTTAATGGCAGCCTCCAATATCTTTGCATTCTCTTTGGCTTCCCCAACGCCCATATTGACAACGATCTTGTCGAGCTTCGGCACTTCCATAATATTTTTATATCCAAACTTTTTCATCATCGCATCAACGATTTCGTTCTGGTACTGTTCTTTCAGTCTGCTCACCTGATTGGCCTCCTCTCTAAATATTAGTCAATGACTTCACCTGTAGATTTTGCGAAACGAACTTTCTTATCTCCGTCCATCTTGAAGCCAACTCTCGTAGCTTTTCCCTTATGAACATACATGACATTTGAAAGATCTACCGGCCCTTCCTGATGGATGATACCGCCCTGCTGGTTCGCCATACTCGGTTTTGCGTGCTTTGTAATCATATTCACGCCTTCCACAAGTACCGTGTTTTTTGCCTTATTGATGGCAATTACCTTGCCCTCTTTGTCTTTATCTTTACCGGCGATCACCTTTACCAGATCGCCTTTTTTTATTTTCATGGTTGCCATATCTTGTCCTCCTACAATACTTCCGGAGCCAAAGAAACAATCTTCATAAACTGTTTCTCACGAAGCTCTCTCGCTACCGGTCCAAAAATACGGGTTCCTCTCGGAGTTTTGTCATCCTTGATAATAACAGCAGCGTTCTCATCGAATTTGATATAGGAACCGTCTTTGCGACGCGCACCTTTTACGGAACGAACAACTACAGCTTTTACGACGTCACCTTTTTTGACAACACCGCCTGGTGTTGCATCTTTGACCGTAGCAACAATAATATCGCCAATATTCGCATATCTTCTGGTAGAACCACCCATAACACGGATAACGAGCAACTCTTTCGCCCCTGTGTTATCGGCTACCCTAAGTCTACTTTCCTGTTGTACCATGCTTGTAGCCTCCCTTTTATTATTTTGCTCTTTCCATGATCTCTACAAGTCTCCATCTCTTGTCCTTAGACAATGGTCTTGTTTCCATTACTTTGACTTTGTCACCCATCTTACACTCGTTATTCTCGTCATGAGCTTTTAATTTATAAGTTTTCTTAACGATCTTGTTGTAGAGCGGATGTCTCACGTTGTCCTGAATTGCAACGACAACCGTTTTGTCCATTTTGTCGCTCACAACAATACCGATACGTGTTTTTCTAAGATTTCTTTCTTCCACGACAAATTCTCCTTCCTAGAATCCTACTGCGCAACTTTTTCTTTCTCAGTGATGACCGTCTGAATTCTTGCGATATTCTTTCTGACCTCTTTGATTCTGCTCGTATTGTCTAACTGATTGGTTGCGTTCTGGAATCTCAAATTGAAAAGTTCTTTTTTAGCGTCCACTAACTGTGCATTCAAGTCTGCAACAGTGCTGTTTTTTAATTCCTCTAAATATTTACTAGTTTTCATCTGACACACCGCCTTCCAAATCCGCACGCGAAACTACTTTACATTTGCAAGGTAATTTATGTGTAGCAAGCCGCAATGCCTCTCTCGCAACTTCTTCCGGTACACCGGCGATTTCAAATAATACACGGCCTGGTTTCACGACTGCTACCCAGTACTCCAAAGAACCTTTTCCGGAACCCATACGCGTCTCGGCAGGTTTTGTCGTCACCGGTTTGTCCGGGAAAATCTTAATCCAAATCTTACCGCCACGCTTTACATAACGCGTCATAGCGATACGGGCCGCCTCAATCTGATTGGAGCGAATCCAGCACGGCTCTAATGCGACAATACCGTATTCACCCTGAACAATCTTATTTCCTCTCGTAGCTTTTCCGGCCATGGAGCCACGGAACTGTTTTCTATGTTTTACTCTCTTAGGCATTAACATATTACTGAGCTCCTCCTTCCCGGGAAGTCTTATCTCCCGTATTACTCTTTGCAGGAAGCACTTCGCCCTTGTAGATCCAAACTTTCACGCCAACCTTGCCGTAAGTGGTATCTGCTTCTGCGAATCCATAATCAATATCTGCTCTCAAAGTCTGAAGCGGAATCGTACCCTCGCTGTAGAACTCGGTGCGGGCCATATCAGCGCCGCCGAGACGTCCTGAACAGGAAGTCTTAATTCCCTTCGCTCCTGATTTCATCGTTCTGCTCATGCAGGATTTCATCGCTCTACGGAAAGAAACACGGTTCTCAAGCTGCAATGCAATGTTTTCGGCAACGAGCTGTGCATCGCGGTCCGGTCTCTTTACCTCTTTGATGTCTACGACTAACTTCTTGGCGGTGAACTTCTGCACTTCCGCTTTGATCTTCTCGATCTCTGCGCCGCCCTTGCCGATTACAACGCCAGGCTTTGCCGTGTAAATGATTACTTTTACGCGGTCAGACGCTCTCTCGACCTCAATCTTTGAAACACCTGCTGCGTATAACTTTTTCTTAAGATATGTTCTGATATTGTAGTCTTCCACTAAGAAATCTGCAAAATCTGATTCCGCATACCATTTGGAGTCCCAATCTTTGATGATACCGACTCTCAAGCCATGTGGATTAACTTTCTGTCCCATATTATACTCCTTTCTCTATTTGAAGCGATTACTTCTCGTCAAGCACGATTGTGATATGGCTCATTCTCTTCTCGATTCTGTAAGCCCTGCCCTGCGCTCTTGGACGGATTCTCTTCATCGTCGGCCCCTTGTTTGCGAAGCACTCCGCAACATAAAGGTTCTCTGCCCTCAAACCATTGTTATTCTCAGCATTGGCAATGGCCGACTCCAATAACTTCTTTATCAGTGTAGAAGCATATCTCGGATTGTATGTCACGATGGCAAGCGCCGTCTGAACATCTTTTCCGCGAATTGCATCTAATACGAAGCAAGCTTTCTGCACAGACACTCTCGCAAATGACAACTTAGCGGATGGTCTGGTGTCTTTTATTTCATTTCTCTCTCTCTTAATCTGACTTCTATGTCCCTTAGCCATGAATGAAACCTCCTTTCAAAAAATGTCTCTTATCTAACACCCGATTTTTTCTCGTCTTTTCCATGTCCTCTGTAAGTTCTCGTGGCAACGAACTCACCGAGCTTATGGCCTACCATGTCCTCTGTCACGTATACCGGCACATGTTTTCTTCCGTCATGAACGGCAAAGGTATGTCCGACAAACTGCGGGAAGATCGTAGAACGACGTGACCATGTTTTGATAACAGACTTATCACCGGATGCATTCATAGCATCTACTTTTTTCAACAGACTCGCGTCTGCGAATGGTCCTTTTTTTAATGAACGAGCCATATTTTACCTCCTAATATCATAAGTTCCCTTACACGCGACCACGCGTTTCCTAAGAACTTCAAACATCTTTATAATTATAACAAACTGTCATCAAAAAGCAAGCGGCTGTCCCCAGCTTTTTGCTTTTCTCACATTTGTGACACAAGAAACCAGCAGAACCGGCATTTTTTAAACAATATGCACAAAAAATTACCGTTCTGCTGTTCCTGCGTTCATTTTCATTAACTGCAAATTGCAATGCAAGTTACATTGCAATTTGCAAATAAACACAATTTTGCGTTTATTTGATTGCCCTGCCGTCACGGCGTCTTACGATCAGCTTATTGGAAGCCTTATGTTTCTTTCTGGTCTTAAGGCCAAGTGCAGGTTTGCCCCAAGGTGTACACGGGCCCGGACGTCCAACCGGTGCACGTCCCTCGCCGCCTCCGTGTGGATGGTCGTTCGGGTTCATAACAGAACCGCGGACAGTCGGGCGCACGCCCATATGGCGCTTACGGCCTGCTTTACCGATATTTACAAGGTTGTGGTCGGCATTTCCGATCACGCCGATTGTCGCACGGCAGTTTAACGGAACGAGACGCATCTCACCGGAGGGGAGACGAAGCGTCGCATATTTTCCCTCTTTTGCCATAAGCTGTGCGCTCATACCGGCGGAACGAACCATCTGTCCGCCCTTGCCTGCATACAGCTCAATATTGTGCACCTGCGTACCGACCGGGATATTCTCCAACGGCAGGCAATTGCCCACGCGGACTTCCGCCTGTGCGCCGCTCATAACGGTCATGCCGTCCGTGAGCCCCTGCGGTGCAAGGATATACGCTTTCTCACCGTCTGCATAGCAGATCAGCGCGATATTGGCCGTCCTGTTCGGATCATACTCAATGCCGATAACCTTTGCCGGGATACCGTCCTTGCTGTTTCTCTTGAAATCAACCAATCTGTATTTTCTTCTGTTTCCGCCGCCCTGATGTCTGACAGTGATCTTACCCTGATTGTTACGGCCGGCATTCTTCTTTAAAGAAACGGTCAGTGACTTTTCCGGTGTAGTCTTCGTAATCTCGGAAAAATCAGAACCGGTCATATTCCTTCTGGAAGGTGTATATGGGTTATAGGTTTTGATTCCCATTTTGATTCTCCTTTCAAATGTTTCTTATCGCACTTTCCTGTGCATAATTTATAAACCGGCAAAAATCTCAATGTCCTTGCTGTCCTCAGTCAGCTGGACAATCGCCTTTTTGGTCCTGGCGGTCTTTCCGACCACCATGCCGCGTCTCTTGTTTTTGCCCTTGCAGTTCATCGTGTTTACATGGGCTACCTTTACGCCCTCAAACATCTTCTCGACTGCTTCTTTGATCATAGTCTTGTTTGCCTCCGGGTGAACCAGGAACGTATATTTCTTCTCAGCCATGACATTCATGCTTTTCTCCGTCACTACCGGTTTGAGGATTACATCATAATACTGAATGTTTGCCATTATGCATACACCTCCTCGATGGTCTTTACGGCATCCTTGGTCACAACAACCGTGTCGTACTTCAAGATGTCGTATACGTTGATCTCGTTTGTCTGGCTTGTCTTTACGGTCGGGATATTGTTCGCAGAGCGGATCACGTTCTCGTTCATGTCATCCAATACGACCAGAGCCTTGTCAACATTTAAGTTCTTCATGACTTCGACAAACTTTTTGGTTTTAATTTCGTCAAAATTTAATGCGTCCACAACGATAAATTTGTTCTCTGCCACTCTCGAGGACAGTGCGGACTTTAACGCCGCCCTCTTCTCTTTGCGGTTGAGCTTAAAAGAGTAATCTCTTGGCGTCGGTGCAAACACAACGCCGCCATGCGTCCACTGCGGCGCTCTGGTAGAACCCTGTCTTGCGTGACCGGTTCCCTTCTGTCTCCACGGCTTTCTGCCGCCGCCGCGCACTTCCGAACGCGTCTTTGCTTTCTGCGTTCCCTGACGGTTGTTCGCCAGCTGCTGCAGTACAGCCATATGCACTAAATGCTCATTTATCTTTACACCGAAGACATCATCGTTTAATTCTATCGTCTCGACTTCTTTGCCTTCCATATTTAAAACAGCTACTTTAGCCATTATTCGTTCCTCCTTTCCGAATCAAACACTATTTACCTGCTTTTACCGTCTCTTTGATGGTAACCAGACATTTCTTGGCACCCGGCACGGAGCCTTTGATTAAAAGCAGATTGTTTTCCGCGTCGACTCTCACAACTTCGAGATTCTGTGTCGTAACCTTTACGCTTCCCATATGTCCAGGCATCCCTTTTCCCTTGAACACACGGCTCGGGGAAGAACATGCACCGTTGGAACCCTGGTGGCGATGGAACTTGGAACCGTGAGCCATCGGCCCTCTGTGCTGTCCAAATCTCTTGATCGCACCCTGGAATCCTTTTCCCTTGGAAATCGCAGTCGCGTCGATCTTGTCGCCCTCGGCAAAGATATCTGCCTTGATGACATCGCCAAGCTTGTACTCGTCCGCGTTTTCCAGTTTAAACTCCTTTACATAGCGTTTTCCGGATACGCCGGCCTTTTTGAAGTGGCCCATCTCGGCTTTGTTTACGCCATGTCTGTGTTTGATTTCTTTCTTACCGTTTGCATCCTTGCTGACAATTCTCTCTTTCTTATCGGCAAATGCGACCTGCACTGCGCTGTATCCGTCATTGTCCACTGTCTTGATCTGTGTGACAGCGCAGGGACCAGCTTCCAATACAGTAACCGGCACTAATACGCCGTCTGCGTTGAAGATTTGAGTCATTCCGACTTTTGTTGCTAAAATCGCTTTCTTCATTCTTTTACCTCCTGTTTTCTCTACAGCGGAACGCTTCTTACCCGACAAACCGGGGCAGCGGAACCGTTCATCCTAGAAAGTCCATAGAAGCATTGCTACTATCATAAAACCCTTTAGGATATTCACTAAATAATGTTCAAAATGAATTACTTATTTTTCATTTTGATGTCGATGTAAACACCGGCCGGCATCTCCAAACGGGATAAAGCGTCTACCGTTTTTTGCGTCGGTGTCACAATGTCGATCAGCCTCTTATGAGTTCTCTGCTCGAACTGTTCGCGGGAGTCCTTATATTTGTGAGTAGCACGCAAAATGGTAATAACCTCTTTCTTTGTCGGAAGAGGCACCGGTCCGCTCACCTGTGCTCCGTTCTTCTTAACAGTCTCAATGATCTTCTTAGCTGAAGAATCAACTAATTCGTGATCATAAGCTTTTAATGTGATTCTCATTACTTGACTTGCCATAAAAAAAGCCGCCTCCTTTTCGCACGATTCCTACGATAGAATCCTCTGTGGTCTATCGCCTTTGTACGACAAGTGGTGACTGCACACTTCTCCGCGCGCTATCTTTGTCTTATCCGGGAATAGCCTTGCCCAAAATAAGAGCCGCACGGTTGTTTCTACTCTGTAGATGTTATGGTACAGTGACTTGTCGCCAGTTTCCTAACTTGACATTCGCTCCACGGAAAACCTGCCCGCCGGGCAGCAACCTCACGCTTCTACGCTATCAATGTCACAGCAATGGCTATTATAAATGAGTTTTCCATAAAATGCAAGGATTTTTTTACGATTTGTAAAAAATTTTGTCCTCTTGCGCAGAACAGTTTACTTTTTTGTTTTTTCATTATATAGTATTCATAATAGAAAACGGAAGAAAGGCATGGTCGTATCACTATGGACATTATTATCGTAGGCTGTGGAAAAGTGGGCTATACTCTCGCCGAGCAGCTTAGCAGCGAATCCCACAACATTACAGTCATTGATGAAAATGCAGAAAAAGTAGAACGCATCACGGACGAAATGGACGCCATGGGTATCATCGGCAACGGCATCAGCCATCAGGTCTTACTCGAGGCCGGCATCAAAACCGCGCATCTTCTGATCGCAGTCACCGGCGACGACGAGAAGAATCTTCTGTGCTGCGTGATCGCCAAGAAAACCGGGCGCTGCCAGACAATCGCCCGCATCCGCAACCCGATCTATATCAGCGAAGTCGAATTCTTAAAAAAGGAGTTCGGTCTCGCCATGATCATAAACCCGGAGCTGACTGCCGCACGCGAAATCGAGCGCATTTTCCAGTTTCCCTCCGCAATCCGCGTGGATTCTTTTGCCAAAGGTCATGTGGAGCTGCTTCATTTTAGAGTGCTCTCGGGTTCCCCGCTGATTCAGCGAAAGCTGGCCAAGCTGCCGCAGACGCTGCACACCAATGTGTTAGTCTGCACGGTAATCCGCGGCGACCAGGTCATCATCCCCAACGGAGACTTTGAGTTTGAGGAAAACGACGTCGTCTCCATCACCGCCACCAGACGCAATTCGCTGGAATTTTTCAGCAAGATCGGCGTCATGAAAAACCGGGTAAAAAACGCCATCTTGGCCGGCGGCGGCAAGATTTCTTTTTACCTGGCGAAACGGCTGCTCGATTCCGGCATCAAAGTCACCATTATAGAAAAAAACAGGGAACGCTGCGAGACTTTAAGCGAGTTACTCCCGGAAGCCACCATTATTTACGGAGATGCCACCGACCAGGCCCTCCTCATGCAGCAAGGGCTTGAAAACGCCCAGGGATTTGCCGCGCTGACCGGCGTGGACGAAGAAAATATCCTGCTCTCCCTCTACACCACGGAGGTTTCCAATGCCAAGACCGTGACTAAAATTAACCGCATCAGTTTTAACAACGTGATTGACAAGCTAAAACTCGGCAGTATTATTTATCCGCGGGTCATCACCTCCGATTACATTATTAAACATGTGCGCTCTACCAGCTACTCGCAAAACAGCAACGTGGAGACGCTCTATAAACTGGCAGGCGGCAAGGCGGAAGCGCTCGAATTTACCATCAAATCGGAAGCGGATTTTACCAATATCCCCCTGCAGGATTTGTCTCTGCGCAAAAATACGCTGATCTGCTGTATCTACCGCCGCGGTAAAGTGATTATTCCCAGCGGTTCCGACCGTATTATGCCGGGCGATTCTGTCGTGGTTGTCCTCTCCGGCTATCGGATTTCCAATATCACAGAGATTTTGGAGGCTTAGCATATTATGAATTATCGGATTGTACTGTATATTCTTGGATATGTGTTAAAATTTGAGAGCATTTTTTTGCTGCTTCCGGCACTGGTAGATCTCCTCTTTTACTCGGAAGACGCCGCTTTCCCTTATTTCTTTGGCGCAGCGCTCTGTCTGGCCTGCGGCCTGCTCCTTGGCATCCGCAAGCCCAAAAACAGATCGATCTATGCCAGGGAGGGGTTCGCCACCGTGGCGCTCAGCTGGCTTGTGATGAGTATTTTCGGGGCGCTGCCCCTCGTGCTGACAGGGGACATCCCGTCCTATGTGGATGCGCTGTTCGAGACAATCTCCGGCTTTACCACCACCGGGGCCAGTATCCTGACGGAAGTGGAACCGCTGACACACGCCAGCCTGTTCTGGCGCAGCTTTACACACTGGATTGGCGGTATGGGCGTATTTGTCTTTATCATGGCCATCCTGCCCATGATGGGCGGTTCCAACATGAACCTGATGCGCGCCGAGAGCCCCGGCCCCTCCGTCACCAAGCTTGTGCCGCATGTAAAGGACACCGCAAAGATTTTGTATGGCATTTATCTGGCCATGACGATTCTGGAAATCGTTCTGCTGATCGCCTTTGGCATGCCGGCGTTCGACGCATTCACCTCCACCTTCGGCACGGTGGGCACCGGCGGTTTCGGCATCAAAAATGACAGCTTTGCCAGCTACACACCGGCTCTGCAAAACATTGTCACGATCTTTATGATTTTAAGCGGCATCAATTATTCCGCCTATTTTTTGCTTCTCTCCAAAAAGTTCCGCGAAGCATTTAAAATAGAAGAAATCCGCTGGTATCTGTTTATTATTTTAGGCTCCGTGGGCATCATAGCCTTCAATATCCGACACCTTTACCCGACGCTTGAGGAAACACTGCGCCACTCGTTCTTTCAGGTCGGCTCCATCATCACGACCACGGGATTTGCGACGGCAGACTTTGATCTGTGGCCGGAACTCTCCAAATGTATTCTGGTTCTCCTGATGTTTCTGGGCGCCTGCGCCGGCAGCACCGGCGGCGGAATGAAAGTATCCCGCATCGTCCTTTTGTGCAAGACGATCAAAAAGGAACTCTCGCTCTCGATTCACCCGCGGGAGGTGCGCAAAGTGCGCATGGACGGACATGTCGTCGGCCACGAGGTCCTGCGCTCGGCCAACGTATTCCTTGTCATTTACTTTCTGATGCTTTTGATCTCCACGCTGCTCATCAGTGTGGACAACTTTAACTTTACGACTAATTTTACGGCGGTAGCCGCCACACTCAATAACATCGGCCCCGGCCTGGACGCTGTCGGGCCCAGCTGCAACTTCTCTATTTTCAGCACGTTTTCCAAATTTGTGCTGATGTTCGACATGCTGGCGGGACGCCTGGAATTGTTCCCGATGCTTGTTATGCTGATGCCGTCGACCTGGAGAAGAAGATAGGATTGCCATAGCGTTCTATCCCTGTTAGGGAGCGTCCCCTCGGAAAAACAGTCCAAGGATAGAACATTATGGCATCCCATCAATCCCGGCTAACAATGTAGCGCAGTGTAAATCTAAATTCACAAGGAGGTAGTGTGAAAAATAAATTTTTCACACGCAAATTTGTGCCTGCGGCCCAAAGTTTGCAGGTTGAGAGAAAGGTATGGTTATTTTTATGTGGATCGCAGATAATTGGATAGATTACGAAGTGATCGACTGCTCCGGCGGTGAGAAGCTAGAGCGCTGGGGAGATTATGTCTTGGTGCGCCCGGACCCCCAGGTCATCTGGCACACGCCAAAAAACGCGCCGGGCTGGCGCAGGAAAAACGGCCACTATCATAGAAGCGCCAAGGGTGGCGGTGAGTGGGAGTTTTTCGATCTGCCCAAGCAGTGGTCCATCGCTTACCAGCCGCTGGGACTGACTTTCCATCTGAAGCCGTTTAGCTTCAAGCACACCGGCCTTTTCCCGGAGCAGGCCGCAAACTGGGACTGGATGTCGCAAAAAATCCGGGAAGCAGGCCGCCCGATTAAAGTGTTAAATCTGTTTGCCTACACCGGGGGCGCCACCCTGGCCGCGGCGTCGGCCGGCGCCTCCGTGACGCATGTCGACGCTTCCAAGGGCATGGTGGCCTGGGCAAAAGAAAACGCCGTCTCCTCCGGGCTGGGCGACGCCCCTATCCGCTGGCTGGTAGACGACTGTGTGAAATTTGTCGAGCGGGAAATCCGCCGCGGCAATCAGTATGACGCAATTATTATGGACCCGCCCTCCTACGGCAGGGGACCCAAAGGAGAAATCTGGAAGATCGAGGATGCCATCTTTCCTCTCTTGCAGCTCTGTGCGCAGATTCTGACGCCGCAGCCGCTGTTTTTTCTCATCAACTCCTACACAACCGGACTACAGCCGGCCGTTCTTGGCTATATGCTGCACACGATACTAAGACCATACGACGGGAATATTGACGCCGGCGAAATCGGCCTGCCGGTGTCCTCCAACGGGCTTGTGCTGCCCTGCGGCGCCAGCGGGCGCTTTGTGGGTAAGTGAGGAGGATGCCGCAATATGTTACGTTATTTGAAACAATACAAGCTCTTATTGTTCCTAACTATACTATTTACTGCAATCAGCTCTCTATCTTATGTGTTTATTGCTATTTTATTGCAGCAGATTATGGATATTGTAACTACGGGCGATATGGACAGCTTCATTCACATACTGCTCTTTTCTATCGTCTACTTTGCACTTATGGGTGTATTCCTGTACCTGCAATCCTTGTTTGGCAAAAAGTTTATCTGTAAGATTGTAAAAGCTGTCCGTTCCAAACTCTTTGCAGGAATTGAGCGGCATACCATTGAGGACTACTCGAAAAATAATACTGCCGATTATTTATCTGCAATTACGAATGACGTAAAAATGATGGAAGACAACTATTTGCTTCCTCTCCTGCAAGTGATCCAGTACACCATCATTTTCATCGCGTCCTTTGCCGTAATGATTTACTTTGACATTATCGTTACGATATGTGTGATGACCGCAAGCGCTATGATGCTTATTGTCCCCAGCCTGTTTGGAGGGCTGCTCTCCAAACGGCAGGATAAATATTCCGATCTGCTATCCTCTTTTACAAACCATGTAAAAGACTTATTATCCGGCTTTGAGGTTATCAAGTCTTATCGGATGAAAAAATATGTCCTCTCACGCTTTGAGATGAGTAACGAGGACACGATAAAAGCAAAATATTCTGTTGACAAGGCGATCGCAGCAAATGAAGCAGTTTCTATGGCGCTTTCGCTTCTTGTTCAAAGTATTGTTGTTTTTCTTTCTGCATATTTCATTATCATTGGACGAATCAGTGCTGGAGCTTTATTAGGCATGGTACAGGTAAGCGGTAACCTTGCAAATCCTTTATTGAATATTTTTAGCAATATTCCAAAAATCAAGAGTATAAAACCGATTATACAGAAGCTGAACAGCCTTTCAGATTACAAGAAACAGAACGCAAATACACAAAAGGAACCCACATTCCAAAAAGCAATTTCTGTAAATAATTTACACTTTTCCTATGATAAAGAGCACGACGTCATAGACGGTATTTCACTATCCATACAAAAAGGAAAAAAATATGCCTTTGTCGGTAAGAGTGGATGTGGAAAGTCTACGCTTATGAAGCTGATTGCCGGATATTACTCTAATTTCAAAGGTAAGATACGATATGACGCAGATAGCCTTTCCGCTTTAGATATTGATAAAATAACTGCTCTCTCGTCAGTCATTCATCAGAATGTTTATATGTTTGACGAAAGCATTTTAGACAATATTTGTCTGCACGAAGATTTCAGCAAAGAAGAACTGCAAAGCGCATTGTCTGATAGCGGTTTATCACAGTTTATTGCGCAAGTACCAAACGGACTCGCATATCACGTTGGAGAAAATGGAGATAACCTTTCCGGCGGACAGAAACAGCGAATCGCCGTAGCGAGAGCTTTCATCCGCAAGAAGCCGCTATTGATTTTAGACGAGGGTACATCTGCGATTGATATGCAGACTGCGTATGATATTGAACGCAGGCTATTGGCAATCTCTGATTTAACGCTGCTTACTATCACTCATAATATGAGCAGCGATCTTCTTGCACTCTATGACGAAATTGTATTTATGGCAGACGGAAAAATCATTGAGCAGGGTACATTTGAAGAACTTATTACGAAACACGCCGCATTTTATGACTTCTACCAGCTAAAGAAGTAGACATTTTAGTGGAAAGCCGAAATAAAAAACGACCACCGAATTACAGCATCTTCTTTTTTCTCAGTATCACCAGCGCAATGCCGCAGATCAAAACAGTCAGGCCGCAGATAATCAAAAACCCGTAAGGCATGTTGGCAAACGGCATCCCCTTTTCATTGACATTCATGCCGTATATGCCGGAAATAACTGTGGGAACAGCCATCACCACCGTAATCGAGGTCAGATATTTCATGACATTATTGAGCTTGTTGTCCAAAACCGAGGACATCAGCTCTCTCGTACCGTTGATGATATCGCGGTAGATTGTCGTCATCTCGACCGCCTGCTGATTCTCCACGATCACATCATCCAAAAGCTCCTTGTCCTCCGGGTACTGCTCCAGGCGCTTGTAGCGGGTCAGCCGGTCGAGCACCACGCTGTTGGCCCGCAGGGAGGTGGCAAAATAGACGAGCGTCGATTCCAATTCGTGTAGCTCGATTAAGTCCGCATCCTCCGTGTCATTGCCGATGTGCTCCTCTATCTCCGTGCGCTTTTTGTCTATGCTGCGCAGGTTCGCCTGATACATAGCCGCCGTGCGGAACAGAATCTGATAGACAAAACGCAGGCGCTTTTTCGTGCTGAACTCTTTGACGCGGTTGGCAACAAAATTTTTCAGCACCGGCGTATTCTCTGTACAGATCGTCACAATCACATCCTGCGTCAGGATAATGCCCAGCGGAATCGTCGTATAAGTTTCCTTATCATGGCGAATCTCCACGGTCGGAATATCGACAAGAATCAGCGTATAGCCGTCCTGCAATTCAATACGCGAGCTCTCCTCCACATCGAGCGCCGCCTGAATGTCCTCTACGTCCACATTCAAATCTTCGGCGATCATGAAACACTCATCGGCTGTCGGCGCAATCATCTGCACCCAAACGCCATCATCCAGTTTTTCTTCGTCATGAATACGCTGATCATCCGTTCTGAAATATTTAATCATGGCGCGCGCTTTCCTTTCTCTTGACGCTGTTTGCTGTAATATAAAAATAGCTTACCACATTTTTCACAAAAGTACTATGCAAATTTTGTAAAAAGTGTGACAAGCTTTATTTATTCAGCCTAACCTATTACTTTTTCGCTCCAACAACTCCGTCATACGACCGCGACGGCCCCCAGCCCCAATATTGCGCTGACTGCATATAAAATCAATAAATGCAGCGGATACACGGCGTAAAAAGCATATTTTAACCGAATCCCCCTGGTTCCGTTATAGAGCGCAATCGGCACGAACGCAAGCACTGCCGCCGGCTCCCACCAGAAAAATGCCAGTATACCGGCGATGATCTGCGCCTGTCTGCTTTTGCGGAAAATATAAAAAACCAGAATACACATGACGCCCCGCGCCGCGTAATCCGTGTGCACCACATGCGCCAGACACATGCCGCCGACGGAAATCACAGCCAGCAGAAACACCCGCAGCGGCGGATGAATCGTTTGCCATTCTTCCGCCGCATGAAACAGCACGATCGTGAGCAAACCGATAAACAGCGTGAAAAATACATTCTGGTAAGTAAATTCCAACAGCTCCCCCTGAAAAGCCAAGTCAAACGGAATCTCGGAGAGCAGTGCAAACAAGCCGAGACGCACCACATATTTCCTGGCATCCCGCGTATGTTCAAAGCCCTCTATCAGCAAGAAACAGAAAATGGGAAACGCAATCCTGCCGATATTCCGCATCACACGATATATAAGAAAGAGGTTTTCTGACTGGACGACGCGAAGCAGCCCTTCACTGGCGCCGGCCAGAAAGGCGCTGTCTCCCCGGACGACCACAAAGCGCCACAAAACCGCCGCCGCAATATGATCTATAATCATCGTAACCACGGCAATTATTTTTAATGTACTTCCACTTAATCCCTTCGCTTTCATGCTGCCATCACTTTCCTTTTATGTTCCTGTAATCTAGTCTACAAACTCCGCCACGCATCTTTGATATGCCTCCACCGGGTCTACCGCCTGCGTGATCGGCCTGCCCACGACAATATAATCCGAACCGATTTCTCTCGCTTTTGCCGGCGTGGTAACACGCTTCTGATCTCCCACATCACCGTCGGCAAAGCGGACGCCCGGCGTCACGGTGACAAATTTCTCTCCGCAGAAATCATGCACTTTACCGGCCTCGAGCGGCGAACACACCACACCGTCAAGCCCCGCTTCTTTGGCATTGGACGCATAGTGCAGCACCGTCTCGTCGATCGGCCGCTCAATCCAGAGCTCCTCCTGCATCATCTCCTCGCTCGTCGAGGTAAGCTGGGTAACGGCAATCAGAAGCGGTCTCGTGCCATCCGCCCTGGTAAGCCCCTCAATCGCAGCCGACATCATCGCTTTGGTTCCCGCGGCATGTACATTGCACATATCCACATCCAGCCCGGCAAGCACCGACATCGATTTTTTAACGGTATTCGGAATGTCGTGCAATTTTAAATCTAGGAAAATCTTATGCCCCATGCCCTTGATCGTGCGCACGATATCCGGGCCCTCCGCATAAAACAGCTCCATACCGATTTTTACAAACGGTTTCTTTTCTTTAAACTTTTCCAAAAAGCGCACTACCTCTTCTTTGCTGTTAAAATCACAAGCAATAATCACGTCTCTGCCCATAAGCTTCCTCTCTTTCTGTATTTAAAAATGGTCGTCAGATTCCGCAATGCAACATTACAAATCCACATGAAAAGCCTGTTGAGCGTTCTCTTTCCGTGTGAATCTTAGCAGTTCCAGACATTTGAGCTTGTCTCATGTTTGCGTTATTGACTTTCTCTGGCACTGTTTATCTTGCTTTGATATCACAGAGCTTCTCTGGCACTGCTTATCTTACTTTGATATCACAGAGCTTCTCTGGCACTGCTTATCTTACTTCGATATCGCGGAGCTTCTCTGGCACTGCTTATCTTACTTTGATATCACAGAGCTTCTCTGGCACTGCTTATCTTACTTCGATATCGCGGAGCTTCTCTGACATTTCTTTTCTCATTTTAAACTTGTCCTTTTCCAATGTCAATAACGCAACTCGGCGGCTTATCTCCTGGCTGAATTTACACGTTCTCAATGCCTTCGCACTTTTGCTGCAATGGCCTGATTTGCATTTGCTGCAATGGCCTGATTTGCATTTGCTGCAATGGTCTGATTTGCATTTGCTGCAATGGCCTGATTTGTACTTGCTACAATGGCCTGATTTGCACTTGCTGTAATGGCCTGATTTGCATTTGCTGCAATGGCCTGATTTGCATTTGCTGCAAAATCCTTGGCTGAATTGTTACTTTCCTCTTCTCCGCCGCTTTCTTTTATGCCTTTAATTTTGTTCTCAAGGCTTCCACATCCATAATACCCTCGATATATTTATATTCGCCGGCGCTGTAGGCGGCACACTCGGCGTCCGAAGCCTCCTTGTCATTGATATAATTTACACCGTAGCGTCCGATCGAGCCCGCTTCCTCTTCATCGGGTATCCCATTTTGATTCACATCATCAAAATTGACCGTCTTAATCTGCACCACGGTTTCCAGTACATGATTCTGGCTGACAGACATATAAGTTGTGTAGAGAATTGCGCCTGCATAATCGCTGTTGTAGTTTCTGAGGCTGTTTTTGTACGGCGCATATTCATATCCCGTATTCCCCATCGCGCCGTACGCCCACCGATCCATCAGCGTATAGATTTTACCGTCGCTGTAAGAATACATGCTTACATAGTAACCGGTCATGCCGGCGACCAATTCGGGTATATCGTCCCCGTCAAAATAAATCAGATTGAACGATATATCATCCGGGTTTTCCAGCTCGCACAGTCTGCCTACTGCCTCATACGCCTCCCGGTAATCGGAAAACTCCCCGTTCTTTTTTCCGCCCGACAAATGCTGGCGGATTTGCGGAATCGTAAGCTGTTTGAGCTGTTCTGACAGATTCGCAGACAACTCCTCCTGCACCAGGAAATAGCTTCTGCCGCCTTCGCCCTCGGCTGCATAGCCATAATAAACTGCGGCAAATGCTGTGTCGCCGTATGTCTCAATCAAAATCAAATCGGTATTGCCGTCATAATTGACGTCATCAAACGCGACGGCGTCGAGGCTGGCAAACGCCTGGTGCGACAGAGTTTCCGGGACATAGGGCGAAATCTCTGTCAGCACGTTTCCGTCCTTTACGATCTGCATATAGAACTCTTCTTCCCCGGCGGGCGCAAAGGGGACAAAACAGACTTTGCCGTCGTATTCGCTCAGCTCTACTTCAAATGTCTGCGATGTGATACAGCTTTCGCCAAACTGTTCGCGCCAGCGCGCGGCACTGTAGGTCATGTCCGTGCCGTTCCCTTTGCTTCCACCGCTGCCGTCTGCGGCGGCGCTTTTCTCTGTGCTGCCGCTCTTATCCGCACCATTCTCTCCTGCGCTTCCGCTCTTATCCGCGCCATTCTCTCCTGCGCTTCCGCTCTTATCCACGCCATTTTCTCCTGCACCGTCTCTCTCATTGGCGTCGTCATTTTCCTCGGCGCCACCACTGCCGTCCGCATATTCCTGCCCGCCGCTTCCGTTGTCGTTGGCCTCCTGCACGGCGCTGCCCGTCACTTCACTGACGCTGCCCTGCGTGGGTTCCTGTTTGCGCTCCTCCCCGCAGGATGTGGAAAATACAACGGCCAGCAGTAAAATCAGCAGCGCGCTGCTTTTTGCACCGGCCGGTATGCCACGGCCAAAACGGTCGAGCCGGCCTGGGCGGCAAGGCTTTTTTGTGTTCCAAAAATAAAATTTATTATTCACAGCACTCCATCTCCCGCAGCAGATTTACCATCTCAATCGCGCCAAGCGCACAGTCATAGCCTTTATTTCCGGCTTTCGTGCCGGCGCGCTCGATCGCCTGCTCAATATTTTCCGTCGTGAGCACGCCAAACATGACCGGTATGCCGCTCTCTAAGGAAACGGCCGCAATCCCCTTTGACACCTCGTTGCAGACATAATCATAGTGGCTGGTGGAACCGCGGATGACCGCGCCCAGACAGATCACGGCGTCATACTTTCCGCTCTTTGCCATCTTAGCGGCGATCAGCGGTATCTCAAATGCGCCTGGTACCCAGGCCACATGAATATCCTCCTCGCGCACTTCGTGGCGCAGCAGTCCGTCCATCGCGCCGCCCAGCAGCTTTGAGGTGATAAACTCGTTAAACCGTGCTGCCACAATACCGATCTTTATTTCTTTTGCCACCAAATTTCCTTCCAATGTTTTCATCCTGTTACCTCTCCTTTTCTACTCAGCAAAAATGCTATTTGTCTAAATTTATACACTTTTTATAACAGATACTATAAAACTCCCCATTTTTGCATTGCGAACGACGTTCGCATTTGCTTTTTGCGCATAATCGCCTTTGTGGCAAGCAACTATGGCTTTGCAGCCCACAGACACAAATCGCCGTGTGAAAAATTTATTTTTCACACGAATCCCTAACCTCATTTGCCTATGTCAGGAATAGGCAGATAGAACAAATGATCAATACTGTAACATATGCCCCATGCGCGCCTGTTTTGTCTTTAAATAAAACAGATCATGCGCCGTGGCATCCATCTGAATCGGCACCCGCTCGGTAATTGCAAGCCCGAACTCCGAGAGCTGGTAAATTTTGTCGGGATTGTTGGTGAGGAGCCGCATACTCTTTACACCCAATTCCCGCAAAATCTGCGCGCCGATATAATACTCCCGCTCATCCCCGCCGAAGCCCAACGCCAGGTTGGCCTCAAGGGTATCCATGCCCTGTTCCTGCAATTCATAGGCGCGCAGCTTATTAATCAGGCCGATGCCGCGCCCTTCCTGCCGCATGTAAAGCAAGATTCCGCGCCCTTCTTTTTCAATCTGTGTCATGGCTGCGGCAAACTGCTGCCCGCAGTCGCAGCGCAGAGAGCCAAACGTATCTCCGGTCAGGCATTCGGAATGAACGCGGCAGAGTACCTGTTCCCCGTCGCCGATTTCCCCTTTCACCAGCGCGACATGATGCTCTCCATTTAACCGGTTGACGTAGCCGTAAGCCCGAAAATCGCCGTATTTGGTCGGCATGCTCACATCGATCACCCGGTCTACAAGCTTTTCATGGCACTTGCGGTAATTTTGCAGATCGCGGATGGTAATAAACTTCATATCCCAGCGCTTTGCCAGATCAAACAGCTCCGGCGAACGCATCATCGTGCCGTCCTCCCGCATGATCTCGCAACACAAACCGCACTCCTTCAGGCCGGCCAGGCGGCACAGATCAACCGTTGCCTCGGTGTGGCCGCTGCGCTCGAGCACACCGTTTTTCTTTGCCAAAAGCGGAAACATATGTCCTGGCCTGCGAAAATCCTCCGGCCTGACGTCATCTGCCACACATGCCTTTGCCGTCACCGAGCGCTCGGCTGCGGAAATCCCTGTGGAAGTCGACACATGGTCGATCGAAACGGTAAAAGCCGTCTCGTGATTGTCGGTATTTCGCTGTACCATCTGCGGAATTTTCAGTTTTTCCACATACTCCTCCGACATCGGCATACAGATCAAACCTTTTCCGTACATAGCCATAAAATTGATATTCTCCGTGTTGGCGTACTGCGCCGCGCAGATAAAATCCCCCTCGTTTTCGCGCTCCGGGTCATCTGTCACCAGGATTATTTTACCCTTTCTTAACTCCTCCAAAGCCTCTTCTACTGTGTTGTACTGCATCCCAAACCTTCCTTTCTATTTTAAAATGCACGCTAACCCTCATGTCGCGGCTCTGCCGCAACTCAAATCCAGATGAAAAACGCAACGCCATACATGGCGTTTTTTGGCGTTTACATGTTGCGGCTCTGCCGCGACTCAAATCTGCGCGGAGAATCCAACGTCATATATGACGTTGCCATATATGGCGTATTTTGGGGTATTCTCCAATGCGAACTTGTTCGCATTAGAGACTCAGAACTTCTTAGCGCGTGAACTTGTTTCACGTTAGCGCCCTCTGGCAATGAGCAAAAGCTCGTAAACGAGCTTTAGAAGTTCTTCTCACACGAATCTCCATTCTGGAGCGTTTGCGCGACAGGGCGACGCAAATCTCAAATATTGCGTATCACGAACAAGTTCGTGCGCCATCCGTGCTATTTGTAACGCTCCAGCACAATATAGCCAACGTGAACAAGTTCACGTGTGATAAAATCAGCGATCAAGCTGATTTTTCACACTAAAACCCATACCGGGACAGCCACTCTCTCGTGATCGCGCCCTTCCCCCGTTCGGCTCCGTCCCCCGGCATAGTTGGCGGCGGAGACAGCAATTTTTCGATATATTTCCCGATGATATCTGTCTCCACATTGACGATATCACCTGCTCTGCGCTCATGTAAGACCGTCCGGCCGACTGTATGGGGAATCGCAGATATTGAAAAATCAGTCTGGCCGACTTCTGCAACCGTCAGACTGATGCCGTCCAGCGTCACGGAACCTTTTTCTACAATATAGCGCATGACCTCCGGTTTCGCGCCAACGGTATACCAGACTGCCGTATCGTCCCGCCGCACACGAAGAATTGTCCCCACCCCATCCACATGCCCGGCAACGATATGCCCTCCGAAACGGCCGTTCGCAGGCATCGCCCGCTCCAGATTGACATGTCTGCCGGGAACAATCTTCGCCAGCGAAGAACGGTTTAGCGTTTCATGCATGACATCCGCCAAAAAACGGCTGCCCTGCAAAGCAGTGACAGTCAGACATACGCCGTTGACCGCAATACTGTCACCGACGTTTGTCTCCTCCAAAACCTTCTCGGCACAGATTGTCAGGACGGCAGAATGACGCCCCCGCTCTATGCGCTCCACAGTGCCGACTTCCTCAACAATTCCGGTAAACAAGCTGCTCCACCTCGCCCTCTATCAAAAAATCTTCTCCCAGCAATGTCATACTGGTGTTTATCAGATGAACCCCCTCGGCCGGAACCGGAACTCCCGCTCCCTCCACCGGCGTCTTGGCCGTCTGCCCGCCAAACAATTTGGGCGCGATATATGCCTGCACTTTCTGCACAATGCCGCTCTCAAGAGCCGCCCAATTTAACGTGCCGCCGCCCTCGAGCAAAACGCTGTCGATCTGCTCCTGCCCCAATTTTTCCATCAGTTGAGACAAATCGACATGACCGTTCCTCCTGTCAACGGATATCACACGGCATCCGGCGTCCTCAAAGACTTGCCATTTCTCTCGCTCTAGACAACAGGTCGCAAGAATCGTCGGTATCTGTGACGCCGTCGTGACGATCTGAGAATTTGGCGGCGTGCGCAGGTTCGTATCACAGATAATGCGAAGCGGATTTTTGCCGCCGGGAATCCGGCAGGAAAGCAGCGGGTCATCCACCAGCACCGTGCCCACCCCAACCATAATTGCCGTATAGCGATGGCGCATTCTCTGCACATGGCCCCTCGCCTCCTCTCCGGTAATCCATTTGGACGCTCCCGTGTAAGCCGCAATCTTTCCGTCCAGCGTCATGGCATATTTCATCACGACAAATGGCCGTTTTGTTCGGATGTAATGAAAAAACACTTCATTTAACCGCTCACATTCCTCCTGCAAAACATGTTCCACAACCTCAAGCCCGCGCTCTCTCAGCATCTTTATCCCCTTGCCCGCGACCAGCGGATTCGGGTCGCCCGACCCGACAACGACCCTACGGATGCCGGCCTCAATCACAGCGTCGGCACACGGCGGCTGCTTGCCGTAATGGCAGCAAGGCTCCAGCGTCACATACATGGTCGCGCCCTGGGGCGATTCCCGGCAGGAGGCAAGCGCATTCCGCTCCGCATGGGGCCCCCCATATTTCTCGTGCCACCCCTGCCCGATGATTGCTCCATCCTTTACGATAACGGCTCCCACCATGGGATTGGGCGCTGTCTGACCGACTCCCCGCCCGGCAAGATCGAGCGCGATCTTCATATATTCCTGATCATTCATATGAATCCTCCATAAAGTGTCTTTACTCTTTCATTCGATACGTCTTACGGCACCGTTTTCTATTCAAATGAAAAATGCCCCAAACAAAATCCTTCAGGGCAAAATGGGATGGAACCGCTTTCCGGTTTGTCAAATATGGCAATTCAAATGTAATTCTTCCATTATGACAAAAACTCTGGAACGTAAAAACATCCCAGAGCTGCTATCCTGACCGCAGAATCCTCTTCCTATCCTGCGCTTACACGATCTTCTCTCATCCAGACTGTACTGTCGGCTTCGGAATTGCACCGAATCATGCTCCGCCAACCAGGTTGACGGCGAGCTCGTGGGCTATACCACCGGTAGGGAATTACACCCCGCCCTGAAGATATCTTATTCATTTATAATCTGTATTATAATACGGTTTGAAACACAACACAAGTAGTTTTTGTGATTTATGGGCATGAAAAAAGGTCATCTGAAACGCAGTTCCGTTTGCGTCCGTCCCAGTATATCCCCAGTTTTCATCTTCCGCATATTTTTTGTGTAAACTGCGTAAGGAGTACGCTGTTCAGATGGCTCCCATTTTGTCATAATAAAAAATTCAAAACCTGTCCATTAAAATCTTTCGCTTCTTCATACGCTGCATGACCAAGACCATGGTAAATCAACAACTCACTGTGGCTAATTTTTTCGGCTATTTCCGAAGCTGCAGCCGTTCCGACAATGTTATCGCAGTCCCCGCCAATCACGAATGTAGGGCATACGATTTTGTGCAATTCCACATAAGCATTGTGGCTGATACAAGAAGCTGCCTGTATGAGAAAACGCTCAAAACTTTTTGGCTTTCCGATTCTTCCAACGAACGGATAAATTCGACGGTATTTTTTCAAGTATCTTTCTGAGTACGATTTTTCTGCCGTATCTATCATTAAATCCTTATAATTTCCCTGCGCTGCCAATTTCATCCAAACGCCAACTACTTTTTTAATTACTTCATTGGGGCCTGCGCTTGTTACCGCCAAGATCAGCTTATTGACCAAATCGGGGTAATCTATCGCAAGATATTGCGCGATCATGCCGCCTTGCGATATGCCTAAGACATCTGCTTTTAAAACATCAAGAACGTTCATCGCTTCTGCACAGTCTTTTGCCATTTCCCTTGTAGTATATCCCTCTTGCAAATGATTTTTCCGGCTGAAAACATACACGGTAAACTCTTTCGCATATATCCGATACATCATTGAAAAAACAAGAGCCATTCCTCTTACGGTAGCCAGTCCATCCCCCAATCCGGGCAGCAGAATAAGATTTTTCTTCCCGTTTCCAAAAGATATGTAATCCATGTCCGAATTTCCGACACGGACACTTCCATTATGAGCATGATAAAACATAACAGCCTCCTCTATTTTACGATTCCTGCCTTTAGGATTTCTAAGTAATCCGACAAGCTTTTTACATATTCTTTTTCTATCATTTCAAACTTTACATCGGCTTGTACTGGCATACTTGTCAAGAATTCATCCTTGAAACCTTTGAGAAACCACTTTATGATATCCATTGTTTTTTGCCTGTCCCACCGAAATTGAGCTGTGTCAATATCCCGTAAAAACCAATCATAGAGATCTTGTTCTTTATTGCCATATTTTAATACCGTTTTCCGGTAAATATCAGTATCGCTTTTCGTAAACGCCCTGACGATCATTTTGGACTTTTCGGGATACAAGATATGCCAGGAAAATTCCAAAACGGCGTATTCTATGATTCGTTGAAATACATCGGGGGAAAGTGTATGTATTTTTTCATTTAAACTGGCAATAAGCTCCGCTGTGATTTCGTCCAGAAGGAAAAAATATAAATCCTCTTTTGTAGGAAAATATTGGAATAAACTTCCTTTACTAATCCCAGCTTTTTTAACAATTCGATTGGTAGAACTATTTTCATAACCGCAATCGGCAAATTCGGAAATTCTTGCCGTAACAATAATATTGCGTTTTTCCGTATTCAGTCCAAAAAATAAAGGGTTCGGCATTATCATCTCCCTCTTAAATGACCAAGCAGTCACCCTGAGCGTTTTTGTCAAGGCGCTCGGCCAGGATAATTGAAAAAGGCTTGGTGATGTAGTCGTCAGCCAAACAATCGAAACTGGCGATCTGTGTGCTTTCATCGCTCAAAGCAGTCAGCATCAGAATGGGGACGCTGCTCGTTTTGCGGATTTCTTTTAGGACTTGAATCCCATCTACACTGGGAAGCATAATATCCAGAATAATCAGTTCTATGGATTCCTGCTGAAAATAACGCAGCGCTTCCAGACCATCGCAAGCAGAAAATATAGTGTGGCCGGCATCCGTTAAAAAGTCACTGACCAGATTGTTTGTGGTCACATCGTCCTCGACAACCAATATTTTTGCCATGTCGCCCCACCTCCTATTACCACTGTACCACCTGCGTGTGTCACCAGTGTGAATTTCTGCAAACACGATGCCACAAGGGGAATCACGCGAGCGATTCCCGGCGCTCCCACGCGTGTGATAAAATATCTTTTAATACTAACATTGCGTCTAAATCATCATAACCGTATCTGGTCTTGAGACTGTCCAGCAGTTTTCTTAGGCTGGTTACATACTCGTCAACTTCAACCTTTTCTTGATAAGACGTTAATACCGGGTATTTTTTGCCCCATACGCCTGTCCAGTCAATTTTTTGTGATACTTTTTCACTTGTATTCTCGATCATCTGTTGAATCTCTTTTACCTCAATGTCAAATTCAATCAATTCATCCAGCGTCAAATGATACAGCGTGGATAAATGTTTCGACTGACAAATGTCCGGCAATGTCTCGTCAAGTTCCCATTTCGAGATGGTCTGCCTGCTCACGCCCAACTTCTCAGCCACCTCCTCTTGTGACAAACCGCTCTTTTTTCGCGCGTTAAAAAGATTGTTTCCCAAACTCATAATCATTACCTCCTGCATTTTGGTTTCCTAAATGATAAATCATATCCGGGTAAAAATCCACCAATAAAACTCGCAGTTTCGCGCGTTTCCTTAACAGGAACGTCCAAATTTTTCTTGCGCACACAAAAAATTTTGCGATCAAATGATAAAATTATATACCCCGTAAATCAAATGGCAGATGGTAAAAACAGAAAGCGGAACGATTGCGATCACATTCTTTTTGTATATGGCAAAAAACAGAAACGCCAAGCACGGAAAAATCGTCAATCCCATTATGACAACCGGATTCGCCGCGCCGTTATAATAGCCGATCCAGCATGCAAAATAGAAAAAACAGCAAATGATTACAGCGATCGCCAAAGGGTCAAAACGCAATTTATCGTCCTTCTCCCGCACAAAAATACAAAGCGCAATTATCATCAAGACCTGACAAATAGAACCTATCGTGTCGACTGTCTCTGTCACGGACTCTATTCTCAGCACATCATTGGGTGCGGGCACCGCAAACCAGACAAAATTAGGTATCATTACAATCAAAAATAATAACAGCCCCCATATATCAAAACCCAATTTGTATTTTTTGAAAAACATAGCAATCCCCTTTCTGCATTATGTACCGCTTATTAAATTTCTACCGCGTCGTTGCGACAGCAAAAAAATCTATACAGGCGCTTTCTCATCTGTATTCCATTCCGAGACACAGACGCCTTTATCCGCGAAACCAGTCCCCTACCGTTATTAAGACTTCTTTCATGATACGTTTCCTGTCATCTTAAGTCAAGCTTTCATCACTGCCTATTACGGTCCCGTATTTTCACCGCCAGCTCCACGGTTTCTGATATCTTCTGTTCTTTTTCCTCCCGTTTCATGAATGTTCGCATCAGTTGTTACAAGTCACACCCAAGCCAGATTTCATAAAGCTTTTGTTCTATGAAGTGCGAATTGTAACGGGGACTGCCCCATAACTGTATTGGCTCCACGCCAATCAGCGGAGTGATTGGCGTGGATTTGAAAAGTAACCATCAGTTGTTACTGTTACAAAACCGTTCACCCTGCAACTGCGCACTTGCTGCGCAGTTAGAGGCCAGTAATGTTTCATAAACAAAAAATCGCCCCTTTGCCGCAGGCAAACTTTAAATGGGGCGAATTCCGTAATAGGGAAGCCGCAGGCCCAACTGCCACACTATTTCGAGCGTTCCACTACGATGGTCTTGACAAACAGGTAACTTGTTACTATAATATGTATATGCAACTTGTTACTTATTTGGAGCGCAACCGCCTCCACACAAGGAGGACAGAGCATGATACTGGATGATATACTCGCCAGATTTTCGGATACCACAGAAGATCAGATCAAAGCAATTTTCAGTACTATCTTTATCGCCGCAAACAAATTACAGACACTTTTCGACCAGCACATCCCCGAAGTTTCCCTAAAACAGTTTATGCTGTTGTCGATCGTCAGACAGTCGAAGGAACCGCTGACCTTCACAAAACTGGGAACCCTGTTTGGCTGTTCCAGGCAGAATATCAAAAAGCTGGCCGATGTTTTGGAGAAAAAAGGTTTTATCACCATACAACAGAGTCCCTGCGACGCAAGGGCGCTTTGCATCTGCCCGACCGAAAAAGCTGACCGTTACTTTCAGAACGACTTTGCGCCCTACCGCCAAGATCTGAACGATCTTTTTGAAGTTTATTCAGAGGAAGAAATCAAAATGTTGTTTTTACTTCTGTCAAAGATTTATGACGGCATAAATCATATGGAAAAGAAAATCAACGCATGCCAAGAAACTGCGGATACCGAAAACTTTGATTTCACATAAGGAAACAGCATATGAATACCATCGTAATCTATCAATCACAGACAGGCTTTACCAAACAATATGCCCAGTGGATTGCCAAGGCGGCTGGGGCTGACTGTTTGGCCTTTTCAGAAGCCAAAAAGAAAAATCTCGATTCTTATGATGCCATTGTTTTTGGCGGCTGGGCGTGCGCCGGGGGCATCAGTAAAATCAGTTGGTTCAAAAGCAACATGGACAAATGGGACGGCAAAAAACGGATCGCCTTTTGTGTCGGGGCAAGTCCGATCGAAAATGCGGAAATTGAACCGGCACTGAGACAGAATTTCAGCGATTCGGAGTGGAAAAAGGTCAATGTATTCTATTGTCCGGGCGGACTCAACTACGAAAAAATGTCCGCTCCTTCCAAGCTCATGATGAAAATGTTTCGCGGATCGCTCAAATCCAAAAAAAATAAAACGCAGGCGGAGGAAGAAATGCTCAAAATGATCTCTTCCTCCTACGATATCTCCGACCCCAAATATATCGAACCTATTTTGCACTGCCTGAACGCTTCCTTGTGACAGCCTGCCCTTACCGGCCCTCCGGCCCCCTCGCCAACGCTGCCGTCACTGCCCGCTGACAGCCGCGCGGTATATCAAATGCGCTTTCATAGCACAGACACCATAGAAAACCATAAACAAAAGCGGCAGTAGCCACCCCACTCCCCTCATAATGGCAAACGGAGATTCAAACAGGAACGCCCACCAGAAGGAAACGCCTTCCAGCTCCCACAGGCCGGGCGTAAAATACCACTGTTTCGGTTGAAAAAACGCCGCGCTGTCGATCTGTTCATTAGAAACCATGGTTAAAAAAAGCACCAAAAACGCCATCGCACAACATAAGCCCATGTCGGCGGCTCTCTGATAGCGGCCCGCTTGAGAAAGCCGATCCGAAAAAATATCCTCTGTGCTGTCTGCACGGCTCTTCAGAAAATATTGTGTGCCCGACCATCGGCTCCCCGCCAGATGCTGCCAGCCGCTGTCGGCAAACAGTGTGCGGTATTCTGTAAAATCCCGCGCCGATTTGAAATACCTAAAATCCAGCTTGATCGTCCGCTCACCCGGTTCTGTCTTTTGAAAGCGGTAACACAAACCTGTTCCCCTAAGCAGCCATCCCTTTGCCGCCATTTGCTCCAACCATTTTTCTTCTTTTTCAAACCGCAAAAACATCCTGATCTTAAACATGTTCCAATCCCTCCTCCTGATCAAACTCCGCCCCTGTCCACGCGCGTCCGCGCTCTGCCACTTGTTCCGTAATGGCAATCATGTGAAGCATACGCTTATAATCTGCCTGCAACACCTCTTTGCCCTGCTCGGAAATGACATACACCTTTCTTCTGGGATCATCGCTTTTTAGCGCGGTAATCAGCTTCTTTTTCATCAGGTTCTCGATCGCCCCATACATGGTTCCCGCCGCCAGCCTGACCTGTCCGCCGCTCAATTCCTCCACTTTCTGCATAATCGCGTAACCGTGCGCCGGTTCCGTCAATGCCAGCAGCACATAGTAGACCGTTTCCGTCAACGGCAAATTTTTGTCTCTGTTCATATCTCACCTCCAACATACAGTCTCGCTGTATATTGCCATTATATACAGTCGTACTGTATATGTCAATAGGATTTGAAAACTTTTCCCTGCGGACGGCTGGCTCTCTGCTTTTTATTCCCTCTTCTCTTCGGCATCATGCCGCTCACCGTTCGCCGCTTTTCCATCACTCACAAACCTTCGTTCAAACTGCCTCACCTCTTTCGGATTGCGCAGCACAACAACTTTAGGGGCATACTCTGTGCAGATTTTTTGGAATTGTTGTCTGTGCGCTTTATCACGGCCCCGGTACAACACCCACCAAAAAAATTCGCCGCTGATTCGCTCCTCGCAGCCCGTTGTCATTGATTCTCTGCTTTTTCCACGATATTGAACGTAACGCCGCATGACTCGAAAGAGGCAGATGCCTCTTGGGAAATCTAAAAATATGATCTGCGTCGCCTCCTCCAGCCGCCGCTTCAAACAGGCGGATTGATAGGTCCCGTCAATCACCCAACTCCTATTGGTATCCAAAAATTGCGTGATCATCCGGTTCCGCTCCGCCCTGTCCCGCTCTATCCAGCCGGGCAGCCAGTGCACGCAGTCCAGATGCATCACCTCGCATGACAGCCGCCCTCCCAGCTTTTTCGCCAGCGTAGACTTCCCGCTCCCGCTGTAACCTACGATCATAATCCTATGTTCCATTGCAAATCACACCTCTCTTCTAATCCTGCCACGTTTTTCGATTCGTACATCCTGATACATGAAAGCTTTGTACCATACATATCGTAACGTATCGTTCCCCTCTGTACCCGTATGAAAACATTTTCATTCCTAGTCGCAAAATAGGACTACCGTAACAGTGAAGGCCAAAGCTGAGCTATTACGGATTGCCAAATTCAAGTAAGATATTAATTGACCTGATCTATGATTCTGAAGTATAATAGTTATATTAGTGGCACGTCAATATTAAGAAAGAGAGGAACACACTATGAGGCAGTTTTTTGGAATGAGTCAGAGCGGGGATCTGAAAGAAGCTGTTCGCGGGTTAAACACCCCCCAAGTGATTCTGCTGATATCGAACAACGAGCAATTTGAGTTTCATGTGAAAGAACTGGAAAGGCTTTTTCCCCATGTCCCCAGTATCGGCTGCATCGGCATAAGCTACGACACAAGGATTGTCGAAAAGGGCGTCGGCGTAATCGCCTTTTTGGACGGTGTGGCCGCGACAGCTAATGTGCTCGAGCAGGTATCCACTATGCCGGTCAAATACATAAAACGCTTGGAGCAGGATGTATATAAAGTAAACGCTTCCCAGGAAAACACCGTCTGTATCGACTTTTGTTCTGGAAATGATGCCTGCGTATTGACAACCATTTACAGCGTATTAAAGCATCACAGAATTCCGCTGGTAGGCGGCACCGGCGACGCCGGCAAAATTTCCGCCAACGGCCGCGTATATCAGGACGCCGTCGCTTATGCATTGATTAAAAATAACAACGGCCGTGTGAAGGCTTATAAGGAAAACATCTATCACCAGATGGGCAATTATTCTTTTATTGCCTCCCGGACGGACAAGGCCAACTATATGCTGGGAGAGTTAAACGGCCGGCCCGCCAAGCAGGTCTATCAGGATATCCTTCATGTGTCCGAACATGAGATCTCGACGCAGACATTCAAAAATCCATTCGGCAAAGTCAACGGCAATGACACCTGCATCATATCCATCAAAGAGGTAAACGGCAACGCGCTCACCTGTTTTAGACAGGTAAACGATTCGGACGTACTCATTATGCTGGAGTTGGGCGACTATAAAGCCACTGTCCAAAAAACGATACAGACAATCCAACAGGATTTCTCAAAAATTTCCGCGGTATTCTCCGTAAACTGTCTGTTCCGCTACTTATTGTTCAGCGACAACAATTATATGCAGCAATATTTGCAGGAAATGTCAGCGCTTGGAAATCATGTCGGTTTTGTGGGATACGGAGAACATTACAATAACCAATTTGTCAACCAGTCTATGACATGTGTTGTTTTTGAATAGGGGGAACGGACATCATGTTTATGAATAAAAAATCTCGTCAGAAAGACAAAGACTTATACCCGGTGCTGCATGTGACAAACAGCCTGAAGGAGTATCACAAAGAGCTCGTGCAAAACGAGGTGGCTTCCCTGCAGGAGCTGAGCAAAGTGAGCAGCTCATTCGCAAGCGTGCTAAGCGGCGCAGACCATTTCCAGGAAACCCTGCAGGACTTTGACCAGACTTTCTCAAATATCCATCAGGTATCCGACCAGTTCGCAACCGTAAAACAAAAAATTTCCGAGTCTGTCGAGCAGGCGCAGGACGAGGTCGAAGAGCTGAAAAACAGTTCTCTACAGGTAGAATCACATTTCAATGAAATGGAGAGCACGTTTGACGATTTCCAGACCGCAGTAAAAAAGATAAAGTCTTGTATGGATAAAATTGTCGCCATCGCCAATCAGACAAACATCCTCGCGCTCAACGCTTCGATTGAAGCTGCCAAAGCAGGAGAGTGGGGACGGGGATTTGCCGTGGTGGCAGAAGAAGTAAAGATTCTGGCCGATGAGATCAAGGTATTGATCGGGGAAGTAGATTCCGGCATCGTAGAAGTAGAACAGGGCACGGACAAGCTTAACGAGAGCATCGGCACTTCACGAGAGGCCCTAGAGCAGAGTATCCACAAGGTCGACGAGACATACGAAATGTTTGATAATATCACACAGGCAGCGGAAAACGCCACAGCCGTGCAAAACGAAATCAACGGTGTCATCGACGAATCCAAATCCTCGCTTCAGTCATTATGCCAGTATTTTGACAAAATCAAAGAGCAGAACCTGGAAGTTGTCGGGCATATCAACCACGCGCGCAGCCTGGGAACCACCAAGAGCAGTATGTTCGAGGATGTAGACAATATGTTGTCCCAGATTGCCCCTATCATCGAGGATTACACACACTAATCCCGCATAAACACCCTGGAACGGAGGTAACGATGATCTATAAAGCTAGCGACGGACAGATTGCCGCCCCACTGTTCGCAAATTGGGAAGAAACGCTGATCTGGTCCTGCGTGCAGGGCGTGATGGGCAGTATCTACACAAACGCCCCCGTCCATCCGACGGCCGCGATGGCCGTGCTCGGCGATTTCACATTCTTTGCAGGCGAAGCCGACCTGGCATTGGTCTCCTATAAACCCGCATCCTGTGCGAACAATTTTATGATTATGGTCCCTCAAAACCAGGCATGGCTGCAACTCATTACCGCTTATTACAGCGATCGAGCCAAGATTGTATCGCGCTACGCGACAAAAAAAGACCCCTCTGTTTTTGACGCTGCAAAACTGCAAAAAGCGGCAGCGTCTCTTTCGGGCGAATACGAGCTTCGGACGATTGATGAGCCACTCTTTCATATGTGTCGGTCCAGTGCATGGAGCGCCGATCTGGTATCGCAGTTTAGCGATTACGAGCACTACCGCAATATGGGACTCGGAGTTGTCATATGTCGTCAAAACAACATCGTATCCGGCGCCTCCTCCTATGCCAGATACCGCGACGGTATCGAGATAGAAATTGACACGAGACACGACTGCCGCCGCAGAGGTTTGGCCTATGTCTGCGGCGCCAGGTTAATATTAGAATGTCTGGAACGCGGCTGCTATCCCAGTTGGGATGCACAAAACAAAGCCTCTCTCGCCTTGGCGCAAAAATTGGGCTACCACTACAGCCACACTTACACAGCGGTAGAAATACAGGGATACTAATGTGGCCGGCAGGTATCTTTCGCTTTCAGGCGCCCGTAATAAACCGCATCTGTCATACATATCTTAAACGGTAATCTCGATCAGATTCCCTTCCACTGTGACCACACAGCTTTCATAATATCCGTCGCCGGTTGTGCGCGGCCCGCTTACGACAGAATATCCGTCCCGCTCCAACCGCGCGGTCAAGGCATCCACCCGCTCCCTGCTCCCCACCTGAAACGCGATATGTATATACCCCGTTCTCTGCGGTGTCTTTTCACCGTCATCCATGTCCGGCCGATTCATAATCTCCAGTCTCGCACCGTCATCAAACGACAAAAAATACGACCGAAAACCACTCTCCTTGTTATGATACATTTCATTTGACACGCCTCCCAAATAAGTCTCAAAAAACCGTTTCGTGCCCTCCAAATCATTCACATACATAGCAACATGATCTATCCGCATCTTAATCCCCCTGCCGCCTTTGGCGGCTCAAATAGGTATGAAAAACGCCGCTTTTGCGTTTTTCTTGTGTGAAACTTAATACTTCTTAGGCAGTGTTTTTTGCTGCCTTAGATGTATTTTTCACACTATTATCTCCTGTCAAGCTTTTTTGTTTTTATTCCAACATAATCTCCTTTAGCGGGAGCTTTTCCATTTTTCTGGTATAGAAGAACATAATCGTTTCGTAAAGTACCAAAAATGACGCCAGCGAGACTGCCATAACAGGCCAGTTAAATTCATAATCCGGAATGCCCTCCACATTCAGAAAAACAATATTTACCATAATCTTTAACAGCGCATATTGATAAATTGTTCCGGCCAGGAAACCGAGATATGCATAAGGTCTGTAACCGCCAAGCACTGCCCTCGCGCAATCTCTCGCCGGATACCCGAATACTTTCATCATGATGACCGTCTTGCCGTTCGCTTTGATAACAGACGTCGTCGCGATAAACAGGGTCACACAGGCTAAAACAATCCCGATTGCCATCATCATGACAGACATCATCGGGCTTGCCAGTTCATTCATACTGTACGACATCTGCGTCATGGCCGCAAAGCAAAATACTGCAAACGCAATAAAAAATATCAGTGATCTGCGCTGCCTGACGTTGCTTTTTCGCAATTCCCGCAAAAAAGACTGCTCTGTCTCCTTTTTGGCGCGCACCACCCTCGACGTCATGATTCCTCTCATCAACGCAAGCGCCGGAATTTTTAATTTATAATAGCTGTAACAGACCGCAAGCAGCACAAAAAATACCGTCGGCAGCCCCACCAATGCCGCACATAGAAGCGGATGAAATGCGACTTCAACGTCCGGCAGATAGCCTTCTTTATTTTGTACTTCATAGAGCAACGGCATCAGGCAATGCGCGCCGGCATATCCGACCGCCGTTCCCAGGCACACCGGCAGCCCAAACGCTCCAAACTCCCTGGCGATGGCATTTCTGGAATAACCGAGCGCTTTTAAAATCCCCAATTGTTTTTGATGTGTGTCTATATAATGTCCGATATAAAAACATATCAATACCACGGTAGTGAGCAGCAGACAGCCCCCGGAAACGATGCTTACCACCTTGGAGGTATCACACTGCGCCTCATAAAAAATCCTCGAAGGCCCTGCCGCAACCATGTCCTCCACTGACGTTAGATCAAGATAATAATTTAAAAACAGCGCACACACAAACACCGCGCAAAAACTTACCACCAGGATACCCGCCATCTTAAAAATATCTTTGTAACCAATGACCATAAGTCCCTCCTACCATGCGATCTCGTAAGCGCTCTTTGGTTGATTATTTTGATATTGCTCGACAATCTTCCCGCTGTTCATGCAAATCACCGTATGCGCCATATCCGCTATATTCTGATTATGTGTTACCATCACCATCGTAAATCCCAATTTCCCTTTTAATTTCATGATATAGTCGAGCACTTGTCTCCCCGTCTGTTCGTCAAGCGCTCCGGTCGGTTCGTCCAAATAGAGCACTTTGGGCATTTTGGCGAGCGCTCTTGCCACGGCGACGCGCTGTTGCTCCCCGCCGCTTAGTTCATGCGGATATTTATTACGTTTGTCCGCAAGTCCTACCGCCTCCATCATCTTGCGGTACGCTCTGTTTCCTGCCAGATCGGCGCCCATTCTCACATTTTTATCGACAGTTAAATTCGGCAACAGAAAATACTGCTGAAAAATGTAACCGATGTAATCTTTTCTAAATGCCGTCAATTCCCGGTCCGACATAGACGAAATGTTCCTCGCATCATAACAAATCTCACCGTCGTCCGCAGGCTCGAGACCCGATATGACATGGAGCAGCGTCGATTTTCCCGAACCGGAAGCCCCCAGAATCACCACAAAATCCTGATCGACAATATGAAGTGAAACTCCCTTTAATACCTGGTTTTTGCTTTCACCGGTACCATAAGCTTTGTAGACATTTTCAACCGTAATCATAATTATCATCCTTTCTTTCCGGGTACAGACAAAACATGAACGATGCTCAAATTTTAATTTTCGTGCCTGGCGCCGCCGGCTTTCTCCATCATGAGCAGACTTCTAAATATCTCCGTCAGTCTTTCCGCGATCTGCTGCGTCGTGTATCTGCACAACCCCGTCGCGCACATGGCCGCGATGCCATGCGAATAGGTCCACAGATGCTGATAGATCATATCCGCCTGCTCTCGGTTAAGACCATAGGGGATTTGTACCGACTGTAAGATTTGTTCATAGCTCTCGTCAATCAGCGGCAGAATCTGGTCGACCCCCGTCTGCTTCGTGTCGGGGTTCATAAACAGCAGGCCAAATAGCTTTGGCTCCTCAAGTGCAAATGTAATATACGCGATACCCACGCCTTGAAACGCCAGTTTTTGCTGTAATCCCCGTTGTACATACTGCCGGTACAAATCTTTCGCACATCGGAGCACTTCCGCTTTGATCTGTTCCATCGTTTCAAAAACCGTGAAAATGGGCCTGGCGGAACTCCCTAAACGGCTTCCCAATTCCCGCGCAGTAATCTTTTCAAGCCCTTCCTCTTTTGCAATCAAAAAGGCGGTCTGTATGATTTCGTCCCTTGTAAATTTGGCCTTCGGCGGCATAATCTCCTCCATCTAAAAACATGTGTTTTAAATCATTTGTTTTATTATATGGCCTGCGCCCTAATTTGTCAAGCGAAAGCAGATACCACTCGAAACAGATGTAATAGCCAGCCTTTGGCTTCACTGTTACGCAATCCGCTCCAGCGGGAATGTCTTTCTCCATCGCTCTCATAACAAAAAACTGCTGCCACACAGTATCGTATACTGAATGGCAGCAGGCATTTTATACCTGTCAGGCGTTTGCGCTTCTATTTGATTTTTACTTTTTTTGCGGTACGGGTGCTTGCGTAATTGGTCTTCTTATACGTCTTATATGCCTCGACGGTAAAATAATATGTCTCACCGGATTTTAACTTTGTTTTCGTATAGCTGGTGCTCTTTGTACTTTTTAGCTTTTTCCAGGCCCCTTTCGCTTTCGTCTTGTAATATACATTGTAGCCTGATGCGCCCTTTACTTTCTTCCACTTTATAACCGCCTTTTTCTTGCCCGGTGTTACTTTAAAATTAACAGCATTCGGCGCCGTTGCAGTGTACAGTGAGGTGTAGACGTCGCTGCTGACCTCCCCTCCTCCCGCAAGCTGCACATATGCCTTGACCGCAAACCGGTAATTCGCAGCCGTTGTCAGCCCGGTTATCTTGTAAGAGGTAGTATTGGACTGTAACGTCGCCTTCTTAACCCAGGTCTTCTTGGCGTTTTGGTATTGATATACAAAATATCCGTCCGCGCCGGCAGTTTTTTCCCATGACAGTTTGATCGTTTTAGCGGCGGACACAGCCTTAAGTCCGGTCACATTTGCAACATCTTTCTTGGGACTTTCACTGGAAGGCGCCTGTGTGCTCCCCGAAGACGTCTCGGACGAACTCTCCGAGGATGGCTCAGACGAACTCTCCGAAGACGTCTCGGACGAACTCTCCGAGGATAGCTCAGACGAACTCTCCGAAGACGTCTCGGACGAGCTCTCCGAGGATGGCTCTGTGGGCGTCTCTGTATTTTGGTCATTGGCGCTGATTTTTTCAATGTCCGCGCTAATCTCTTCGGCTGTCCTTGGTCCTAGTGTAATACTTCTTATTTTATTATTTTTGTCGATCAGCACGATATACGGAAATGTTCCTCCCGTTAAGTGATTGAGACTGAGGTAGGTTTGCGCAATATTAAAATTGAGTGCAGCCTCGTCATGACAGAACAAAATCCCCCTACCCGCATAATTCTGCGCAAATTCCTTTGTATCATTCAGCGAAGCTCCATAAACATCAGCAAATATCAAGCGGACATCGGGGCGATTGGCCAGACTGCTGCCGCAGATGCTCTGCAACGTTCCCTTCGTGAGCCCGCAGGTCGTGTAGCCGAACAGCAAGACCGTCGTCTGATTAGGCGTGGCTTTGGTAGAGACGACTGTGCCGTCGATCGTATGCAGACCATATACCAGATTCTCAATGCCGGGGTCCGGCTCCGTCGTCGGCGGGTTGCTTCCTTCCCCGTCGATCGGCTCAAACTTTTTTATTTCATTCAAAACTTCGTCCGCCGTCTTGGTGCCCGCCAACAAATTCTGCACCTGATTGTTTTTATCAATCAAAACAATCATCGGATACTTCGAGCCGGTCAGACCGTACAGTCCCGCATATCCGATCATTGCAGTGATATTTCGGTCATCCTCCGCATAACAAAATGTCATATCCGGGCATTGATATCCCTGCTCGTACGACATCACTTCCTCCTGCGTATGGAAATTGGTTTCCACAAAAATAACCCGGATATCAGAACGTTTGATCCAGTCACAGGTAGTCAGACTGTTTAACGTGGTTCTGGTATAACTGCACTTAGTATGGCCAAAGATCAAGACCGTCGTTTCATTTGGATTCGCTTTGGTGGAAACAGCGGTCCCGTCCGTGGACGTGAGTGTGTAAGCAGGGTTATCAAGCGCTGCCCGCAATTGAGCCGCCTTTACCATAGTATCGGGTCGAAAACCTAAGAACACGGCCAGCAATGCCAGTGTGAGAAGCGCCAATATACGCGGCTTACCTAATTGGCTGAAAACTCTTTTTGTCATAGTGAATCCTCCTTTTTCACGAATTATGATATCATTATTTTTGATCGCTGTCATGATTACGGCAATCTATCTAGATCATTAAAAAAGCCGTGGAAAATGCCCGCACCGGAAGTAGCGAAGCTCAATTTCATTTAAAGCTCTTTTGCCATACACAGAGATTGTGTCATTTGCACATAGGGGCCATAATTGGGAATTACCCGAAACCCCAATTTTTTATATACCGCACAGGATTCCACCAACCGCTCACCCGTTTCCAGAATCATTCTTTTATATCCCAATTCTGCGGCCCATTCCATAAGCAAGGAAACAAGCCGGCTTCCGAGCCCCTGCCCCTGGTACTCCGAATGTATAAAAACCCTTTTTAATTCCACATTCTCATCATCATATCGTCTTATGGCACCGCCGCCAACTGCCTTTTGACCGTCATAGACGACAATCGCTTCCTGTATTTCATCTAAGAGGTTATATTTCTTGTACGGCTCTCTTGCAATGATTTTCCCGACACGTCTATCCAAATCCGCGTCGAGAAGCCTGCAATTCTCTACAAAATCCCTGTTATTCCCATCGGTTCGCACAAAGTTCATATCCAATTCCTCCACATTTCAAAATCCTGCTTTTTCCGTTTTTGGGAACGCTGGCATCGTTTCCCACCCGGCAGAGCGCCGCTAAATTAATTCCAAGGCTCTTTTATACAGCGGATCTAAATCACAACCGCAGCTTCCACATTCCTGATCGGCCTGCCTGATCGCTGCCACCAACGTCTCTTTATCGGCTTTTTTGTCTAACCATTGCTGTGCCGGTACTGCTATTAAATCCCATCCTGACGCAACAAATTTTTCCATAATCAGTTTCAATTCGTCCATAATAAACTCCTTTCCAAATCGCAGCTTTGCTCCGTAATTATGACTCTATTGCGATTATAACATTTCTACGCCCCATTTTCCACTTAAAAACGTTCCCCCTTATGTTTTTGTATAGCCGCAAACTGTTCTTACGTCGCCTGGAAAAAAGTGTTGACTGAGACCAAATGATATGCCTGAGCCGACACCGGCGTATTCCCCCCTCTAACCCGCTGCTGACAAGAATCAAGAACACACGAATACTTCCAGCTCTTTTCCCACTCTGCTCTCAAAAAGAATCCCCCCGACTTTAGGGATTTTCCCCTGTTTCTGCGCATCATCCGTAAACATATCAAACAAGAAAAAGGATTGTTCCCTCCATGTAAATAATCCAGAGTGGCAGCATTGATTTCTTCTGTCCTTGCAATTTTTTAGCTTGCGTTCAAACAAACCCCACCATTCCTTATCATATCTGCTTTTTCCCATTCCCGTCATCTTACCGGCAAGCTCTTCTCCTTTATTTTTTAGAATGATATCAAAAGTGCCCAGCGTAAATTCTTCATTATTTGCATTTTTCAATGATATCATAGTTCTCCCCTTACCCATTCCCCTAATCTTAAAATCCGGGAAAATTTCTTTCAGACTTTTTATAAAACATTCTTTCATCCGAAGTTCCATTGCCTTACAAAAAAGTATTGCACAACAGGAGGCGTCCAACTGCCGATTTATTTTATAAACCGGTTCAAGCAAAAAGTAAAGCTTCATGCCCAAAAGCAGATTTTCTTTGATCGGCGTCGATAGTTCCTCCAAATCTTTCGTATCTTTAAATCCAAACTTGTCCAATTGTTGCGGTGTTAGATTCATTTTAAGAAACTCTTTACTTAACCCTCGAATTAGTCCAGATGTATCCACGCTGTAGTCAACACTTCCGCCCTCATCCGCAATTTCTGGCGTTGCAAACGAGGTTATGGAGGGCAGCCCGCTTGATGCTTTTGCCAGTTCCTCCTGCCTTTCATTTTCCGGCAAGTCGGTCTCAAGGATGGATTTAATTTTCTTTATGGCAAATGTGTCGATGATTTCTTTTGTCATACGAATACAATCCGATGTTCTCCATGCTTCTTCATCCCCAATTACATATAATCTATATTTTGCGCGGGTAACTGCCACATTTACAATATTCCTGTTTACCCAGCGTATTGCACCTCTCGCCCCTTCACTGGTATCACACCCAAGCAAAAATATTACTTCATCCGCTTCCTTCCCTTGAAAGGTATGAACGGTGCCTATTTTTTTCTGGTTATAATCGAGCATATAATCACAGTCGATCTTAGTCGCTTTCCTGTTTTTGCGGCAATACCCCTTTATATATTCCTTGATTGCGGAAACTACTGTTGAAAATGGACTGATAATATAAATACTTGGCTCGGGATTTTTAGAAAATGCTACCTCTAACAGTTCGCATACCTTTTCCCCTTGTTCCTCAACAAAATGATTTTTGTCTCCCCGTTCATTTCCCTTTACATTAATCCACTGTGATTTATCATAAATAAATTTCAGGGCCTTATCCTTTTTGGGCAGCTTTGTCTGCTGCTTCATCATTCCACTATAAGAGATTTCGTTTGAAATGTCATACATGGGAGATATACAGCGTCTATGTACCAGCAACGGGCATCCCACCCATTCAGGATAATCGGAGCCGTTATCAAAATATGTACCAAATACATTCATTTGGTCTGCGAATCCCTGCACAGAAAGCGATTTTTTTCCATACGGTTTCAGATCATCGTCACAATATGCCTTTTTTAATAATATCAGATCATCCGTGACAACCGGCTCCACCTGTTTGGGATCTCCGACAATCACAGCCCGCCGACTTCTATATAGCGCCCCCACCGCCATCTGTGGCTGCGCCTGACCAGCCTCATCCACAATAAGCATACCTATTGCGCCTGATTGTTTCACATCTTTTAAGAGGTTCCCTATAGAAGCAAATGTAGATGAAATCACCGGCACTAATAAAAACAACGTTTGAAAGAGTGCAGGAACCATATTCTCCCGATCTTCCTCATGAAAAATAATTCTTTCGTTTTCATCCCCTGCTTTTAAACCCCAATATTGAGCTAAGGTCTTTAAATTGTTCCTACAATACTTGGATGAAACCACAAATTCTTTGTTCAGTCTTAAAGCAAATGCAAATAATTTTTCCCTTTCTCTATTATAGCGCTGCGTAAACCACGGATTCGCGACCTGGGCGGCTGTTGATTCCTCTACATCATCCGACAGCAGCTGTTCGATAAAATTCTCATCAAGCACTACATGGGAATCAACGAAATCCGAATCCGCAAATTTTGCCATTTCGGACTCATACGCTTTCCTGACCACTTCCCACTTCAAGATTTGCTGTTCTATCCTCTCTTGATAAATTTTAATATTTTTTTCTTCCCTTTCGATCGTTTTATTGAAATCAATCCATGTATTTTTACATTTATTATATTCCTGTTCGTTCTGACGATATAATATTTCTGCGTGTTTTAATGCTTCTTTCTCATTTATGATTTCAGCTTCCAATTGTGAAACATACACTCTGTGTAGATCTGCATCCTTCTCATGTTCATCCGCGAGGCTCATCGCGGCCTGATATTTAGATTTATTAAAAATCTGCGTCAGAATACCGACAGAGCTTCTCACTGCAAACTCATTTTGCAAAGCTTTCTTAAGCTTATCGTTTTCACTTGCAAGCTGGTTCTGTTTTTCCTTAAGAGCCTGATCTTTCTGATGTAAGGAGGCTTCACACGACCTAAGCTTTAAAAAACGCTCCTTTTCCAGCGCTTTCAATGCGCTTAACCGCATCTGGCATTTTGTCAGTTTATTTCTGCTTTCTGAAATACCTAGTTCACATTGTTTCCTGATTTCTAAAATCTCTTCTTCCACCCTTGATTTTTCTTTAAAAAGAACCCCTGCTTTTCCCAATGCTGCCTGCATTTCTCTTACAATTTTAAGCTGTTCCATAAATGCTTTCTTTGCCTTTGCATATAAGTCTGCTCTCTCATCCATCTTACGATTATTATTATAAAAATCACGTTCCAACGGATAAAGCACCTTATGATAAAAATTCCTTAAGTTAGATTTTTTCCCTAAAGGAGCTGCAACCAAACCCCAAACATCGCTGCTATCCAAAAGCTCTTCTGCATATTTTGTAAAATATACGTCCCGATACGTTTCACCCTTATAATTAGTCTCAATGGTATCAGACGCATGGGCGTCAAAAAGCCTCATAACTTCTAAGAGCAAATCTCTTAATTCACCTGTATCGCCATCCAATGGAGATAAATCCCCAATCATATTCCTTGGGAGTTCTTTTGAAATATTTTCAACTGCCGCATTGTTGCAGGAAGTCACCAGCATACTATAATCATTGATCACTTTATTTTTTAAATCATACCAATGGCGTATGTACTGCGAATATGCAGCTTCCGGCCCGTCACCGTGCAAAAAATTATGAGCTTCAAATGCATCATCCGGCTTGTCATAATCAGCCAGCAAAATTGCCCTCTCAATAATATTGCTGACTACAATTTCTTTCAGCAATGTGGTTTTTCCTGTCCCGGGAGGTCCATTTACGGAAAAAACCTTTCCGTTCATTCCGTAAAGCTCTGAATCACCTTTCCCAATTGCCAGATTCACTGCAATCTGCTGCATAAGCGCCGGCATAAATCGGGATGGCCACTTCCCCAATGGTGCATTTTGAATTGCCAAAATCTCATGAAGCAGCTTTAGGTAAGTTCCCTGTTGTTTTTGCTCCACAAGATTAATTCTTTTATTTTTAAAAACGGTATCATTTGACAATATGGTGACATATTCTAAAATTTCTTTTCCCATATGTTCATCATTTCTCAACGCGCCGCTTCTGACCTGCTCCAGAATAAACTTGATATCATCAGAATAATAGTCATGATCTAAACCAAGATAATTGTCATCCTCTCTCTTATTTTTTGTCTCTTCATCGACAAATAACTGAAAACTAACCCCATATATTTCCTCATATGCATCCGTTTTTTTCTCACTATTTTCAATATTTCCCTTTATATATTTATTTTCTACTTCTTGATATAAATTACGAAGTTCTGCCACAGAAACGGCATTGGCTGAAATTGTCTGCAATGGCTCGATCTCTCCTATCCTCTCCTCCAACAAAACTTCTGTCAATTTTTTGTCTTTATCCTTTTTATCCGTTTTAAAAAAGCGTTTCTCAAGTTCCTCTGTCGCTTCTTTATAAAGTTTGTTGTCCAACGCGTCTGAAATCTTATCCTTTGCAGCCTTTAACTGATTGATTGCCCAAATAATCGTAGATACTGACAAAGAATGTTCGATATAATTGCCTTCTGGAGTAAGCTGCAAGCTCATCCATGCTATTTGATCTGTACTTTTTTCCGGCCGGTTTTCATTCTCCTGATGAAACGGAAGAATCTGGGATATACATTCTATACATCTTTCTCTTTTCATCTTACCGATATAAATAGTCAGATTTCCCCATTTTTTCATTCCGCAGGCTATCGCTTCTTCCGATATTCTTTGGTATAAATGATCGCCGGTTTTCAAAAAAATGAAATCCTCAATCGCTCGATTTTTGGCGGTTCTCCTTTCAACATTTTTCTTATGCTTCTCTACTTTACCTCTTATATCCCGGCTATCGGGATATTTATCCTGAGACAAAAATTCCAGTGTGAACCAATAGTCCAACACGTTTTCTGCTAACAGTTTTTTCTGCGTTTGCATCTGTAAACACTCCCCTTTTCTATACTCTTTCCCCGGCACAAACCTTTTCCTTGTTCAAGAGACTGGAAAACACTGATTTTACGGACTTTCCAGTCCAAAATATCCATTACTTGAGCTCAGTAGAGAACTTCCCTAACTTTTCGCATTTCCCTCCAGACATTATCTCCGTAATTGCTCACTAAAACAGAAATTATCCCATTATTGGGATTATATTCGGATATAAAGCTTACACCCGGATCACAACCTTGAAAATACGCAAAATCTTTACCATTGGGATTATCAATGATCCATACACCATAGCCATAATATCCTTCTTCTGCATCATCCCCATTTCCGCTCTGCCTACGAAGCATATCTGAAACTAATGCTTTTGAAATTAAATTTCCTTGCAGCAAATGAGTCCAAAAACTAATAATATCTCTTACCGTTATAAACGCCCCGCCCGCGCCGGTGCCTTTTGCGTCAACAGAAAATATATTTGTGCGGTAATCCTTTGTATCAGCACAATAAATATAATTATTGGCACACTTTGCCGGCAGTCTGTCCAACTCATAATAGCCCGTTGATTTCATACCGCATACGTCAAAAACATTTTCCTTGAGATATCGGTCAAAATACATTCCCGTCATTTTTTCTATAATCATTGCCAGAAGGACATACCCTGTATTATTATACTGGAATTTTTCTCCTCTTGGATACATCATAGGTTTATTTATAAATAGTGGAAGCAAATCGCTGTTATGTCTGATTTTATAATTAGGATAATCAACCCATAATTCTTCATATTCCTCCATAACACTTTCATCAAAATAATCCGGGACGCCTGATGTATGGTTTAAAAGCTGTTTCACTGTAACATCCTTGTCAATATTATTTAATGGCATATCAAGCAACATACCTAATGTATCATTAAACTTTATTCTTCCTCGTTCTATCAACTGCAATATCCCTACTGCAACAAATACTTTTCCCGCCGAAGCACTTGCAAATTTTGTTTCCATTGTGTTAGATATTTCATTTGATAAATCTGCAAACCCATTTTCTCTTTCATATAAAACTTTTCCATTCTGCACAATATATATATTTCCCCTAAAGTTTACATCCATCATTTCTTTAATACCCATTTTCAATCTTCCCCCACTCTACCAATTTATTCCTCTGAATATCATTTATATATTTTCTTGCCCCCTTTCTGCAAATAAGATTTGTTATTTCCGATTCGGTTTTCTTTTAATAGCCAACAATTTAATATAATCATCAAATTCTGCGGTATTGGTAGGTTCAAACATTACCCATTTTCCATCATGATAGGTTTTTGCTTCATCATACTGCCTACAAACGGCAGAGGAAAGATTCCCCCTTATCTCTTCAAATTTTACTCTTTCATCTTTCCCAAAAATAATCATAAAACCAACACAGTTGCTTTTTGCATACAGGCAGCAGAGTGTTTTACCACCTCTACGATATTTATACTCGTACGTCCAATTCTTGCCGCCAGTATTCCATAATCGTTCCATTTCATATTTTTCGTCAATAGCCGAGCATAACGCTTGCCAAACCTCAAACAAAGATTGTCCTAATAATTCAATCATAACTGATTGAGATGGTATATTTTCTAGCATTGAATTCCCTCCTATCTCAATATTTCATAAAGTGATCAGCTCATTACAAAAGACTATGTGTTTTTCATCGAATCCCGTCTAATCAGTTGTTATGTGCCGCATATCCATAATCAGTTTTCCGATATTGCTGCCTAGCGAATTTTCTAAATTTACAATATCTTCGCAAAACTTCTTTTCATTATCAATAGCATGATTTATATCCTTCACTAATTCTTCTGCCCTATACGAAGTTTTTTTATACCCTGGGCAAATCCGTCTTAGTTCTTGTTCTACATATCTCCTCTTTGCCGTTACTTTGGGATTCTCTAAGAGTTTGTCTCTATCCAATTCAAATACTTTATCAAAATGCAACAACAACCAAAATTCAAAACATGGGTTCGTTACATATAACCCAAATCCCATTTCTTCACACTTATCAGCCACATACTTATACTGATTATTTTTTGATGAAGAAACAAAACTCTCCCTATCTCGGTCTATAATCAAACAAATTTTGTCAAATCCTTCCGCATACGTGAATCCTCCTTCTTTTATAATATTTGAAATGTCTGAAAGCACATGAGGCAAGTCATACTCCTCTTGTAATGTATTTAAAATCAGGCTACAATTTTTATCTATATCATCAACATAGGAATCAAGTTTTTTCAAACATTTTTCTTCGCAAATTCTGCACATTGCTTTCCAAATGCTTCTCGCCTGTGCTTTACTAGTCGATATTATACTACTTTCACAAAAATAATCCATGATACGATTTAATAAAGTTTCATAAGTAATATGATTTGTTCTGCTCTCTTCTAAATTTTTAATTACACGATCTAAGATTTTTTTAGGATTACTCCAACCATCTTCACTATAACTTCTAATAATAGGAATAAGCTTAATTAACGGACTAATCTTAATATTATCACGCAAAGAATCAACTGCTTCAAAGTATATAGCTTCTGTTTCAGAACCTTCATATACGAGAAAATATTTCCTTAGAGTTTTATCCGATGTGAATAATCGTGTTCGCTCAGCAAATGTTCTTTTTTCCCTCATTACTATACCTCTCTAATCGGAAATACAGTATCGAAAACAGGAACACCTCCATAACGCCCTTCCAAATAGGCTTTATCAATTTTCTGATCAAATCTCGCATTATATTCCTCTAAAGAATATATATCACTTTCTCCTGATTTTCTTTTATTTACAAACCAAATTTCATCGCGGCGCAGTAAATCAAAATCTAATAAACGTGATTCATGAGTTGTTACTATTAACTGAATATCTTTCTGAACAGCCAATTCTAAAAATGTTTCAACAAATTTATAAGTCAGGCTAGGGTGTAGGCATCTATCTAATTCATCTATGATATATGTCTTACCTTTTCCAGATAATAACACTTCCAGTAAATCTAAAAGCCTTACCGTACCATCAGACTCTTCCGATAATTCAAATAAAATATTCTTTTTTCCATGAGAAAACTTAATCGTCTTGCAAATAATATTTTCTTCTTTATCGATATTGAGAATGAAAAAGTCTCTATTGCTCCGCATAATGATTCCTATTCCATTTACATCAACATCTGTTTTCATATCCACAGTTTTCTTTTCAATATCAGCAAGCAACTCCTCTTGTATCCTTTTAGGTAAAGGCCCTAATACCTTTTCAACCGGAACCTCTACCATTTGAAAATCTGTAATGCCAGTTCCAAAAGCCGCTATAATTCTACATATCTCTTCTACATTTTCTGTATCCGCCATGTAAGAATAATCAGAAATAGGTCTATCTGGATAATTAATATCTAGATTATGCCTTATCCACATATAAACATCCTGAAATATAGCAGCCTGCTCAAACTGCTGATATAGAGTTTTCTTATTCTGATTCATTATAGAAAGCAACAATACACTGTTATCCTCCTGAATGTCCTCGGCATAGACATTCAGTTTTTCTATCAGCCCTTTTGTTTTTACCTCTCCTCCGAACTCATACGTTCCTTCCGTAATATCACGACTAAAAATCAATTTTTCTTTGTTGTCTGATGTTAGTTCCACCAACCATTCCGATGTAAACCTGCCTTGATTTAATATCACTTCAAACCCATAGGCATAGTATCTATCATTTAACAAAATTTCTAACTCAAAATAGCTTTCCTTATCCCTACATTCTGCAGCAACCTTACAATACCTATCAGTATGTCCCTCTGGTAAACCTGACACAACAATCCTTTGCATGAAATCTAATGCTTTTACCAAATTAGATTTACCCGAAGCATTTGCTCCATAAACTGCAGCAAATTTTAAAAGTTTAATTTTTCCATCCTCATATACATGTTCTTTTTTGCTTCTTAC
>CANONN010000013.1 GCA_947567625.1 uncultured Roseburia sp. | reverse complement strand
CGCGGCTGTTAACCGCGCTGTCGTAGGTTCGAGTCCTACTCGGGGAGCTTGAAAAATCCGCAAACCCTTAGTAATACAGTGACAAGGAAGTAATCACAACAGCTTGTCACTCACGATAACAAACAGGGTGGAAACAAGGCCAGAGAACATATCACTTTCCTGAGTGATCGGTTCTCTTTTTTTGTTGTGCAGTTACACGTTCTCAAAATTCCATCAGCTATCACTAAATAATGTAAACCGAATCACCTCAAATCTATTGACGCCTCCAATTCCATAATGTATAATAAGTTATACAAATCATACTTATGAAACCAGGAGGATTTTCACATGAAAAGACCAAAAGGAAAATACGCGTGGACGGTTACTGTGGGAGAAAAGGGGCAGATCGTGATACCCAAGCAGGCGCGGGATGTGTTCGATATCAATCCGGGGGATACCTTGGTGATATTAGGAGATGAAAAAAGGGGCTTGGCGATACCGCCGAAAAGTGCATTTGCGCAATTTGCTTCTGCGATCTTTGAGACAGCGTCAGACAGTGAGGGAGATGAATCCAATTGAGAAAAGCTTATCTTGACAACATCAGGTGGTCTACCGTACTTTTGGTGTTGATTTACCATGTATGTTATATGTTCAATGGCGTCGGTATCCTGGGCGGCATACCGCAGGCCAAAAGTCTACCCGCATTTGATACAATAGCCTCCGTTCTGTATCCGTGGTTTATGGTGTTGCTGTTTGTCGTAGCGGGAATCAGCGCGAGGTATGCGCTGCAAAAGCGCTCGGCAAAACAGTTTATCAAAGAAAGAGCTGTGAAGCTTTTGATACCATCCACGCTGGGTTTGTTCGTCATTCATTGGATTACAGGATATCTGAACATAAAAATGGGCGGCGGTCTGGCATACATACCTAAATTTTTGATCTATCCGATCTCGGTGATCAGCGGTACGGCGCATCTATGGTTTATTCAGATGTTGTTTGCCTTTTCGTGTCTTCTTGTTCTGCTCAGAAAAGCAGACAAATCCGACAAAATATGGACCTTTTGCGCAAAGATCAAGCAGCCGATGTTGCCGCTTTTGTCTGTTTTCGTATTCCTGGCAGCTCAGATTCTGAATATGCCTGTTTTGACGATGTACCGTTTTGGGATTTATCTGCTGTCGTTTCTCTTTGGCTACTATATTTTTTCGCACGAACGCGTGCAGGAGATGACAGAGAACATCCGTCTGCCGATGTTGTGTTTGGCTGTCGTCAGTATGGCGGTTTATGTCTATTGCTACGGGGGCGGCAATTATACCTCTTCCGCCTGCCTGCAAAGCGTGATTACAAACGTTACGCTGTGGATGATGGTACTTACGATCATCGGCTACGGCAGAAAATATTTCAATCGCGAGACGGCCTTTACCCGCCGCCTGGCAAAGTCCGGTTTTGGAATCTATATCTTACATTATCCGGTATTGATTGTCACATGCGGTCTCCTGTATACCTGCTTTGATCTCCCGGCAATCTGGAATTATGTGATTGCGCTTGCCGTTGAAATCGTTATGACGTTTCTCCTTTATGAGGTGATAAGAAGGATTCCGCTTGTAAGGTTTGCTGTTTTAGGAGTCTCGTCTTTAGACTCGCAAGAAAACGGTCGCCGCCGATGACTGTCAGCATAGGGCCAAAGGACAGGACTTCAATCAAAAGCTCGGTTTCCATAGTATTATTATAGTAGATGAGACATTCGTAGGTGTTTTCATCTACTTTTTTTGTGTTCTTTTCATAATTGGCAAAATGGAGCATCGCGCGCTCTAAGGCATTGCGTCTGTTGGTAATATGGAGCCGCAGCGGTTCATTATAATAAGAATCCCGGATGATTTGGTCGAGGTCGACAGAGGCGGCGAGTGTTTGCCCCGTTGCCGTGACGCGTTGCATACGGGAAATATTTAAAATGGCCAGCTTCATGTCATGAGGGCGTCGTCCCTCCAGGGCGATCAGACGGAACTTATCATTTTTTACCGAATACTCCAGGCGCGCGGGCACATAGTAATGATGAACCCGGTTTCCCTGTGGAGAGGTGTAGTCGATGTCTACATATTGCCTGTTTTTCTGTGCTGCCAGCAGCGTGCGAAATATCCGGCGGTAATCTTCGTCCTCATAAGGGTCGCCGTCCGCAAAGCGATCGTAGTAATAGAAGTGTTCCTGCTTCCAGAGCGGCGTGATATCTGCCAGCAGAGAGCCAAGGGATGCGGCCTGGTCTGGAGAGAGAAACAGTCCGATGCGCGGGTCGCCAAGCAGCGCCTTCAGATAGGATTTTTGCAGAGCGGAAATGGGCACGGTAAAATCGGAAGAAAGCTTCGAGAGATAAAGCGTTCCGTCCCTTTTCAGCAAATTCCAGCAGCCACTTTCGAGTTTGGGAACGATGGAAAGCATACTCTCCAAAAATCCCTCACGGCCTATTTGACTGCGCATTTCCTCCAGCGTGGCAGGCGCTTTTGTGCAGAGCAGATGGCGCAGCACCTGATAATAGCAATTATATATCTCTGAGAACAATTCCATGCGTGTTATCTCCTGATCAATGTAAATCTGTATGCGAAAAGTCGGTATTCCTTTTCGATGGCAAATGTTTGAAAGGCTGTCAAAGACCGGCTGTTCCGTCAGTTTTCTCTGCGATATGATACTTGTGGTACATAGTCTGTAAATCCTGATAAAAACGGCGTTCTACCGATTTCGCGGTGCAAGTTAGCGCCAGGATGCGTCCGATAAAAGTGCGGACCCAGGGGAGCATTTCATTGCAGTCAAATACTGCAATCTCATACTGATAAACATTCGGTTTTATTCGGGTGACAATGCCGCCGCGTCCCTCGCGGTGCAGACGCTCCACAATATAATGCTCGTCAGGTTCCATCACCGCTAATGTCATCGTCAATCGCTCGAGATGCGCTCTCTCGCTGCCCTGAAACGATACGCCCCAGAGATGGCAGCGGTTATTGTCAAGTTGTTCCCTGCGTTTGTCATAGCAATCCGCTTTTTCCAGCAGCGTTACGGTTTTAATGGTATCCAGACGGAAACAGGAAAAACGTCTGCTGCTGTTCACATAACCGCACAGGAAGCGGCGGCCGCTTCTGGTGCTGACAAAGATTTGCAAAGGGATACAGGCGGTCGATGCAGAGCTTCCGCCGCGCGTGCCCCTGACGGTGAGCCGGACGGACGATTTTTGGTTCATAGCTTCCATGAGATCAAGCAATATTTCATCCTCGAGTGTGTGCACGCAAAAGCTGTGCTTTACGCGAAACGAGCGGTTGTAAAAATCGAGCTGGTCGGTCAGCTCATTGCCGACGATGCCGAAACATTCTGCCATCTGGTAAAAGGCCAGCGCATCAAATATAGTTTCGTTTGACTTTAACCAGAGGGCCAGCGCATTATCGAGGAAATAGCGGACGGTTTTGCCGCTTTTTTGTTTTTGCAGCAGCCCCGCCTTGACATAGGCGTTACATTTGCGGCGGACGGTCTGCGTGTCAAACAGCGTATCGTAATCAGAGAGCAGGCGGCATGTAATTTCATCGGCGGTCAGCGCGGCACTGTCCTGTAACAGGTCCAGAATCAGAAAATGAAGCGTGATATCGTAGTCGGTAAAGCTTTTCGTTTTCCAGACCTGAAACAGCGGGTTGGAATCAAGCAGATTACTGTCGATGGCGAGGGAGATATTGGAGCCGTTTGCGGCATAATCCCTGCGCACATAGGGCGCAAGCCAGCACTCCAGCCGCCTGCGCTCATTGTCGTAGGTGCGCGGGCTTTTATCCTTAAATTCATCGCGCGACTTAAAGCCATAGACAAAAAAATCGCGCACATATTCTCTCGTCTTGGGAAAGCTCCCGATCAGTTCCTGGAACGCGGACATAACGTACCTCCTCTGTCTGCCGCGGTGTAACAGCATGGCCTCCCTCTTCACTGTTACGCCGCAGCCAGTCTCTTCTTAACAGTATAGCATATCGGGGACAGAATGGGGGCATTTTGAGAGTTCGCAACTTTTTTGAAATGATTTGCTGGAAAATACTGTATATAATGATAACAGTTCCGGTGAGACGCATTTATAGAGCGAGAGAACTGCATAGGTAAGATGGGTATGGCGTTGGATTTCCCGCGCAGATTTGAGTCACAGCGAAGCTGTGACATGGGGGGTTAGAATGATAAAAGAGAAGAGAGGAAGGGATTATTATGTTTGTATTAAATAACGAAAACACAAGATTTCCGGTAAAAATATGGCTGGAGGATATCGGCCAGATGGAGGAGAACTGTCTGGAGCAGGCGTATCATCTGTCGAATCTTCCGTTTATCCATAAATGGGTGTGCCTGATGCCGGACACACATGCGGGGAAAGGGATGCCGATTGGCGGGGTGATCGCGGCCAAAGATGTGATCATTCCCAATGCGGTGGGCGTCGATATCGGGTGCGGCATGGATTTTATCCCGACCGATATCCGTGTGGACGACATACGCGGGATTACAACCGGAAACGGCACGATCGTGCAGGCGGTCATTGGCAGTATCATGCGTTCGATACCTTTAAACATGGAGCGCTATAAAGCGCCGCAGGAGTCGAAAGTGCTCGACCGCGCCAAACAGGAGATGGAAAAATACGATAAAAATGTCGAACTGCTCCCGCTGATCGAGGACGGTTATTACCAGGTGGGAAGTCTTGGAGGCGGCAATCACTTTATTGAGCTTCAGGAAGACCAGGATGGATACCTTTGCATCATGCTTCACTCCGGGAGCCGCCATCTGGGAAAGGCGATCTGTGATTATTTTCACAAAAAAGCGAGAGAATGCAACCGGATGTGGTACAGCGAAGTGAAGGACGAATACCATTTGGCATTTCTGCCGGTGCAGTCGGAGGAAGGGAGGCAGTATATCAATTGGATGAAGCTGGCTTTAGACTATGCCTTTGAGAACCGCGCCCATATGCTGGATAAAACCTGTGCCATTGTAAACGAATGGGTGGAAAAGTATACGGGGCATACGGTTTCGTTCGGCGAAGCGATCAACTGCCATCACAACTATGCGGCGCTGGAACATCACTATGACGCCGATGTATGGGTGCACCGCAAGGGCGCGACCAGAGTGCGTCAGGGTGAGCTGGCCGTGATACCGGGCGCTATGGGCTCTTACAGCTATGTGGTCGAGGGCAAAGGAAACAGCGAATCGTTCTGTACTTCCTCGCACGGCGCGGGCAGGAGCTATTCGAGGACGGGGGCGATGCAGGCGTTTAGCACAGAAAAAGTCATGGTGGATTTAAAAGAGCAGGGCGTCGTGCTCGGCAAAAGAAAGAAAAATGATGTGGCAGAGGAGTGCCGGTTTGCCTACAAGGATATCGACCAGGTCATGGCGCAGCAGAAGGATATCGTGACGCCGGTGAGGAAATTAAAGACGGTCGGTGTGGTGAAAGGATGAATGGATAATGAACTAAAGTATACCAAAAAAACTGCAAATCATACCAAAACAGAAAACAGGCCGTCTTTTTTTGATACAATAAAAAGCAAAAGACCAGGCAGTATGCGAAAGATAAGGATAGGAGAGAGATCGGGGTAGTCATATTGCAACATCTTTTATTACTGCGGAGAGGAAGAGGATAGATGACCGAAGAGATGAGCAGTGCATTGATTACCAGTGTGATTATCAATATATTTCATGTGGTGTGGTTAGCAAACATTACGCTGGAGCCGAAATATAACAGGAAGAAGACGGTAATCATTTTGGCTGCGACAGGCGTTCTTGTTCAAATATTGGGCATGGGGATGGGGTATATCGGCATTTTGGGCGGTATGTTCTCTTATGCAGGTTACAGCCTTGCGACCGTCATATACGGGGCAGCCTATATCTTTGGCGTCTCGATCAGTCCTTCCAAGTCTGTTTTCCTGCTATCTGCCTATTATTGTCTCTGGACATTTATCCACAGTGTGATCTCCCTTTTCACGGACGCTTTTGCCGGAGCGGGGGAGGGAGCGATCTGGCTGCTTCGCATCGGATTAAACCTGTTTTTTCTGCTATTGTATCATTTCTTTTTTAAAAAGCGTTTCTTTCTGTTGTACCATGAGATCAGACATGGAGACCGCAGTATTACCGTATTATCTCTCCTGACATTTTATATGGTGACTCTTTTGGTGTTTAGCAATGAGAAGCAGCATAGCCACAGTGCCTTTTATTTTTATATGTTGATATCTGTCTATATCTTTGTGGTGAGCGTCTATGTGGTATTATTCCGCTTTATGGGGCGGCTGAACGATGAATGGCAGCTAAAGCAGATGCAGCTTCATGAGAAACTGCTTCTTGCGCAGATTGATTCTTATGACGAAATAGAGCGGAATGCAAGGCAGACGAGGCATGATTTCAGGCATCACATCATTGTGGTGGTGGAGTTTGCCAAAAACAGGGATTATCAGGGGATTTTAGACTACCTGCAAAATTATGATAAAGAAGAGACGGAAAAATATGCCAGAACGTTCTGTGCCAACCATGCGGTGAATCACGTCCTGTCCGTTTACCTGGCAAAAGCGGAGAAAAAAGAAATAGAGATAAAAACGGATATCCGTCTCTGGGATACCTCCGGTATATCCGACGTTGATTTTGTGTCTATTCTTGCCAATATCCTGGAAAATGCCATAAGCGGATGTATGCAGGCGGAGGGGAAACGGCGCATTGAGATTTCAGTCCGACAAAGAGAGAAAAAGTATACCTGTGTCTGCAAAAACACCTGTACATCGAATATTCTTTTTGAAAACGGTATACCAAAGAATAAAAGCCGCGACAGCGTGGGAGTGGAAAGCATACTGCGCATTGCCAGGAAATATGCGGGCAATGTCGATTTTTCGGCTGAGAGCGGTATCTTTACCTGCAGAGTGGTGTTTGGCAATTGTTTGGGATAAAGAGCTATGGCATGTGAATCGCAAGAGGAAGGAGAGGGAAGAAGATGCTGGGAGGTTCATTTTGGGTTTCTTTTCTGCGCAACGGCCTGGGCGCCGGGCTGATGATTGCAGTTTTTATGCTGCTGGAGCATCCGGCGGCGTTTCGGAGAAAAATGGCGGTCAGCTGTATTCTGTTCTGGCTGCTTGCCACGACAGGTTATAGCTGCTGGTATTTGATGGATAAGGATAGTTTTGTCCGCTTTGCAGGGCTATTGTCCATTCCTGTGGTGGGAATTTTTTGTATCTGGATTGGCAGGGACAACCTGTATCTGTCGCTGTATAAGCTGACGCTGGGATTCTATCTGCTTTCCGTAACTGTTTTCCTGGGCATTGATCTGTCAAGGCTGTGGTTTGGAGGAAGCATCGTCGCGGATATTGTGATACGGATTGTACTGATGGCAGTCATCGTGTTCCTGCTTGCCTCAAAAATCAGAAATAAATTTCTGGATGGCACGGATGATCTGCGGGAGGAGCTGGATTGGTTCAGCGCCGTTACGCTGCTGCTGTCCGTTCTGATCGCTTCTATGGTGGCATTCTGGCCCGGAAGCCATGATTTTTCTATGCTGCATATCGGACGGGTGGCAATCCTTTTGTTTATGACAGGGCTGATTCAGTATATGGTCTTTCATCTGTACCTGCATCGGGGAAGGGAAAAACGTTACCGCACGGAGCATGAGCTGATCGAGATGAACGGACAGCTCATACGGCATCAGTTAGAACTGATCAATCAGTCGAAAGAGGATGGAGAGTGTGCGGAGAATGGCGGGAAACGCTTCTGTGAAAATGAGACAATGAACCGCCTCCTGTATGTCTATAAGAGTCTGGCGGAAAGAGAAAATATTCAGGTAGACATGTATGTGAAAATGGCGGCAGATCTTGCGGTGCGGGAAATCGACCTTGCCGCCGTGCTTGTCTGTACTTTTGAAAATGCCATTCGCGGCTGTATCGAGTCAAATCTGGACATGCCGCAGATTTATCTTTCTCTCATTCAAAAAGGGAAAAAACTTGTCATTCTGTGCAGGAATACCTGTGCGTCGAATCTCAAAATGAAAGACGGTATGCCGGAACATGGCATAGGGGACAAGGCAGGAAGCTCCGGCGTGATGAAGATTTTGTCGTTCTATCATGGGGAGGCGGATTTTTCCGTGGAAAACGGTATGTTTACAGCCAGGATACTCCTAAATTTGATGAACGGCTGAGGGGCTATCAAAAACGTTTTGCTTTTTGGGTATACATGTCCTCTTCGGACTTGCCATGGCGGCGGTTGCGGTAAAACAACAGCAGCTTTTGCAGTCTGCCCCATGGCCGGTTTAACTTTTGCAGCTTGCGGCTGCTGATGTTTTTTTGAGTAAACAGATGCAGCTCGGGACTAATTTTGACGTAGTGGAACCCAAGCTCGGAAGCGATGTATTTGAGGGTGATTTCACTGTAGAATGTGATATGCTGACCTGTCTCAAAGACATAGTACCACCAGTCTTTGGGTTTGATGCCGCGCTCTGTGTCGTAGATCAGCGTCGAGAACAGAATATTATTTCCGTATGAGCATAGTCCCCTGATCTCTTCCATCGGGTTGGCGAAATGCTCAAAAGCTTCAAACGAAGTGACCAGCTCTACTTTTTCTTTGAGAGAGTCGGCTTCGTAGCCGTGCGCGAGCAGGTTGGGAGAATACTTGTCGGACCAGTAGAAATCATAGCCCAGATCGCGCATCAGGCGCGTAAAGATGCCGTAGCCGCCCGCGTAGTCGATAAACTTCCCGGAAGTGCCAAAATAATGGTGCAGGATATAGTTGGTATCCATCGCAAAAGAGATATTGCGGTTCATAATGCCGGTGTCAATGGCGGTGATGGAATCTTCGTAGGATTCTTCGATCCAGTAAGGCGTTTCCGTAAAGACACAGGCACAGACGTCACAGGCGAAATAATCCACCTTATATTTGTTTAAAAGAAGAGCATCGAATACTTTTGTTCCTTCATTGCCGCAAACCGGACATTTCATACATGAACCTCATTTCTGCGCGGTCATCTTTTGCGCGAGTTATTTCGCCAGCAGGTACTCGGCAAACTGTTTGGCGAGTTCCAAATTGCCGGCTCCGTAGGGAATCCCAAAATAGCAGTTGTCATAGTAATCATACTTTTTCAGCCAGGAATTGCCGTTCAATTCGACGGCACAGGGGTAGGTCTCCCCCGTTTCCTCGACCGTGCTGTAGATTAGGCTGTCCTCGTATTTTTGTAACGTTTCTGCTGACAGCGCGTCCCGAAGATCCATCAAAACGTTTTGCTCCACATAGGCCATATAGACGTCTCCGGTACCCATCAAAATATCCTGTCCGCCCGCGTATAAAAGCGTTGTCAATGTCTGGCGGTCATACATCGTAGTGGAAGCGTTTTCTGTAAAATTCAAAGTGGATGTCAGGGCGATCGCGGCGTCGGTATGTTCGATTCCCTCCTCATCCAAAAAATCATAGAAACCGATGGCGGTGGTGTCGACGGCGTGATTGCAGTTAAACATAATGACATTAAACAGAGGGGGTTCATAGCTGCTGATCTGCATCGCGACAGAACCGATCACGACTGCGATAGTCCCGATAATGATAAACGGAAGTTTGTAATAATCCCAGATATATTGTAATTTGGCTTTGGTTGAAAGCGCCTTAAAGTTCGTTTTTGGTTCCATGGACCCTCCGTGTGAAAGGAAAAATCGAGTAGGGAAGAGCCGTCTTCCCCTGCTCGTCGCGCGCCCCGTGCGCCGCATAGCGGCATGGTTCCGCTGCACGGGGGCTGTGCATAAAAACAAAGGAACTTCTTTGGCATAGAAGTTCCTTTCTAGGAGAGCGGGTGATGGGAATCGAACCCACGTATCCAGCTTGGAAGGCTGGTGTTCTACCATTGAACTACACCCGCGGAGTGCCCAGTTCCGGAATCGAACCAGAGACACGAGGATTTTCAGTCCTCTGCTCTACCAACTGAGCTAACTGGGCATCTCACAGAAAAACATTATAAACGAAAAGGAATAAATTGTCAAGCCAAAATGCGTAAAAGAAACCTACAAATATGAAAATGAAACGAGATTTTTATGAAAAAAGACTTTTTGTAGAAAAGGCTTTTTTTCTTGTGTTTCAAATGATAAAATGACAGGGAGAGCACAGGCACGCAGCAGAGAGCGGTTGAAACGGGCTGGGTGCAGCAGAGCTCACAAATTTTAGAAAGGACATAAGATACATGCATGAAAAATTAGTGATTGTGCCGCAGCAGAGAACGGTGTTCAAAAAGATAATGGTGCTCGTTTGGTTTTTGTTGACCTGTCTCAACTTGTTTTTTGCCATTTTTGTATTTCCGCTGTTCATTCTGCCGACGATGCTGTTTGGTTTTGTCTGGTTTTGGTGGAATTACCGCACGGATATTGAGTTTGAATATGTCTACTTTGACGGTGATATCCGCATTGCCCGTATCAAGGACAAACGCAGACGCAAAAACATCGTGTGGGCGACGATGGAGGAGAGCGTCGTCGCGATCGCGCCCAAGGGAGACCGGAGCGTGTACAAGTATGAGAACGATAAGAGTATCCCATACCGCAACATTGGCAGCGGGATTCCCGGGGCAAAAGTCTATGAGCTGATCATCAAAAAAGAGAAAGGGCTCATCCGCTACGAGTTCGAGCCCGATCAGGATATGGTCGAGGCTATTGCGGCGCGCTATCCGAGAGGTATCGTAAAATGATTATTGGTCGCCGTCCACGTTGTCCAGAAAACGCATGCGTGTCTGTGCGTTTGACGTAAGCATGGCGGCGGCATGAACCTCCATGTTGCTCTGTTTGAGACATTTGGCGCAGAGCGTGCCAAATGAAATCTGAGCCCCGCACCCCTGGCAGTTGTAGGAGATGCGTTTATTTAGTTCTTTGTCTTTGTATTCAATGCGGCCTTCCCGTATCCAATGTTTGACGCGGGAAAGCGGAATGTGAAATTCTTCGACCACATCATACTCTGTGACGTCATTTTCACGGATAAACTCCTTGACGCGCATAAACAGAGCCTGTTCTTCGCAGAGTTGACAGAGCGTACCTTCGTAGTCAAGCGCGAGCGGCCGTCTGCAAATTTCACAATATTTATAATCTTCAAAAAGCCCTCTGTGTCTCATAGCAATCCTCATTTCTATCTTGTTCGATCGGGATGTTTCTTTTCTTTCATTTTTATTATAATAATGTAAGGAGAAAAACTTCCATCCATCATTATACTACGAATATCTCGATAAGAAAATAGTTTTTATATTTTTTTTGCACGTATTGTTGCTTTAGGTAGGCGCGAAAAGTAATGTAAGCGTTACATATTGACGATGGACGCGGTTAGGTATATTCTTTAAAATAAGGAAAAAAGGATGAGGAATGGTAAAAAACATGGAGAGGGAGCAGCGGCCAATCGGGGTATTTGATTCCGGCGTTGGCGGAATCAGCGTTCTGCGGGAACTGGTGACGCTGATGCCGAATGAAAACTATATATTTTACGGAGATTCCCGCAACGCGCCTTACGGAATTAAGGATGTGGAGACGGTTAGAAAGCTTACCTGCCTGGACGCGGAGCATTTGCTCAAACAGGGGGTGAAGGCGCTTGTCGTGGCGTGTAATACGGCTACCAGCGCCGCGGTCGACGAACTTCGCATGCGCTATAAGAATTTCCCTGTGATTGGCATTGAGCCGGCCCTAAAGCCCGCGGTAGCCGTCGGCAAACATCCGAGAGTCGTCGTAATGGCAACGCCCATGACCCTGCGGGAGGAGAAGTTTCATCTGCTGTTGTCCCAATACGAAGAGCAGGCGGCGGTCTACCCGCTTCCCTGTCCGGGGTTGGTCGAATTCGTCGAGCGCGGGGAGACACAGGGGGAGCGGATTGAAGCGTTTCTTCGGTCTCTGTTTACCTCTTTTTCCAGGGTCAAGATCGATGCCGTGGTCCTGGGGTGTACACATTACCCTTTTGTGCGGGAGGCAATCCAAAAAGTGGTAGGAGAGCAGACGCCGCTTTTTGACGGCGGCGCCGGTACGGCCCGGGAGACGAGACGGCGCCTGCTGGCGGAAGGGCTCTGTAATACCCCCGGCCATAAAGGAACGGTGGTGTTTCAAAATAGTTTGGAGAGCGAGGAAATCTTAGACCTTTGCAGCCGTCTTCTTTATAATCATTAAAAATATCTAAATAAAAATCGCTTTGTATTTTATATATTCTTAGTAAAGTTGACACAAATTGGACATACTTATTCCATATACTAACAATATCGAAAGCAGTTATCCTTTCTGCTTTTCGGTAATTTCCTTTTATATAGATTAACATTTTCATAACTAAACTCCTCGAAAGGCCCTCCGATTTGATGCGGAGGGTTTTTCATGTTTGGCGAAAAAAGATTTGTTGGAACATATAACAAGGAAGCATTTTTAAATTGGTCCATTATACGAAAAGGATAATAAGGTAAATTTAGAATAGGCATCGTTTTCATTAATAGGGGGAAGAGTGCCTGTTTTTTACTGCTTGGAGCAACCTGTCAATTATTGGAAATAGAGCAAACGTCCTATAAAAAGTACTTGCTTTTTACAGAAATGAAGAGTATTATAAGCATAGGTAGCTTTTTCATTATGGAAAAGTGACGGGATTCCGAGATCTGCTCGGGGTCTTCATAAAAAAAGAAAAGGGGGATATCACGAATGAACAGACAACGTGGTAAACGCAGAACGGGTATGCGCCGAGTAGGCGCTGCGGTTTTGACGGCTGCAATGCTTGTGGAAACTTTTGGTGATGCAGGTCTTACAAATGTATTTGGTGCATCATTGGGCACGAGCTGGAAGTCGGAAATAACGGCGGCCCTGGATGCAGCTGATTTGGCACTCAAAAATGCCGACGAATATCAGCAGACGGTAACAAACATGCAGACGGCCATAGACAAACTTCAGGAAGTGAAGTTTGTGGAAAGGCTGAAAGTAACCAACGTAACGGCGGATACGATTACACTGAAGTGGGATGCATTCCAGCCGGATGATGCAACTGAAACGCTAGTGGGCTATAATGTTTACTGGGCAGACAAGAACTTAAAGACGACGGAGTTCTTACAGTTAAACAGCGAAGGAACGACAATTCCGAAATTCACAGAGATGGGGGAAACTCCTGCTCCTGTAGTGACGGTTCAAGGAACCACAACTGAGTTTGTCGTACATAAGTCTACGTTCCGCAACCTTTATTTTAAGGTGGCACCGGTTACTAACAAAGGAGTTGGCGCAAAATCTAAGGAGACAGCAGTTTCACCGACAGCCGTTGAGTATATAGCGCAGATGGAGAAACTTGACCGTGGTATGACGGCTACGCTGACAGATGCGGGTGTATACTTGAATTGGAGACTTTTTGCAGATGAAGTGACAGGATACGGTGAAACAGGACTGACCGGCGTAAACTTCAATGTATACCGCGGTGAAGATAAGCTTGCTACGGTAACGGACAGCACCAATTATCTTGATACGGCGCAGAAAACTTTGGATGGCGTTACATATAAACTTGTCCCAGTGGATGCTGAGGGAAAAGAGATCACTGATCAGGCGTGTACCTCATATGAAGTGTTCGCGAAGGATACAGCCAACAAGAATGTGGCCATAAAGGATATTCCGTTACAAAAACCTGCTGATACAACGATTGCAGAGGTATATGGCATAGAGAGAATTACCAGCGTTAATTCAAGAACAGATAACTATGGTAATGATGCTGATTTCGGCGGTGATGCCGGAGATGCGTCTAAATATGTGATCACATACAGCGCAAACGACTGTGAAGTGGCGGATGTAGACGGCGACGGTGAATATGAATACTTTGTAAAATGGGATCCGAGCCAGTCAAAAGATGTTTCGCAGGTAGGATATACCGGAAATGCCTATATCGACTGCTACAAGTTGGACGGCACGCTGCTATGGAGACTGGATCTTGGCGTGAATATCCGCGCAGGTGCGCATTATACGGAATTTGGCGTATTTGATTTTGACGGGGACAACAAGGCGGAGTTGATGGTTAAAACCGCTCCCGGTTCCAAGATGATTACATATAATTCTGACGGCACAGTCAAATCCGAGAAATATGTGACAAACACAGCCAGTGCAATAGCAGAAGGCGCAACGGATGAAAGCAATTATGTGATGTCTGCGGCTGATTATCGCGATTATATGATTGAATATTTTCAGCATTGGGGCAAATGGGATAATTATCCGGAAGATATTGTAAAGAGTGTTATCGACTGTGAGGGCGGTTGGAGCAATAATCTCGTGGAAATGTTCTCTGTAGACACCAGATGGAGAGACGCGAAGTTTTATGTCGGAGACGACAGCAACAGCTCCATTGACTTAAAGACGCTGGGAAGTAGCATGAGCGACGAGAAAGTCGTTGCGGAGGTTAAGAAGTACATCCCGGATTACAATCCGGCTACGGATAAACTGGTTAATGTTGCTCTGCGCGATGAAGAGGGCAATGTCAGATATCCAGGCGCAGGCGCACCGGTGGCAAATTTAAAGACCGTTCGTGTGCAGGATGTTAAGGATTATTTTGGTGGTTATGACCTTGCGTCTGTCGATAAAGATATGACAGGCAAAGGCTACACAGAGGCGGAAGCAACGCTGCTGGCTGATTATTTCCTGAAACATTATCAGTTCCGTATGAGAAAACATAACTTGAACACATTCGAGGGTTATGTGATTACCGGACCGGAATATATCTCACTCTTCGACTGCTCAAATGGCGCAGAGTTGGATACACAGGACTGGTATTATGACCGCATTGACGACGGTATGCTCTGGTGTGATTATGCACTTGATTTCATGGAGCCGGGCAACCGTGTTGACCGCTTTAATGTAGTGGTAGCTTACCTTGATGGCGTACATCCAAGCTGTGTGATGGGCCGTGGCTATTACAGCAGAACGACGATGGCGGCGTACAACGTGGAAAACAAAAAGCTCAAATTGGTGGGCGGCATTGATTCCGGATTTTCCTTAATGAAGAATCCATTCAATGATTATCACGGTGCAGACGGCGTGGATCCGGTGACCGGCACGCTGGCAGGACAGGGTAATCACTATATCGCAGTCGCTGACGTGGACGGTGATGGACGCCAGGATATCATCAACGGCGGCGCTATCGTATCCTACGACATGACAAAGAATGATCTGTATCTTTACAGCTCAGGAAAAGCATACAATCCGAAGTCCAAGACCGTGAATAAATACGGACACGGTGACTGTATCCATATCACGGATGTGGATCCAGACAGACCGGGATTGGAAATAGCTTCCTGCTTCGAGGGCGGTACTGGTGCAGCATATAACTGGGCGCTCCGCGACTGTGAGACTAATACGGCTATCTTTAGTGTGCCGGGTGACACCGATTTCGGACGTCTGATGATCGGCGACAACCTGCCGGATGTCAGAGGTATTGAGATCAGTACAGGCAAGGATGCCAAGGGCAATAATGTATCCCTGATCGGTATGGGAACCAATATGAACATCAAGTGGGATGTTGATATGAGTACTCAGTTTGTTGCGGGAACTGCGACAGAAAAGGTACAGCCTGTTTCCATTACCGGAAATAAAGATGGCAAGGATACCACCTTTATGAGAGGCGACGGCTACACAACCAATAACTGGACGAAAGGTAATCCGTGTCTGGTAGCGGATCTCTTCGGTGATACCAGAGAAGAGTTGCTCGTTCGTGCATATGACAGCACTTCTTTAAGAATTTACATGAACACAGAGAACTTTGAGCACAAGAACTATACTTTAATGCAGAATCTTCAGTATCGTGTAGGCATTGCGTCTCAGAACTCTTCCTACAACCAGCCGGCATACACGGATTATTACTATGCGGCTGATACGGATTGGGAGTATGTATGGCTTCCGAACCGTAAGAAAGATCAGGAGCCGGGCGATGTAGCAGCTGCAACGGTTGCAAGTAGCATAAAGAGTGATGCGTCACCAGAAGAAGAGATAGAGATTACATCGGATGTAAAAGCAGTCGACAGCTCGATTGTGGTAGAGAAGGTCAGTGTATTGCCGGGTGTTACTGCTAGCTTAAAACCAATGGAAGACTATCTGTTTGATTTTGGTACGAACAAACAGGAGACCGATGCACCGTTTAAGAATATTACCACTGAAGTGTACAGTGAGAAGGCTGGCTATGGCTTCAGCAGGGATTTTGGAATAACGGATGTAAACCGCGTATGGGCAACTCCTATTGCGGACGGCAGTGAGCCATATGACTTGTTGTTGCAGCATGCCGTAAGTGATGCTGTGAGACTTAGTGGCTCAGAACTGGAATTTAAGATTGATTTGCCGAAAGGTACATATCAGGTAAATGTATATGGCGCAAACCATGATAATGATAATTATGGTGACAATGAATTTTTCATCAATGATGTATCGCTTGGTAAACCGGGCTTTACAAAAGGACAATCGTTGTCTGTTGCAGAATACGGTGTTGCAGCTAATGTCACATTGAAAAAACCGGGACAGATTGTGGTGAAAGCAGGGAAATCACCCAAAAACTTCTCGTTTATCAGTGCCATTACAGTCAACACAATTGTTCCGAAGGTCGTTGATGCTGAGGCTGCTAAATGGAAAGCTTATGAGAAAGCTGCTGAAACATTGAAAACAGAGATCACAAAGGTGGAAGAGAAGAGTCACAGTGCAAAAGACTTTACGGTAGAGCTTGTTCGTGCAATGCAGGCAGCAGATGCCGCAGCAAAAGATGTCCGCTATATGAAATTGTTGGATCCCACAGACGGCGACGTTCTTTGTCTGGTAGCAGAAGAAAAGCTTGCTACGCCAGAGTATTATGTATCGGTAGACGGTCTGAAAAAAGCAGTGGAAGCTTATAAGGCTGTGCAGGATAAGCTGGTTATTACTGAGCAGATGCAGGGAGTAGTAACAGTGCTGGATCTCTGGTTAGACGGTGTTTCTATCGTATCTGACGGTGAGGGAACAGCGAGTCCTGGTGAAGCAGTAAAAGTAGAAGACTATGACCCGGCGGAGTTAAATGCATTGATTGCAGAGATCGGTGATGGTGTCACTGGCGATATGACTCTCGGTGAAGGAACGGTAAAAGAAGACGCATATACGGTTTCTAGCTGGAATGCGTTAAAGAACGCATATGTTGAAGCCGTTGAAGCGGTTAAGGTAGTCGAGACAAAGACCAGACAGTACATGACAATTATTTATAATAATCTTCTGGACGCATGGGGCAATCTGGCCGAGACAGAGCCGGTTACTGCTTACGCGATTGACTTTGGACCGGCAAAAGATGTAGCTGAAGATAAGTCAGAAAGTGATCCGCAGATTGCGACAGCAAATACACTGACAATGGATACGCATGGTTTCCCATTAAACGGAAAATTGTGTACATTGGTAACGGGTGACACGCTTTATGCGGACAACGGTGATGACAATCGCAGCCATTTTGGATTGAAAGAGCCTACCAAGGCGATGAACACGACATCCGGTGGTGCATATTTCAGGGATTATATTTATGGAGAAAACGGTGATCCGTATACCTTTATGGCTGATGTGGCGGAAGGTTACTGGTATGTCTATGTTTATACCGGAGATAAAATTTCCAACCATACTGTTGATTTCTATTTTAATGATGGTAAAGCGGCATACAACAATAATGAGGCCGGTGTTAAGGCAGCTTCCCGCGGTGCCATCACACCGCAGCGCGTAGACGAAGACGGAAAGACGATTTATACGCAGGCAGGCTCTGGTGGCGGACAGTACTTGGCAGCAAATGCGATATATCGTGTGTATGTACCGGAGGCAGCAGCAGGCAGTGGCAAGGGCGTGTTCTCTATTACCTGTTTCGATCCGGCAAGACCGACGGGCGTTACCGCAAGATTGAACGGACTTGAGATGGCACATATGTCATATGCAAAAGCGCTGCAGGAAACCATGAATGAATTGAAAGCCTGCACAGTGGATGATTTTACCGCAGCATCTCTTGAACCAGTTGCAGAGATTCTGGAAAGAGCACAGGCGCTGGTAGGACATGAAGAAGAGAAGAAAGCGGAAGTTGTAGCAGTGATTGATGAACTTTCTGCCGCAGCAGAAGGTTTACAGAGAAAAGCTATTTTAACGAAGCTGTCTGCAAAAGTAGATGAAGTAAAAGATTATCAGGAAGCAAACTTTACGGCAGAGAGCTGGAAGAAATTTAGTGATGCGCTTGCAGCCGCACAGGCACTTTTGGCAGAAGACGCGGATCCGGGGCAGAGAGACGCAGATGAAGCATATGAAGCATTAGTTGAAGCAATTGACGGTCTGGTTAGCAGTGTGGATAAGAGCGCACTGGAGGAGGCTTACGGCAAGGCTGTCGAAATTGATCCGACTCTTTACACGGAAGAAAGTTACAATGTTTTGGCAGACGCTATAGCTCTGGCAGAAGAATTACTGCAGGATAAGGGCGCTACGCCGCAGGATATAGAGGCTTGTGTTGCAGCTATTAATGAAGCAATCAAGAACCTCAAATCAATTACTGGGGATGACAGCCAGACAGGCGACAGCCAGGGTGGAACCACAGGTGATAGCCAGCCAGGCAGCAGCCAGGGCGGAACCACAGGCGACAGCCAGCCAGGCAGCAGCCAGGGTGGAACCACAGGCGACAGCCAGCCAGGCAGCAGCCAGGGCGGAACCACAGGCGACAGCCAGCCAGGCAGTAGCCAGGGCGGAACTGTAAACAGCGAAACGCCGGCAGGTCCTGCAAAAGGTAAGCCTGTTACCGGTAAGGACGGTGCAAAGTATACCGTAACTGCACAGGGTAAGGAAGTCGAGTATAAGGCTCCAAAGAATAAGAACAGTGCTACGGTATCAATTCCGGATACAGTAGAAGCGGGCGGAATCAAATACAATGTAACGTCTATTGCGAACAATGCGTTTAACAAGAACACTAAGATAACAAAAGTTACGATCGGCAAGAATGTCAAGAACATCGGCAAGAATGCATTTGCAGGCTGTACCAAACTTAAGACGGTAACGTTTAAGAAAGGCAGCAAGTGTAAGACGATTGGGGCAAACGCATTTAAAGGCGATAAGGTTCTTGGGAAGATTACGATTCCAGACAGTGTTACAAAGATCAGTGATAATGCATTTGCAGGTTGTTTAAAATTAAAACAGGTAACTATCGGAAAAGGCCTGACATCGATCGGTAAGAGTGCATTCAGCAATGACAAGGCTCTTACCCAAATGACGATTAAGTCTGCGAAACTTAAGACAGTAGGCAAGAATGCTTTGAAAGGAACCAATAAGAAACTTAAGATCAAGGTTCCGGCAAAACAGGTGAAAGCTTATTCAAGCAAGCTTAAGAAAGCAGGTAATAAGAACATAAAAGTAACAAAATAGTGTTTACGTGATGTAGTCTGTGAAGAAGGCAGCTACGCGGCAGAAATCTGCAAAACGGCAGCAGTGCCCCGGAGGTCTATGGCTTCCGGGGTACAGTGCTATTAGATCGAGATCAGGAAAAGGAGGTTTAGGATGAAAAAAGGAAATGGCTCCCTGCAAATAGCCGGCAAAAGGTGTCGGCGTATAGGTGCAGTGGTTCTGACAACAGCAATGTTAATGGAGACAATTTTGTCTGGTTCCATGTATGTAAAAGCTGCCAGTATGCCGGAGAATGCGGCAGGAGACGGTGAAGTGGCAGTGGAGACAGAGAGCCTGCAGAAAGCGGCGGATTATACGGATGCTGGTACGGATATTTTCCCGATTGGGGAAACAAGAACGTATAAATTTGGCACGGCGGGACAAATCAAATCATTTACCGCATACAGCGAGAGTACGGGTTTTGGCTGGCAAAAGACGGAAAATGTAAAGCTGGCCAGTGGCAGAGATTTTGTGTCCGGGACCAATTATATGGACAGTACGGCACATACATGGGAATATCCTACTTTTCTCGTGGATGTTCCGGCGGGAATTTATGATGTTACAATTATCCAGGGGACAGACGGTAAAGAAAAGGCGGTAAACGGTGCCTATGTAGAAGGCAATATGTATTCCGTGCGTTGGAGCACGGAGAGTTTTTCGACCGGTTATACGATGCCGTCTGAGACTTCGTGGATCTACACGGAGCCAGGAGAGGAGAAGGTATCTGAAGTAAAAACTGCGGTTGTGGACGGTCAGTTGACAATTGAGTTTGCTACTTCTCTGACAGATGCGGAAGTGTCAGGCAAAACTTATATCAAAGAAGTGCAGATAACAAGGGTGGAACAGATTACAGAGCCATCGGCGGAACCTACCTTACGTTTTATCGGTGATTCGACCTTGGCAAAATATCCGCCGGAGGACGGGCAAGTGTGGACACCAATTCCGGAGCGTACCGGATGGGGGGAAGAGTTCTCGATGGGCAGGTTTGTGGATGATAGCGTTGTTCTGGTCAACAAAGCAGTTGCCGGAAGTTCGATAAAGAGCTGGATCTACGAAGGATATCTGAATGATTTTCTGATGACCAGCCATCCGGGTGATACCGTAATTATCGAGGGAGGCATTAACGACAATGCAGAAGGTCGTAGAAAGAGTACAGGAGCGGAGTTCAAGGAAAAACTGCAGTATTTTGTGGATGTGTTAGAAACATTTGGACTCGACGTGATTATCAGCTCAGGTACGAAATCTGCTGCGGAATATGTCAAGGCGATGAAAGAAGTCGCTACGGAAAATAACCTGCATTATGTAGATTTGCTTGGGAAATGGAACGGCTATGGTACTGGGGTGAATTTGACCGTGGACGGCACGCATTTAAACCGTCTTGGCGGTATTGTGGCTGCGCAAATCGTGGCGGCGGATATCAAAGATCTGCCGGGGCTTAGCATTTCCGGTCATGTAAAGGATGTTCCGGTCAATACCTCGGCGCCAACGGCAACTGTAAGTAATCTGCGGGTCAAAAAACAGGGAAGCGGCTTTATTTCCCTTCAGTGGAATTTGCCGGAAAGTACGATCTATGATCCGAATCAGCTGATAGGGGCTTTTGATATTTACCGGAAAGCCAAGGGAACGGATGTGGAGGAGAAGGTATATACACAGACGGCGTTGCTGTCTGCGGATATGACGCAGCCTCAACTGTTTGCTACGTTCCCAGCTCCTGTAGATGGCGATTATATTTACTTTGTAAAGGCGGTAGGCGCGAAAGGAGAAGGTCCGGCCTCTGCTGAGATCGAGGTGCCGGCATACAATCCGGTTGGAATTGAAGCGCTGACAGTGGCGGTGAATAAGTACCGCACCCAACTGTATGACGGAAGCGTATATTCAATTGAGAGTGCAGCAGCCCTGCAGGCAGCGTTGACGGAAGCCGACAAATGCCTGGCGGATCCTGCCGTTTCAGCGGAGCAGTGTGACGCAAAGCTTGCCGCATTAAATACTGCGGCGGACGGATTGAAGAAACAGGCTGAGACTCTCATTGAAACTACGTTTGAAGAGGAAGAACTGAAAAAAGCAGCATGGGGTGTGACCGGCACAACTGGCGGTAATCCCGAAACGTATTTATCCGCTATGATGGATCTGGAAGGCAACCGTCTGTTGAAGATGGAGACAGGAAGCCAGTCTGGCAACCGAGGACTGCAAAAAGATTTTGCGGATGCAGATGCTGTGGATGCAGCTGTCGAGCTGGTAGAATTTGAGTGGTATCCGGGCATACCGGATAGAAGAAATTGCACGGAGCTTGAGTTTTACAGCGCTGCTGCCAATGAGCGCGTTTTATCATTAAAATCAGCGAAGATCAATGATACGGAAGGCCATATCGGCTATGTAGTGGGGAATTATCCGAACGATACCAGTTATCTGACGGGTACCGGTTTCCACGAGTACAAGGATTCCCGTGCCGTTGATTTGGGACTGCCCTCAGATGCATGGTATAATGTTAAAATAGCATTTCATTTTAAAAAGGGTACAGCGGATTTGTTCATTTTGCCAAGAGATGATGCCAGCATAGAGGGCAAGGTTGTAAAAGATATCCCGATTACCGCTACAAAGGCAAGCATTAAGACGATGAAGTTCTTGTTGATGAGAGGAAAACAGGATAACGGAACGACAAATGATTTGTCACTTCTCTGGACGACATATCTGGATAACTATGCTATTTATTATGCGGCTGCCGAGGATACGACAGGCGCTGCTGACGCCGTGACGGCGCTGAACACTTACCGTGAAAAATCGGCAGGTTTAAACTCTGGTCTGTTGGCAGGTGAGAAGTTTACGCTTGCTAATGCCGTGGCAGATATTTTAGAGCAGGATGCGGGATTTTTCAATGCGCAGGATTATGCTTACGCTAAAAATATTTTAAGCACAGCGGTTGCAGAGCTTCCAGTCCTGACGCCGGCAACAGCAATTACATTTGGGGCGTCGGCGATAAAAGCGGGAGCAGGGGATACGATTGAGCCTACCGTAAATCTTGTGCCCGCAGAAGCCAATGAGGAGATTGTATATACTTCTTCTGATGAGGAAATTGCTTCTGTTGCTGTCAGTGCCGGAAAATTATCCGTAACGGCGAAGAAAAATGGTACAGCAACGATCACTGCGACGGGGGCGACATCCGGTGTGACGGCTTCGTTTGAATTGACCGTGTCCGGGCAGAGATATATGTTCGGCACAGATACGGCAAAGGCTTATGATGCCGAGACCGGTTATGGTTTTATAAACTACAGCTATCCGAATGAGGCGGAGGGCTGGAAAGATTATCATGATGATTATGATAATGCGGACAAAAAGGCGTATATCAGGAGAGAATTGACACAGGTACCGGGTATCGATTATATCAACACTTCTGCATCCGGCGAAGATTATCTTGCCGTCAGCGGTCAGGTTTGGACAGAGCTTCCGAGCGGCGGGCGTGTCGAGGATAAGATTACTTATGAGAATACGGCGGCTTTTGCAGCTGATCTTCCGAACGGCAACTATCATGTAAACGTGACTTTTACAAATCCGGAATCTGCGGAGATGAATGTTATGGTGAAAACGGAGGAATTGATAAGGTATTCGTATGGCGATCATGAAACGGAAGAGATTGTTGATACTCCTGTGCCGGCAGGGCAAACCGTGACAAAAGGCTTTGATATTGCAGTTACGGACGGACAGTTGAATCTGCGTTTTGAGCGGAATGACAAAAAAGTTGACGGTACGTCGGCGATAATTTATCTTAATGTAGCTGACGGTGCGCCTGCACAACCTGTAGATGTCTATGTAAAGAGTGTGACAGTCAGTGAGATTGACAGCAGATGTGCCAACGCAGAGAAACCGACGGTGCACATTCTTGGTGATTCTACTGTGCAGTCTTATTATACAGCGGGATATAGAAGGTCTTGGGCACAGTATCTTTATACATTGTTCGGGGAGTTGGATGAGAGTACTGCGACGAAGAATGATACCGGTTATGATTTCATGGAAACCGATAAGGTAATTTTCCGCAATTACGCGAGGGATGGTCGTTCACTGAAGTCGATTCTGGAGGAAGGACGACTGAATGAAGCGCTGCTTAATATCAATCCGGGCGATTATGTGTTCGTACAGTCAGCACACAATGATGAGAACCCGCCGCGTCCAAATCGTTATCTAAATCTGGATGACTTTAAAAAGAAGATCAGCGATTACAATAAGGCTGTGTCCGAGCGGGGTGCAACACTTGTACTCGTAACGCCGATCGTGATTGGTGCATGGAATGATGACGGTGTCCTGGATCACCGCTTCGATGACTACCGACTTGCCATGATGCAGGTAGCAAAAGAAGAAAACATTCCGATGCTTGATCTGGACGGTGCGACGCTTGGGTTGGTCGGCGCGATGGGCAAGGACAATACAAATACTCTGGGAATTTATAAGGATACGGTGCATACCAGTGAAGCGGGCGGCCCACTCTTTACGAAGCTGATGGATAATCTGTTGCGGGCATCTGAGGATGAGAAGCTTGTGCCGTTAAAAGCCCTGATGAAAGAGCAGGACAACAGTTTTCCGATTTCTATTGAGTGTGCAGATACGTTGATCGTTGATCCGGCCAGCGGGAAAAATACTACGCGTCTGTCAGTAACGGCAGAAAAGGCACCGATCGGTACAAAACCGACAATTTACATTTCGGATGAGAATGTAGTGCAGTATAGGTTAAATAAATTGACGGCTGTGGGTGAGGGAACGGCAATCGTTACCGTTGCGTACACCACAGGCGATCTAGCTACGACGGGCTGCACGGCTTATACGGCTTACAAAGTGATCAATGTAAAGGGTCAGGCGGCAGATTTGACCGAACTGAATACGGCGATTGCAGCGGCAGAGAGTCTGAATGAGAGTGATTACACGTCGGAAAGCTATGCGGTGGTAAAAGCTGCCTTAGAGACGGCAAAAGCGCTTGACGTCACAGACGACCAGGAGCTGATTGCAGCGGCAGCCGCTGCATTAAACGAGGCCTTAGCCAATGTGGTAAGGAAACCTGATCGTACGGCGCTGAATACGGCGATTGCGGCGGCAGAAGCCAAGGCAAAAGCAGACTACACGCCGGACAGCTATGCGAGGCTGGAGAGTGCGCTTGCGACAGCAAAGGCAGTTGGCCCGGATGCTACGGCGGAAGAGATTGCGGCGGCGGCAACAGCGTTAAACAGTGCGATTAGCGCGCTTGTTCCGGTGAAGACGGACAACAGCGAGACGAAGCCGAGCGAGACGCCATCCAGTGAGACAAACTCGAGTCAGACGCCATCCAGTGAGACGCCATCCAGCCAGGCACCGGCTCCCGGAAAGGGCGAGACCTTTACCTCCAGCGACGGTGTGAAGTACAAGGTGATGACAGCGGGCAAGGAAGTTGCTTACACGGCGCCGGCAGATAAGAAAAATATCACCAGCGCGGCGATTCCTGATACGGTGAGTGTCGGAGGCGTTTCGTATAAAGTGACGTCGGTTGCCAACAAGGCGTTTGAGAAGGCTCCGAAATTAAAGAGCGTTACCATCGGCAAGAATGTGACTTCGATCGGCACGAATGCATTTGCAAACTGTACGAAACTTACTACCGTGAAGTTTAAGGGAACGAAGTGTAAGACCATTGGAACCGGTGCGTTCAAGGGTGCCAAAGCGCTCAAGATCATTTCCATTCCGAACAGCGTGCAAAAGATTGGTGACAGTGCATTTGCGTCCTGCACGAAACTGTCGACTGTGACAATCGGTACGGGATTAAAAGAGATCGGCAAGAGTGCGTTTAATGGGGATAAGGTTTTGAAGACGATCACGATCAAGTCCAAAAAGCTCGCCAAAGTGGGCAGTAATGCACTGAAGTCAACCAAGAAAAATCTCACGATCAAGGTTCCGAAGAAACAGGTGAAGTCCTACGCAGGTAAATTCAAAAACAAAGGTAACAAGAATATCAAGGTGACAAAATAATCTTTGTCTAAGAGGCAAGTGACAAACGGTCGTTCGGTTCGCAGCGGACTGTTTGTGACAAGAAAAGCCCCCGGAGGTCTGTCGTCCCCCGGGGGCTTTTACGGATGAAGCCGATCATTTACAGCGTTTTGTCATGTCGCAGGATTTGACCGGAGCGAGCGGTGACGGTCCAACTGAGTGGGCTATGGGAAAGGCATGGTTTTTTATGAAAAAAAGAGTTTCTTTCAAAGGAATATTAAAATTCATATGGGTTTTCTTTGCCCTGGCCAGTATGCTCTTTTGGATATCCAAGGTTGACAGGATGATAACAAGCGGGATGTCTGAGGGAGCAGAGTGTATCACGTTGGACGATGGGTGGGATATCACGGTAAATGGTACGGTTTATCCGAATGTTTTGCTGACAGAGCTTCGGTTTCCGGCAGTTGAAAAAGGCGATGAGATTATCATGCAGCGCAAACTGCCGTCCGACTGGGAAGTGATCGAGGGTGCGCTGCGTTTGTATGTCAGGCATTGTGCCGTCCAAATGTATATTGCGGATGAGCTTGTCTATACCTATGGTTATGACAGGCTTAAACAGGGCAAAACACTGGGAAGCGGTTATCAGTTTATAGCATTTCCCGACAGCTACAAAGGCAAAACATGCCGTATTCATCTGAGTGTGGCGGAGGATAAGGTATTTACAAAGCTCGATACCATAAAGCTGTATGATTGGGAACATGCCTATCCGTCGTTGATGGTGGAAAACAGACTGCCCCTGTTTTGCGGTTGCTTTCTGCTCCTGTTCGGCCTGATTGCCAATGTGATTACGATTTTTGCACTCATTGGTTCCATAAAATATATCCGGCTGTTTTGTATATCAGTTTTTTCAATCTGTATGGGGTTGTGGTCACTGAGTTACTACAATGTCATGCAGATTTTTGGGATGCCGCTCTATTCGATTTCGCTGATCAATTATCTCGCACTTTACTTAGCGCCAATCCCGCTGACGGTGTATATGCATCACGAGATTATGAACCTTGGGTGGAAGCCGTTAAAAGTATTTTACCGCGTGTTTTTTGTGACGGAGTTTACCGCCATCTTTGCGATGATCACGCTTCATGCCTTTGATATTGCACATATGGCGGGGACATTGACATATATGCAGGTGATTTTTGCCGCCGGACTGCTATTCTTTTTTATTGTGCTGCTACTCAATGTAAAGTTCTCTGAGGTTTCCAACCGGTTGTCCGTGTTTGGAATGTTGATTGTCATGCTCTGCATGGCGTATGATATGATCGGCTATAATTTTATGAGGTATCTGGGTAATGATTTTTTCAATGTCAAGGGCGTTTCCTCCAGCGGCATCATGATTTTTATCTGTATCCTGTTTCTCTCCTTTTATATTGAAATGACACAGAGCATGATGCAGCAAAAAGAACGCGATTTCCTGATAAAAAGGGCGTATACCGATGAATTGACGCAGCTTCATAACCGCCGGTACTGTATGGAGTATATGAGTAAACTCAAAGAAGAACGGGATTTCAAATATACCGTCCTATGCTTTGATGTCAACAATCTCAAAACCGTCAATGATACATACGGCCATGCCAAGGGAGACCGTTTGATCCGCAGCGCGGCCGAAGTGATCGCAAAAACGTTCGAGCCGCATGGGTTTGTGGCGAGAGTGGGAGGAGACGAGTTTGTTGCGGTGATAAAAACGTCCGACGAAAGTGAGATATCGCTTCTGATTGAACAGTTTTTGCGGGATACCGCCAGCAAAAATCAGACAGTCAAGGATTTAAATTTGTCAATCGCCTACGGTTACGCCTGCGGCAGCCAGAGCGATCATGATATTGAAAAGGTATATCAGGTTGCAGATGACCGCATGTACGAAAAAAAGAGACAGATGAAAGGTTCCGCCAGATGAGGCGGAACTTTTACTTTATATGGAAATATTTTGTGATAAATATTAAAAATAATATACTAGGAAAAAAGGAAAAGATTTGGTAAAATAGAGAAAATAGCATAATTTTTGCCAAAAATAGATTGACAGATTTTTTGCTGTGAAAGGGGAGCAAATCAAGTATCAGAAAAGGAGAAATACCATGAGAAAGTGGAAGAGTTGCGGGGCCGGCGTATTGGCATTTCTTTTCGGGGTGCAGACCGTATTGACCGGGCTGCCCGCGCGCGAGGTTTGGGCCGCAGAACGGAGCGCGGCCAAAGCGGATGTGAGGATCGGCAAGGACGGACTGAAAGACAGGGGTGTTGTCGCCATCAACCTTGGTGGAGAAGCAGGCGCGGAGACAAAAGTAAGCGCCACGGACGCGGACGGCAACGCGATTACGAGCGGTGTCTATGTGAGCTGGAGGAGCTTTGAGGAGGATGATATCGACGGCGACGGCAGATCAGACGCGGTGTTTGATGTGTATCGCAATAACAGTAAGATCGCCGCTGGGATTACAGTGACAAACCTTGTGGATCCTGCGGGAAAAGCTACCGATACTTATCGTGTGGTTGGCTCAACAGATGTGGCGCTCGGCGTAGAGACAAAAGAGATTGCCACATGGCAGAAGCAGTATCTGGAGCTTAATCTTTGCAAGCCGGAGGATGAAACCGTACCGCTGTATATCGAATATGATAAAGATGGGAATGCGAAACCGCATCCTACCACTTGTACTTATACGGCCAATGACATGTCGGTCGGACAGCTCGACGGCGATGGTTCGCTTGATCTGATCGTGAAGTGGGACCCGAACAATTCGCAGGATAATTCCCACAATGGTTATACCGGAAAAGTATTTCTTGACGGTTACCGGGTGGACTGGAACACCGGAGAGACGAAACTGCTCTGGCGTATCGACATGGGTGTCAACATCCGCGCCGGCGCGCACTATACGCAGTATCAGGTCTGGGATTTTGACGGTGACGGCATCGCCGAGATCGCAGTCAAGACGGCGGACGGCACGACGACTTACAAATCGGCGGACGGTACGGCGGCGACCTTGAAGGAGACCGGGCATGTCGGCAAGATCAGCGCCGATAAGCAGAGAGTTGACGTCGTGCAGGGGGAGATGAATTATGATTACCGCAACGGCGGCGGCAGATCGCTGACGGGAGACGAATATTTTACGATTTTCAACGGTGAGGACGGAACGATCTTAGACAGCACCGCCTATATACCAGACCGCGGCAATTGGACTTCCTGGGGAGACGATTACGGGAACCGTTCCGAGCGTTACCTGTCGGGAACCGGTTATGTGATGGGGGAGGATAAAGCGCCGGCCGCTCTGTTTGGCCGCGGTTATTATACGAGAATAGCCATCACAGCTTTTTATTTGAAGGACACGGACGGCGACGGGATTGGAGATAAGATCGACACTTACTGGGCGTTCGATACGATGAAGGACGGCGGTGAGTACGAGGCGCAGGGAAACCACGGAATTGCGGTCAATGATGTCGACGGTGACGGGTGCGACGAAATGATCTATGGTTCTCTCTGTATCGACCACGACGGCAAGGTACTTTGGAGTACCGGGCTCCAGCACGGGGACGCTATGCATGTATCGGACTGGATACCGGACAATCCGGGGCTGGAGATTATGCAGGTTCATGAGGATTTGAGCTCACACATGGACGGGGAAACGATCAACGTGCAGGTGGAGGTGCATGACGCGGCGACCGGCAAACTCTTGATGGGATACGGCACCGGAGCGGATACCGGGCGCGGCCTTATGGCGGATATTGACCCGACTTCCCTTGGCGGCGAGTGGTATGCGGGCTATGGCCCGGAGGGCGTTCAGAACTCTGCTTCCAGAGCGGTGTTTGCGGCATCGTCCACGATGGAGCAACTGGTGCAGTTAGGCCAGACCGGCGCGACGCCTGCCATGAATTTTTCAATCTTCTGGGATGGTGATCTGCTCAGCGAATTGTATGACGGCGACAGTAAGCAGAATCCGGTTGTTTCAAAGTGGAATTACCTTACCGGAAAAGATTCGACGACGCTGTTTGCCACTACCGAGGCGTTTAACAGTAACGGTACGAAAAATAATGCAGGTCTGGTGGCCGATATTTTGGGCGATTGGAGAGAAGAGATCATTGTCAGGAGCGCTGCGGATGCCAGCAAGGCGCGCGTGTACGCGACGACGATACAGACGGATTATGTGGTTCCCTGCCTGCTTGAGGACTTGGCCTATCGTGAGGCCGTGGCCTGGCAGAATGTCGGCTACAACCAGCCGGCCAACACCAGCTACCTTGTCTCTGAGGGCGTGGTGACGGCAGCGCTTGGCTGTGTGGAAAAGAAGACCACCGATCAGCAGGTGGCGCTTAGGTTTTCACCGGCATCGGACGGCGTGCGGGGCCATGAGGTCACCGGGTATCATCTGTACCGTGCAGAGGTGACTGACGGCGCAGTGGGAGCGTATCAACTGTTGGCGACGCTTGGAGCCGATGCGTCGGGATATACCGACACAAACGTCACGATGGGAAAGAGCTATGCTTATCAGATCGCGGCTGTGGTGAAAGTGCCGCGGATGATCGAAACAGCCGGAGGCGACGCCGTGTACCGCGAGGAAATGACGGAGCGCGATTCCTATCTGTCAAGGCCGCTCGTGATCGATTTGTCGGCGTCAGCCGATAAAGTGTACGCGGAAACTGCCTATTACGGCGATGTATCCGGTCTGCCGGAGACCTTGACGATCAGGAGTAAGGCAGGGGATGTGACGACGCGTCCGGTAAGCTGGGGCGCAGTGGATACAACAAAACTTGGTACACAGACGGTCTATGGCGTGGCCGAAGACTACGAGGGTGTTGTGGAGGCTGAGGTCACCGTCGATTATCGGCCATCGTACCGCTTTGACATCGGCATCGTCGGAAGCGCGACGCCGGATGGCTGGACGGCGGTAAATGTCAATGCAAAAGGCGGCAGCGGCACGATGGAGAGCCTGGGAATCAACTACACGGCGGAGCGCGGTTATGGATTTTTGCCGGAAGATCCGACCGTAAAAGCGTTCGAGGGCCGCGGCCTTGGTTATGAGAGAGCGGGTATTATTCCTTCCGGGGTGTATCTGGATTATGCGATGGTTGGAACCAACAGTTTTGTAGCGGATGTGCCGAACGGAAGTTACAAAGTGGATATCATCGCCAGCGGCTCGTTCAACGGTTCACAGAGAACAAGCGGCACGGTAGAGGGTGTTAGTTTTTCAGAGAATTGTGGGAAAAATGCTTATGTGGTGATATCAAAAACAGTAACCGTCGAGGATGGGCAGCTGACGATAGCGTTTTCCGCCGGCAATGTGGCCGGCATCATTGTGCGCCCGGTTTCGGCCGCCGGAGGAACAACCGCAGCGACGGACGTGAAGCTCGGCGTCAATAAGACGACGGCCGTTGTCGGCGAAGAAATCCGTGCGGCGGTTCAGGTGCTGCCGTCGAACGCATCCGATCAGGGTGTTACTTACACGGTGACCAAGGGCACAGATGTGGCCTCTGTCACCGCAGCGGGCGTTATTACCGGTAAAAGCGCGGGAACGGCGACCGTGCGAGCCGCGTTGGCGAAGAATATGGCCAAGTATGCGGAAGTTACCGTCACTTTTGTCGAGAAGCCCGCGATCACGGGGCTGACGCTTGATGTCTCGAATTTAGAATTGGAGGCGGGAAAGAAGCATGTTTTGACGCCGTCCGTAACGCCGGCGGGAAGCAAAGTGACATACAAATATTCGAGCAGCGATGCAAAGGTAGCGGCGGTTTCCGCCTCCGGCGAGATTACGGCGCTTTCGGCGGGCAGCGCAGTGATTACCTGTGAGGTTGTCGGTTCCACGGAGGAGGCAGTCTGCAAGCTCAAGGTTGTGGAGGCGGCGCCGGATATCTCGACACTCACGGCGGTAGATATCCCAACGGCGGCAAAAAATCTGGTCTATATCTATAAAACCATGCAGGTCGGTGTGGAGGCAAAAGACGGTTATACCGTAAAATACGGGAAAGCTACATATCCGGGTAACTACAATGCCCTTTGTGCGCTCGAACCCGGTTACAAATGGTCGGACAATACCGTGGAAGATAAGGTGATAACATGGTCGATCGACAAAGCCATGCCGGATTTGAGCAAGGTGAAACTTAACACCATCAATGCGGTGACCGGACAAAAGCTCTCGCAGCTTTCGCTGCCCGGAAGCAACACCAGAGGATATTATCACTGGGAGGACGATACGTTAGATGTCGGTGATGTGGGAACACACGAGTTTGACGTGTATTTCGTTCCGATCAATGAGCAGACCGAAAAGGTTGTTCGCGGCCTGAAAGCGAAGGTCAATGTGACGGCGCGCACGGAGCCGCTGAAAGAATTTACCGTGACAGTCAATGCGGGTGAGGGAGGAAGCGTAACGCCTGCAGGCGCCAATAAAGTCACGGAGAACGGCGACTTTACGTTTACCGTGACGCCGAACGGCGGCTATGAGATCGCGGATGTGACAGTCGGCGGCATTTCACTCGGAGCAGTGACCGATTACACGATACGGACGGTGACCAAAGATATTGCGGTGGAAGTCAGCTTCGTGGAAGTGGAGCACCATACCGTGACAGCCACGGCAGGAGCAGGCGGAACAATAACGCCGGAGAGCAAGGTAGTCAATGCCGGAGGTGACGCGACATTTACGATCGTGCCGGATGCCGGTTATGAAGTGGCAGATGTCAGGGTAGACGGAATTTCCGTGGGTAAAGTGACGAGTTATACCGTCCGCCATGTCGTGGCGGATGTGGCGGTGGAGGTAACCTTCCAGCGCATCCGGCATATTGTAACGTTCAAAAGCAGTGCGGGCGGAAAGATTACCGTGGATGGCAGTGACGCCGCGCAGAACATGAAAGTATTTTACGGAGACAGCCTGACGTTTGCCGTTGTCCCGGACGCCGGTTATGTGATAGACGATGTAAAAGTGGGCGGGGCGTCCGTCGGCAGCGTGGCGAGCCATACGCTTACGAGTGTGAAAGAGAATGTAACCGTGGAGGCGACATTCCGTCGCATCGGGCACAGTGTGACATTCCAGAGTAGTGCAGGCGGAAAAATCACCGTGGACGGCAGTGACGCCGCGGAGAATACGAATATATTCCATGGGGATAATCTGACATTCCAGCTTGTCCCGGACGCCGGTTATGTGGTCGCGGATGTAAAAGTAAACGGAATCTCGGTTGGCAAGGTGACAAACTATACGTTACAGAATGTGACGGCGGATATGACGGTCGAAGCAGTCTTTGCAAGAGAAGGATCAGAGGGCACCGAGACGCCGGGTAGCGAGAGTGCGGGAAGTGAAACCGGAGGAAGCGAGAGTGCGGGAAGTGAAACCGGAGGAAGCGGAAGTGAGACGCCGGGAAGTGAGAGCACAGGAAGCGAGAACACGGGCAGCAGCGAAAGTGCAGGGGCGAGTGAGACAACCGGAAGTGAAATGACGAACACTGAGACCGGAGAGAGCGAGACGACGGGAACTGAGACCGGAAACAGTGAAGGCGCAGGGACAAGTGAGACGACCGGAAGTGAAATGACGAACACTGAGACCGGAGAGAGCGAGAGCGCCGGTAGCAGTGAAAATGCAGGCGGAAGTGAGACGCCGGCAAGTGAGAATCCCGGAGGAAACGGCGGCGATAACGGAACCGGAGGAAACGGTACGGGAGGCGCAGGCAGTGACAATTCCGAACAGAAGGAACCGGTGCAGGCCGGCGATCAGGTTTCCGATCAGAGCGGTAACAAATATGTGGTGACGGGAAACGGCAGGACGGTCGAGTACGCCGGGTACGCGAACGCAAAGGCGACAGATGTCACAGTGCCGGATACGATCGAAGTCAACGGTGTCTCATACCAGGTGGCTGCCATCGGCGCCAAAGCGTTCTATAAGAAGACCAAGCTGAAAAAAGTGACCATCGGCAAAAACGTGCAGTCAATCGGCAAGAGTGCATTTGAGAAGTGTACTTCGCTTAAGACGGTGACGTTTAAGAAAGGCAGCAAATGTAAGACGATCGGCGCGAGTGCGTTTAAGGGGGATAAGGAGCTAACAAAGATCACTCTGCCCAACAGCGTACAGAAGCTGGATACCGGGGCGTTTGCGTCGTGCACAAAGCTGTCGTCCGTGACCATCGGAACAGGGCTTAAAACGATCGGCGCGTCCGTATTCAGCGGCGACAGTAAATTAAAGACGCTCACGATTCAATCGAAAAAGTTAAAATCAGTTGGAAAAAATGCGTTCAAGAAGACGAAGTCCAATCTCACCATTAAAGTCCCGAACGCACAGAAAAAGAAATACGCATCTTATTTTAAGAAAGCCGGACTGAAAAAATATAAATTGGTCGGCAAAAAATAGAGCAAAAAAGGAAAGGCGGGGGTAATATGAAGAAAATTGCATTGATCATGGATGGGTGGAAGCGTTTCTTCACTTACGCCTGGCCGGCAGGCATCCTGCAAAAGATCAGGGAAAGAGAGGAAGAGATCAATCTTTACATTTTCAACAGCTCCGGTTCCTGGAGCCTGGATGAAAATTATAATGTGGGCGAGTATAATATATACCGTCTGCCCTGCCTTTCCGATTTTGACGGTATTATTTTGGATTTGAATAATATCCGCACGGCTTCCGCGTCAGAATATATCGTGCGCGCAGCCAGGGAGTCCCAAAAGCCAGTGATTGTCATCGGCTGCGAGATCGAAGGATTTTACTTTGTAGGAATTGACAATTATCATGCGATGCGGGAAATGATCGCGCATCTGCACAGGGTTCATGCCTGTCAGAGCTTTTGGTTTGTGATGGCGGACATGGGCAATTATGAAAATGTCCTGCGCATTGCCGGCATGAAAGATTATATGAAAGAGCAAAATCTGGCATACGGGGAGGATGATTTTTATTGTGACAGCTTTGAATTCCGCTGCGGCTACGAGGGATTTTTTGCGTTGCTGAAAAGCCATGACGGCAAGCTGCCGGACGCGGTGCTTTGTGCCAATGATAATATCGCAGTGGGTTTTTGCGAGGCTGCGGCCACCATGGGATATCATGCGCCCGATGACTTCCGTATTACCGGGTTTGACGACTTTGACAAGGCGAGTATGTATAAGCCTTATCTGGCGACGGTCAATTATATCCGCGAAGAGGTCGGCGCGCTCTGTGTGGAGATGTTCTTAAAAGTGTGGGCCGGGGAGGAGATCGGGCGTTTTCATTATACGAAGACGAAGAGCATTTTTTCGGAGAGCTGCGGCTGTGTGCCGCAGCGCGTAGTGGATCACAGACAGATCGCAAAAGATCAAATTATCTATAAACTGGGTGATGAAAAGTTTGGGGAGAAGATAAAGGTGCTCGAATATGAATTGATGCACTGCCCTACCATCCGCGACATGGCGGAGTGTATTCAGCATTGTTTTGATATCATGCAGTGCGATGCGGTCTATCTGGTTTTGGATGACCATATGAACGATTTTCGGCGCGAGAGGGAGTATTTTGACGGTCATTTGCTGGAGGAAGAGGATTTCTGCATCGAGGGGTATCCCACACATATGAATGTAGAATTTGCATATGGCAAGGAGGGAGCGCTTGAGAGCTGCGGCAGGCAGATCAAAGAACTGTTTCCGATGTTTGATTTTGATGAGCCGGCGACGGATTTTGTGTTTATGCCGCTGCATTTCCAGAAATATACGGTAGGGTATTTTGTCATCCGCAACGGCATTTATGTCATGGAGCATCAGTATTTGTATGAGATTTTAAATACCTTGATCACTGCCATGGAAAATCTGCACCGCAAGGAGCGAACCGAGTATATGAATAAGATACTCTCCGAGCTCTATATCAAGGATGCCATGACGGGCCTGTACAACCGTATGGGTTATAGGACGCTGGTACCGCGGCTGTTTGAGGAGAAGAAAAAGCTGGGCGAAAATTTGATCGTCATGTTTATAGACATGGACCGCCTGAAGTTTATCAACGATACTTATGGGCATGAGTACGGTGATTTTGCTATCCGCACGATTGCGGGGACGTTACTCCATTATGTCCCCAAGGGCGGTATCGCCGTGCGCAACGGCGGAGATGAGTTTGTGGCTGTGATGCCCAGCGTGCCGGAAGAAGAACTGAGGTCACTGGTGGAAAATATCCACGGAGAAATCCGCGATATGGCGGAGCGCATGGAGCTGCCGTTTGAGCTTTCCGCCAGCATCGGTACGATCTATACCGACTGGAAAAGTGAAAAGACGATGGACGATTACATCAGGCAGGCCGATGAAGTGATGTACAGAGAAAAAATGAAGAAAAAGGTCAACAGGTGCAGTTGAAAAAAATGACAGTTCAACCTGCAACTGCGCACCTGCTGCGCAATTAGCAGACAGTAATGCCGAATAGCAGGGAATCCGCAGGCTGAACCGTCACTAAAAATGCTGGAAAATGTCAAAAAGTCGTTGTGATTTTGCCGAATGCATACTATAATAAGAATAGTACATTTTGGAAGCAAGTCACAGGAGGATATGCAAAATGAAAAAATTAGATAATGTCAGCATCCGATTTAAAGTATTGGTTCCAATGTTACTATTGGCCTTGATGTTGGTGGTTGTCACGATCACCAGTATTTCGAGTCTTGGCAGTGTGATGAAAGCGAGTACGCGGATTTCGGAAAAATATGTAGATAATATAGAGCAGATCGGGGCACTGTCCACGTCGTTCCAGTCGCTCAACCGCATGGTGTTTGCCAGCTGTACCGCCAATGATGTCGCCACGAAGAAGGCGCTTGCATCGGAGTCGGAGGAGATGAAGGCAAAGATTGACGGGATATGTGAAGTTTTAGAGACTAAGATCAGCGATGGGGAGCAGACGGAAGTCTACCAGCAGTTTCAGGGCAATTATCTGCTATACCTGGATAGCTTCGGAAAGGCGCTGGAGTACAGCGGCGGCGGTCAGACCCAGCGGGCTATGGTGCTGGCAAACGGTGAAGTGACGGCAAAGAGCAACAGTATCACCGAAAATCTTGACGCGCTGTTAGAACTCAATAAGGCGGCATTGAAACAGGCGGTCTCCTCGCAGGCGGGTACATACCAGAGCGCGCGGGCGCTTGGTTTGGGACTGTTGGTTATCGCCCTCGTGCTGGCGGGCTGTGCAGTACTTATTTGCATTGCCGGTATCATACGCCCGATGACCGGCATGAACAAAAAATTGAATACGATCGTAGACAATATCAAGTCCGGCAGAGGAGATTTGACCCAGCGCGTGCCCAGCCACGGCAGAGATGAAGTCGGACAGCTTGCCAACGGCATCAACACTTTTATCGAAACTCTGCAGAGCATCATGGCGAAGATCACGGATAATTCTTTGCAGTTAGAGCGTATTGTCACAACGGTGCTTGGCAATGTCACCACAGCCAACGACAATTCCTATGACATTTCCTCCGTGATGGAGCAGTTGTCTGCCTCTCTCGAAGAAGTTTCCGCGACGGTAGCGGGTGTCAACGAGAATACGCTCCATGTAGATTCCAACGTGGTGGAGCTGGCGGATGCTTCCGAGGGATTGCTCAGTTACGCAAACGAGATGCAGCAGAGGGCGTCTAGTCTGGAGACGACGGCGGTTGCCAACAAGCAGAATACGAGTGAGATTATCAGTAATATTTTATCGAAGCTCGAGAAAGCCATTGAGGACAGCAAGAGCGTGTCCCGTGTCAATGATCTGACGGACGAGATTCTCAGCATCTCGAGTCAGACAAATCTTTTGTCGCTGAATGCTTCGATCGAAGCAGCGCGCGCGGGTGACGCCGGCAAGGGATTTGCGGTGGTGGCGGATGAAATCCGGCAGTTGGCCGATTCGAGCCGCGATGCTGCCAACAATATTCAGGCGATCAACAGTATGGTAGTCGCGGCAGTGACGGAGCTGGTGCAGAGCTCGGATTCTCTGGTAAAATATGTCAATGAAAATATTATGCCCGATTATGACAGCTTTGTGGCTTCGGGCAGGCAGTATAACAAAGATGCGGTGCATGTCAACGATATCGTCGGCAAGTTTAACAATATGTCGTTTGAACTCAAAGATTTAATCCGCAACATCACAGAGGCGATCGAAGGAATCTCCAAAGCGGTATCGGAGAGCGCCGATGGCATTACCAATGCGGCGGTCAACACCAATTCCCTCGTAAAGGATATCACAGAGATTTCCACGGAGATGGAGAGCAACAGTGCGATTGCGGGTGAGTTGAAGAAAGAAGCCGAGAAGTTCGTGCAGTTATAAAGAACGTGGATGAACAAAATGCAGGAAATCAATTCATAAAGAACGTCGATGAAACCTAATACAGGGAGTAAGTTGCTAATAAAAACCGTCAGCGCAAGCTGGCGGTTTTTGTCAGATGTAATCTATTAATGATTCAGCATGTCTTCGAGAATATGCTGGCAGTATGCGCCGATTTTCTTTTGGTTCTCTTTGTCCAGCGTTTTTGGATAGATCGGTTTTCCGTATTCCAGGGTGATATGGCCCGCCTTCACAAACGGGATGTGGTTTTCAAAGATCTCGGCGGAGCCCAAGATGGCTACGGGAACAATGGCGCAGCCCGTTTTTTCCGCGATTTTAAAGCTGCCCTCCTTGAACGGTAGCATCTGTTGGTCGGAGCGGTTTCGGGTGCCTTCCGGGAAAATAAAGACGGAAACGCCGTTCTTGATGAGGTCGATGCCCGCGAGAATGGTCTTCATGGCATTCTTGACATTGGAACGGTCGATAAACAGACAGTGCAGCCGTTTCATCCAGACAGAGAGCAGGGGGATGCCGTGCATCGAGTATTTGGCGATGTAACCGGTCAGGCCCGGACAGCGGCTGTATGTGCTGACGACGTCAAAGTAGCTGCGGTGATTGGCGACGTAGAGGACCGGTTCGTCTTTGGGGACATTTTCTTCGCCGATGACGGTCACTTTGGCCCCGGCCACGAACAGGATAAAACGGAATATGCCCTGTATGAGGCGCAGCTGTTGTAAATCTGCCTTCTGCGGATGGGACTTGCCGATCAAATATTCCACGCCAAGGATAGGAATACTTAGAATCAGAAACAAAACAATGATGAGTGCAATTAAAATCAGACGAATCATGCATTTGTACCTTCCTAACTTACTGATGAGTTCTATTATATTAAGAAAGCAAGTATTGTGTCAATCGTTTCTTTCAATCATATTTTAGAAGCGCGGACATAAAATATAACAATATCATCCGGTTTTGGGAGAGGAAACATGATGCGTTGTTGTCTGGGAAAATGGAAAAGGGGAGTTTTGTTGTGTATCGCTGCCTGCGGTCTGATGACGGCAGCGTCCTGTGGTGTGGAGGGACGCGCAGCCAAAAAAGTGGCGGATTTGGAGTATGCGGTGATGGAGGAGAATGACGTCCCGGAGGAGCTTCGGGCCATGATGGAGGAGCGAAAAGCGGCGGATTTTAAAATGACATACGAGACGGAGGACGCGCTCTATATTGTGCACGGTTACGGCGAGCAGGAGACGGGCGGTTACAGCATACAGGTGAAAGACTGTTATCTGACAGAAAATGCGATCTATTTTGACACGGAGCTGATCGGGCCGCGCAAGGGGGAACAGGTGAGCAAGAGCCCAAGCTATCCGTCTATCGTGGTAAAAACCGAAAAACGGGAGGAGAGCGTAATTTTTAATTGACAGAATTTTAGCACAGTGATATACTGAAGTAGAGTTTTTCTGGGTGGAGGTGTAGACTATGGAACAGAAAGATATCAACAGAGTTCGAGCTTCCGTATATCAGCAGTGTGGCAGGAAAGTGATGATACAGCTGGATCGGGGACGCAACAAGGTAGACATTCAGGAAGGAGTCATTCAGGGAGCATATCCCAGTGTATTTACGATATTGGTAAAAGATGAAAACGAAAATAATCCACCACAATTGTTGTCGTTTAGTTATTCGGATATTATTACCCGTGATATTCGCATGAAATTATGTTAATGGAATAGGAATCATGTGGCATAAAGTCTGCTGTCTTTGCATATGTTGTTTACAAATAGGCAAAGATGGGGGACTTTTTTATATGCAGTTAAATAAGACAGGGATACATAGAAAACAGCAGAAAGCAAGCGCTGTCAGCCAGATTACATTGGACGACGATTACAATGTGCCGGATTACCGGCCGGATATCGTAAAGGTGTTAAAAGAGAAAGGAGAGTTGCGCTTTGACGAAGTGAAGGCCGCAAACGGAGCCGCTTGGGTCAAGGGCAGCATGATATTCCGCGTCTTGTACCGCAGCGATCAGGAAGATGGCAAGATCAGCTGTCTGCGGGGCGAGATTCCGTTTCAGGAAAAGCTCAACATGGACGGGATTACGGATTATGACAAGGTAAAGGTCGGCGGAGAGCTCGAAGATATCACAATCGGCGTCATCAATTCCCGCAAATTAAATGTGCGGGCGGTCGTTGTGCTGCGCACGACGGCGGAGGAGGAGACGAATCTGGAGTTTACCACCGGATTAGAGGACGGCATAGAGTATGAAACGCGCACCAGACAGCAGGAAATGCTGCGACTGGTGCTCTCTGAGCGCGATATCTGCCGGCAGCGCAGTGAGATCATTCTTCCCTCGAGCAAGCCGAACGTGCACGAAATTCTCTGGAAGAGCGTGGAGCTGCGCAATATCGAAAGCACGTTAAAGGACCGAGAAGTCGTGATTAACGGAGAAGTGCTCGTGGCATTGCTCTATGCGGAGGCCGAAAGCGAGCGCCTGCAGTGGTATGAAACTTCTGTGCCGCTCTCGTGCAGCGTGGAGAAGGAGGCGGCGCGTGAAGATCTGCTCTACAAAGTAAAACTGACGCCGGTTTCTATGGAGCTGGAGTCCAAACAGGACTACGACGGTGAGGAGAGGATTCTTGTGTTGGAGCTCGCGCTGGATATGGAGCTGCGCATGTGGCAGGAAGAGATCATGCCTTTGCTGGAGGATGTGTATTCACTGAAAAAACAGGTGACGCCGGTGCGCCAGATGCAGAATCTGGAGAATTTGCGGATTAAAAACTATGCAAAACAGCGCCTGGTCGAGCAGATGGAATTGGCGGGTGACCAGGAGAAGATTTTACAGATCTGTGCCTGTGAGGGTTCGGTGCTGGTGGAGAAAAAAGAGATGCAGCCCGAGGGCGTATTTGTCGAGGGCATTTTGACGGTGGAGCTGCTCTATATCACAACCGACGATCATATGCCGGTCGGTACGGTGCGGGAAATCTATCCGTTCTCCCAGCTTTTGGAGGTGCCGGACGCCGCAAGCCCTGCCAGGATAGAGCTTGACTGCGGCATCGAGCAGTTGTCGGCGGCGATGCTCGATCAGATGCACATAGAGATCAAGGCAGTGCTGCACATGGATTTGTTTGTGTTTGACGAGATACCGGTGTCCAATATCTGTGAATTGCAGGAGGAGCCGCTCGATATCGAACAGTTAAAATGCAGTCCGGGCCTTGTGGGGTATATCGCCAAGCAGGGAGACAGTCTCTGGGAGATCGCCAAGGAAAACCATACGACAGTTGCAGACATTATGGAGACCAATCAGCTGAAGACGGAGCAGCTTACGCCGGGCGATCAGATATTGATTATAAAAAAAGTGTAAACCGTCTTTTTTCTGCCGTTGTTTTGTGATATACTTTGAAATGGTTACGAGCGGAAGCCGCCCGGTGCGGGAGGGACTAAGGTTTGACGGAGGATGTAGGACTTTCGTCCCTTTCCGCGCAAAGAGATAATAAAAAGAGGACAGAAAAGAATCAAGAGAGGATAGAAAATAGAGATACAGCACGGAAAGAGGCATTTTCAGAGAACGGGAGACAGAAGAAAGATGGAGAGAAAAGAAAACAGGAGAAAGCACACAGGGAAACGACATGCGGCAAAAAAAATAACGGCGCTCGTCCTCATTGGCGCCCTTGGCATTGTCTGTGCGAGACCGGCGTTTGCTTCCGTGATTAAGAATGCAGAGAGCAAGAAAGCGCAGGCGCAGGAGGATTTGGATGAGGTCAACCGGCAGATCGACAATATCCATGCGGCGCAGAACAGCTTACAGGCCGAGATGAACCGGTATGATGACGAGCTGATGCGCCTTTTGACCGACATGGAGATCTTGCAGGGCGATATTGCCAACCAGGAGCTTAAGATTGAGGAGGCCGACGCTGCCCTCGTGATCGCCAATCAGGAGGAGGCGGCGCAGTATGAGGCCATGAAGCAGCGGATTCAATATATGTATGAAAACGGCAATCAGTCGTTTCTGGCCGCGCTGCTCGAGGCGGACAGCTTCACTGATTTTTTGAACAGAGCCGAATATGTCAATGAAGTGTATGATTACGACAGAACACTGCTTGGCCAGTACCAGGATACCGTAGCGCAGGTGGAAGCGCTGACGGTACAGCTGGACAACGAGATGGAAGAGATGGAGGAGCTCAAACTAAGCTACGAAGAGCAGCAGGGGCAGTTGGAGTCCATCATAGCGAAGAAGGGCGCCGAGATGGACAACTTTAACGCCAAGCTTGCCAGCGCGCAGACGCTTGCCAGCCAATATGCGAAGACGGTGCAGGAACAGAATCAGATCATCGCCAAAGAGAAGGCAAGGCAGGAGGCGGAACGCAAGAAAGCGGAGGAGGAAAAGCGCAAGAAGGAGAAAGAAAAGAACGATAAGACCAAATCATCCCAAAGTGCACAGACGGCAGCCACATCTTCTGAGAGCGCGGCCGGGGGAGCCGGCGGCGCGACGACCGGGGGGGCCGGGGGAACCGGCAATGCCGGGAATACCAGCGGCCTGACAGACGGCGGCTCGAATCCCGCCTATACGACCGGAGTCAGCGGCAGCGCCGTGGTGTCCTATGCCACACAGTTTTTGGGCGCGCCCTATGTGCTCGGCGGCAACAGTCTGACAAACGGAACCGACTGTTCTTATTTTGTGATGGCGGTGTTTGCCAAATTCGGCATTTCCCTGCCGCGCACATCCTACGGCATGCAAAGCTGCGGTAAGGCCGTGAGCTATGAAAATGCCCAGCCGGGCGATATTATCTGTTATCCGGGACATGTGGCAATCTATATCGGAAACGGGCAGATCATTCATGCGTCTACACCGCGGACCGGCGTCTGCTACGGAACCGCAACCTACCGCACCATATCCACCATCCGCAGGGTGCTGTAGCAGGATGGAGGGGATTATATGAACAAACAGGCGGTTAAATTTGTCGTTGTTGTCGCGGCGGTCATGGTGTGTCTGATGATTTATGCGCTTGGCCGGGGCAGTCAAAGAGGCACTGTCGCCTTTCACGAGGCGCTCGATGAGGTTGTGGCAATCGTGGACGGGGACGAGCTGTTGGTGCGGGATGTGGCATTCTATGTCGCTTATGAGGAAGGGCTGGTAGAATACTATGCCATGATCTATGACGACGAAAACACCGGTGCTTTCTGGAATGCATTTACGAATCATACCTTTTTCCGCACCAAAGCGAAGCAGAGCGTGATCGAGATGGCCGTGCACGATGCGATTTTTTACGAATCCTCGCGGGCGGAGGGCATTGTTCTCACCAAGGAGGAGGAGCAGTATGCAGCCGATGCCCTGACGGACTTTTGGAGCGATCTAAGCGACAAGCAGAAGAAGGCGCTCGGCGTTACCAAAGAAGAGATCGGCGAGACGATGCGGCGGATTGCCCTCGCGGAGAAGTATCAGTCCTATCTTGCGGCCTTTTATGAGAAGGAGTTTGAGGCGTATTCGTATACGGGCGAAGCCTATTTAAAACTGCTGGAGGAGCACGATTATGAGGAGGGCGAAATCTGGCAGCGCATCAAATTTGGCGGGGTGACGCTGAATCACTGAGCGGATGGAAGAAAGCGGAGCCTTACAGAGGAAATGCAGCGCAGGGCAGGCTGGGATCACAAGCGGGTGGGGCCCGGTGTGACACGAAAATATTATAAAAAGAATCGAGACGAGAGACATGACATTTAAAATTGGCAGAAACGACCCATGCTGGTGTGGGAGCGGGAAAAAGTACAAGGTGTGCCATCAGGCTTTTGATGAAAAGATAGCGATGTATGCGAATCATGGGCATATCGTGCCGCCCCATGATATTATCAAAACACCGGCTCAGATCGCGGGAATCAAAGAAAGCTGTAAAATCAATATCGCAGTGTTGGATTATATTGAGGAGCATATCCATCCGGGGATGGACACCGCGGAAATCGACAAGATCGTGTATGATATCACAACCGAAATGGGCGGCATCCCGGCGCCCTTACATTATGAGGGCTATCCCTATTCCGTTTGTACCTCGGTCAACGAACAGGTATGTCACGGTTTTCCATCCAAGAATGTGATCTTAAAAGAGGGGGATATCGTCAATGTCGATTGTTCTACGATTTTAAACGGCTTTTTTTCCGATTCGTCCCGGATGTTTTGTATCGGGGAGATCACGCCCGAAAAGCGCAGGCTTGTGGACGTGACCAAGGAGTGCGTAGTGAAAGGGCTCGAGCAGGTGAAGCCGTGGGGATTTCTGGGCGATATGGGCCAGGCAGTACACGATCACGCGTTTGCCAACGGATATACCGTGGTGCGGGAGATCGGCGGACATGGCGTAGGCCTTGAGTTTCACGAGGAGCCGTGGGTAGGCTACAACAGTAAGAGCGGTACGGAGATGCTTCTGGTGCCGGGCATGATCTTCACGATCGAGCCGATGGTAAACATGGGCAAGGTTGAGATCTATGTGGACGACGAGAATGACTGGGAGGTGTATACCCAGGACGGGCTCCCCTCGGCACAGTGGGAGATCATGGTGCTTGTCACCGAGGAAGGGCATGAGGTGCTCTGCTGGTAAACCCGGAGGTTCAGTTGAAAATGGAGATTAGTGTGAAAAATACCTTTTTCACACGTAAATTTGTGTCTGCGCGCACTTGTCACAAATTTGTTATGCGCAAAAAACGTGCGCAGAAATGGGGATTTGTATGGATATGGAAAAAGAGTTAAGGCTTTGTGACAAGAAAATGGCCGCACTGCTTGCGGAGCGCGTGGCGCTGGTCGGAAGCGGGGAGTACGACGTGCGGGAGGCGCAGAAGAATCTTGCCCTGCTCAATGCGCTTGCAGGCGGAACGAAAAGCATTGCGCTGATCGGTTTCATGGGGGCCGGCAAGAGCACGGTATCGCGGTATCTGAAGCGGGCGCTTGCCCTGGTGGAACGCGACACGGACGCGATGATCGTGAAACAGGAGGGAATGTCGATCACGGACCTATTTGACAAGTACGGCGAGCCATATTTTAGAGATCTGGAGAGCAAAACGGTATGTTCGTTAGAGGATATGGGACAGGCTGTCATTTCCTGCGGCGGCGGCCTGGTGATGCGGGAAGAGAATGTGGCAAATCTCAAAAAGAGCAGCCGCATTGTGCTCCTCACCGCGACGCCCCAGACTACGTTAGAGCGCGTCAAAAATTCTACGGAGCGCCCGATTTTAAACGGAAATATGAACGTCGAATATATTGCGCAGTTGATGGAAAAGCGCCGGGAAGCGTATCAGAAGGCGGCGGATATCACTGTGGCTACCGACCACAAAGATGTGGCGGCGATCTGTGCCGAGCTGGTACAAAAATTGGCTGTGGGATAGGCCGAAAGGTTACATACCGGTAAAAAACGTTCTATTGTCAAATATGTACAAATTGTTAAGAATTCTTCAAATAGAATTCAAAATTTATACAAGACAGGGTCATAATTAAAGTATATAGTATAACTATCACATGAGGTGATAACATTTTTTTCATAAATTCTCCCCCTTTTACAAATCCACCATGCAAATGGTGGATTTTTTTTGGAATAATCATATCTTTGTTATCGCTTTTTTATGGAAAAGCACGAATGTTATTGAAAAAACACTACAAAATAGTTAGAATAAAAACGAGAGAATTTTTGGGAGGAAGATGACAGTTGGAAAAGAGAATTTCGGGACATACGGGGCTGTTGGCGCTGATCGGTTCCCCGGTGGGACATTCCGGTTCGCCGGCGATGTACAATTACAGTTTTGAAAAATTGGGTTTGGACTATGCCTATGTGGCGTTTGATATCAAGGTGGAGCAGGTGAAAGAGGCGCTTTCGGCTATGAAGCTGTTTCGGATGCGCGGGATGAATGTGACGATGCCGTGCAAGACGGAGGCGGCAAAGTATATGGACGAGCTTTCGCTGGCGGCGCGCATTATCGGGGCGGTCAATACCATTGTCAATGAGGATGGCAGGCTGGTCGGATATATCACAGACGGAGAGGGCTTTGTGAACAACCTCAAAGATCACGGCATTGACGTAAGAGGGAAAAAGGTTGCCGTCGCGGGCGGAGGCGGAGCGGCTACGGCCATTCAGGTGCAGTGCGCCTTAGACGGAGCGAGAGAGCTTGCGATTTTTAACATCAAGGACGATTTCTTTGCGCGCACCATAGAGACCGCGGAGAAGATTCGCAACGAGGTGTCTGGGATTGTGGTAAACGTCTATGATATCGCCGATACGGCGAAAATGACGGAGGAGATCGCGGCGAGCGATATTTTTGTCAACGCCACGATTGTCGGCATGAAGCCGATGGAGAATGAGAGCGTGGTCAAAGACTTGCGCGCATTTCGGCCGGGCCTTGTGGTGGCGGACGCCGTCTATAATCCTGAGGAGACCAGGCTTTTGCGGGAGGCCAGGGAGGCGGGATGTACCTGCATCAGCGGCAAGGGTATGCTGCTATGGCAGGGGGTATCGGCATTTAAGCTTTATACCGGCAAGGATATGCCGGTGGAGGAAGTGAAGCACTTATTTTTCAGCTGATGTTTTGGGAAAGGCGGGCTTACCGGTATGAATTTTGATTTTTTGGAGCAGGCAAAATGTCCTCTGCAATGGATGAACGATATCTATGTTGACATGGCGCACACGCTGGCGGAGGCGGAGCAGGTCTATTGGGGACAGCCCAGGCAGTGCGGCATATTGCTGCGCTCCGTGGCGGAGCAGATCTGCCGGGTGTATAACAGGCAGTATGAAGTGGGTTTTCCCGGCGAGGCGCGCCTGGAGACGTTTCTGTCTTACACGGAAGAGGAGAGCCACAATGTGCTGGTGAGCAGGTTTTTAAGTGTCGTGCGCAAAGAGCAGCGCGACCGGCTGATTTTACTCCGCGTTTTGGGCGATGACTGTCTGGCCGGAGAGGGCATAGAGAACAGGCAGGAGTTTGACAACCGCATGGCAGGCAACGCCAAGCGCATGATGAACGCCGCGTTCGACAGTCTGCGCATGATGTGCCAAAAGATCAATCATTTAGACGGACTCGAGGAGCTGCGCTTTTCCGATCAGATACTGCCCGCTCCCACGGAGCAAGATCAGCAGCCCACGGACAGGCGTGAGTCAGTCTTTGCGCGGCTGTTTGGGAGAGGGCGCGAGGAGAGAGACCATCTGCGCAGTATATAAATACCAAAATAAAAAGGACTGGCCAATCATTATATAGGAAACATTCGTCAGGCCGCAGGAAACAACGGGCAGGACGGCAGATTCAGGAGAAAGGCAAAGAACGATGGAAATTCGCAGAATGAAAGAAAATGAATTGTTAAGCGTCATAAAACTGGCGACAGGAATCTATGAATACAGTGCCAAACCTCAGGTACAGGACCCCGCTATGGTGCGGCAGTTTTATGATTATATGCAGCCGCAGGCATTGACAGAGCAGTTTCGGGCGGAGAGACTGCTGCTGTGGGGAGCCATTGAGGGCCAGACACTCTGTGCGGTGGGAGCGATGCAGAGCGATGCCCATATCACCATGCTCTATGTGCATCCCTATTATCAGAAGAGGGGGATTGGGGCAGCGATGTTGCAGGAGATGGCGGGTTTTGCAGAGCATGTGCTGCGGGCGGGCCGTATAACGGTTCACGCCATCCCGGCGGCATCGGCCGGCTTTTTCATTAAGAACGGCTTTACGCAGATGCCGGAAATATCTTCCGGTGTGGATTTCTGCCCGCTGGAATACCGCTTTGCCGCCTATATGCAGCCCGTGCCGCCGAAGGGCAAGGGCGTTAGCACGGGGACGCTGGTATTTATTCTGGTCGTGCTTTTTCTGCTCAGCGCCGCCGCGGTCGTTGTTTCCATTATATATAGCCTTTTACTCTACTAGAGTACGATCTGTCGTAACAGTTTAGCCTGCAACTGCGCACCTGCTGCGCAGTTAGCGGCCAGTAGTGTTGAATCGCAGGGAATCCGCCGTAACTATTCAGCCTTCGGCTTCATAGTTACGGAATCCGGCTCATTTAAAGTTTGTCTTCGACAAAGAGCCGGATTCCCGCTTGGCTGGATATACGCGTTCTTACGGACTTTGCAGCGAGTGCAAAGTCCTGAGCTGAACTGTTACAATCCGCCAGATTCGTCTCGAAAAAAGGTTGAAAAACAAGGGTTGATATGATAGAATTCTTTTAATTAAAAAAATCCGTAAAACGGGTGTGCCAGGCAGATCACAAAAAGCTGTGCGCGCCCGGTGAAACGGGGCAGACAGCAGGTATCTGTCTGCAACCAGATTGAATACGAGAATGACAGAAAAAAACGGCAGCGTTTTTTTTTTTGGGCTTCGTTGATATTTGCCAAAGGAAAGGACAAGGGAAAGGAATGAAAGCATTTTTAATACTCGAAGACGGGACGGTATTTACCGGAACCAGCATCGGAGCCGAGAAGGAAGTGATCAGCGAGATCGTATTCAATACGTCTATGACCGGCTATCTGGAAGTACTGACCGACCCCTCTTATGCCGGACAGGCGGTGGTTATGACATATCCGCTGATCGGCAATTACGGCATCACGCCGGATATGGAATCAAAAAGACCCTGGCCGGACGCCTATATTGTCCGGGAGCTGTCCCGGATGCCAAGCAATTTCCGCTGTGAGGGCACGATACAGGATTTTTTGCTCAAATATGATATCCCGGGCATCGCAGGCATAGACACCCGCGCGCTGACAAAGATTCTGCGCGAAAAGGGTACGATGAACGGTATGATTACGACCGATGAAAATTACGACTTTGAGAAAATATTGCCAAGGCTAAAGGCTTATAAAACCGGAAATGTTGTGGACCGCGTGACCTGTACCGAAGTATCCGTACTGCGCGGCAAGGGGAAAAAAGTCGCGCTGCTTGATCTGGGGGCGAAAAACAATATTGCCCAGTCGTTAAACCGGCGGGGCTGCGAGGTGACGATATACCCGGCGCGGACAACGGCGGAGGAGATCTTGGCGGCGGAGCCGGACGGCATTATGCTCAGCAACGGGCCGGGAGACCCCAAAGAGTGCACCGGGATTATCGAGGAGATCAAAAAGCTTTATCAGTCCGACACGCCGATTTTTGCCATCTGCTTGGGGCACCAGCTCATGGCGCTTGCAACCGGCGCGGATACGCACAAAATGAAATACGGCCACCGCGGCGGCAACCACCCGGTAAAAGATCTGGCGACCGGGCGCGTCTATATTTCGTCGCAGAACCATGGTTATGTGGTGGATGAGGAGTATTTGGATTCGTCGATTGCCGTTCCGGCGTTTGTCAATGTCAACGACGGAACCAACGAGGGCCTTTCCTACGTCGGGAAACATATTTTTACCGTGCAGTTTCACCCGGAAGCATCCCCGGGACCGCAGGATTCGGCGTATCTGTTTGACCGGTTTATAGAGATGATGTAGCGTTGCATATGTTGTCGGAATGGAGGAGAAGATGCCTAGAAAGAAAGAGATAAAAAAAGTTTTGGTGATCGGGTCCGGCCCTATTGTGATCGGGCAGGCGGCGGAGTTTGACTATGCGGGTACGCAGGCGTGCCGCTCCTTAAAAGAGGAGGGCGTGGAGGTAGTGCTGGTGAACTCCAACCCGGCGACCATTATGACGGACAAGGATATCGCGGATCAGGTCTATATTGAACCGCTCACCGTTTCCATGTTGGAGCGGATTATCGCAAAAGAAAAGCCGGACGGCATATTGCCGACGCTGGGCGGACAAGCGGGATTAAATCTTGGCATGGAGCTTTCCGAGAAAGGAATTTTAGAAAAGTATGGCGTGCGCTTAATTGGCACGACGGCGGAGACGATTTTTCGCGCCGAGGACAGGCAGGCTTTTAAAGATACGATGGAAAAAATCGGGGAACCCTGCGCGGCTTCGCAGGTGGTCAATAATGTGGACGACGGGATTCGTTTTACCAACACGATCGGCTATCCGGTGGTGCTGCGCCCGGCGTTTACGCTCGGCGGCAGCGGCGGCGGTATCGCCCACGACGAGAATGAGCTGATTGAGATCTTGACGAACGGCCTGCGCCTAAGCCGTGTCGGCGAGGTGTTAGTGGAGCGTTGCATTGCGGGCTGGAAAGAAATCGAGTACGAGGTGATGCGCGATGCGGCCGGCAACTGCATCACCGTCTGCAATATGGAAAATATCGACCCGGTGGGCGTGCACACCGGCGACTCGATCGTCGTCGCCCCCTCGCAGACACTGGGCGACAAGGAATATCAGATGCTGCGCACCTCCGCCTTAAATATCATCACCGAGCTTGGCATTACCGGCGGCTGTAATGTCCAGTACGCGTTGCACCCGGATACCTTTGAGTACTGCGTGATCGAGGTAAACCCCCGCGTTTCCCGCTCTTCCGCGCTGGCCTCCAAGGCGACCGGATACCCGATCGCGAAGGTGGCGGCCAAGATCGCGCTGGGCTACACGTTGGATGAGATCAAAAATGCGATTACGGGCAAGACTTACGCGAGTTTCGAGCCGATGCTCGATTACTGTGTGGTAAAGATTCCCAGGCTTCCGTTCGACAAATTTATCACGGCCAAGCGTACCCTGACGACGCAGATGAAGGCCACCGGTGAGGTCATGAGTATCTGCGACAATTTCGAGGGGGCGCTGATGAAAGCGATCCGCTCGTTGGAACAGCATGTGGACAGCCTGCTCTCCTACGATTTTTCTGATTTAACCCAGGCAGAGCTTTTTCTTCAACTGGAAAAGGTGGACGACCGCCGTATCTGGGCGATCGCCGAAGCGCTGCGGCGCGGCGTAAGTTATGATAAAATCAATGAGATCACGAGGATTGACAAGTGGTTTATCGACAAAATTGCAATTCTGGTGGAGATGGAGGGGCGCTTAAAGACGGAACCGCTGACGGTAGAGCTCTTAAAAGAGGCAAAGCGCATCGAGTTCCCGGACAACGTGATCGCGGCGTTATCGGGGTTACGTGAGCAGGAAGTGCACGACATGCGCTATGCCAACGGTATCGTTGCCGCCTATAAGATGGTCGATACCTGCGCGGCGGAGTTTGAGGCGAGCACGCCCTATTACTATTCGGTGTATGGCAGTGAGAACGAGGCCGCCGTCACCACCCCCCCGAAAAAAGTGCTCGTGCTTGGTTCCGGGCCGATACGCATCGGACAGGGAATCGAATTTGACTATTGTTCGGTTCACTGTACCTGGGCGTTCGCGAAGGAGGGCTGGGAGACCGTTATCGTCAACAATAACCCGGAGACGGTTTCCACCGATTTTGATATTGCGGACAAGCTTTATTTTGAACCGCTGACGCCGGAGGACGTGGAGGCGATTGTGAAGCTGGAGAAGCCGGACGGGGCGGTCGTGCAGTTCGGCGGCCAGACGGCGATTAAGCTGACCGAAAGCCTCATGAAGATGGGCGTTAAGATTCTGGGAACGAAGGCAGAGGACGTGGACGCCGCCGAGGATCGGGAGTTATTTGATGAAATCTTAGAAAAAACCGGTATCCCAAGGGCTGCCGGCGGAACGGTATTTACCGCCAAGGAGGCAAAAGCGGTGGCCACACGCCTGGGCTATCCCGTGCTCGTTAGGCCCTCCTATGTCCTGGGCGGACAGGGGATGCGCATCGCTTTTTGCGACGAGGAGATTGAGGAGTTTATCGGCATCATCAACCGCATCGCGCAGGATCACCCGATTCTGGTAGACAAATATTTACAGGGCAAGGAGGTCGAGGTGGACGCCGTGTGCGACGGCACGGATATTCTGATTCCGGGTATCATGGAGCATATCGAGCGCACGGGCATCCACTCCGGCGACAGTATTTCCGTCTATCCGGCGCCGACCATCAGCGACCATGTGAAAGAGACCATCATCGAGTATACCAGACGGCTGGCGCAGGCGCTCCATGTCGTCGGCTTAATCAATATCCAGTTTATCGCCATGAATGAGGAGGTATATGTGATCGAGGTCAATCCGCGCTCCTCGAGGACCGTGCCCTACATCAGCAAAGTGACGGGGATTCCGATTGTGGATGTGGCGGCGAAAGTGATTATGGGCAATACGCTTCGCGGCCTGGGCTATGAGCCGGGTCTGGCGCCGGCCGCAGAGTATATCGCGGTCAAGATGCCGGTATTCTCGTTTGAAAAGCTGCGCGGCGCGGAGATTTCCTTAGGGCCGGAGATGAAGTCGACCGGCGAGTGCCTGGGCATTGCAAAGACGTTTAACGAAGCGCTCTACAAGGCGTTTCTCGGCGCGGGCATCACACTGCCCAAACACAAGCAGATGATTATGACCGTGAAAGATGCGGACAAGGAGGAGGCGGTCGGCATCGCCAGACGTTTTGAGAAGCTCGGGTATAAGATTTACGCGACCAGAAGTACCGCAAAATATCTGCAAAAAAATGGCGTGGATGCGCGGCGGGTCAATAAAATTACGCAGGAGTCGCCAAACGTCATGGATTTGATACTCGGACACAAGATCGATCTTGTCATCGATACCCCCACGCAGGGCAACGGCGATAAGACGCGCGACGGCTTTTTAATCCGCCGCAATGCGATTGAGACGGGCGTATACTGTATTACCGCGATGGATACGGCGGATGCGCTGGCATTAAGCCTGGAATCGGCGATGGATACGCTCACGCCGGTGGATATCGCCAAAGTAAAGAATATTTAGAACGTGTGGGAGCAGCAGGTGCGCGGGGTGCCTGCTGCTCTTTCCTATGGTGCAGTCCCATATGAGAATGATATTGCTAACGTTTTGCTTCCCCCCATGGAGGGTGCGGCGGAATGGTTCCCGATGGCAAAAACGAAAAAATATTAAAGGATGGTGCGTGAAATGAGGAAAAAGAGCAGAGATATGAGATATTTGGCGCTGTTTTGTCTTCTGGTGACGTTGGCGCTTGGCGGGTGCAAGGCAGAGAGTGAGCCGCGTCCACTGCCGGAGGGGCAAACTGTCACAGACAGCGCTTTACTGGCCGACATTCCTCCGTACGGCGGGGAACTTTCGGTGGAGCTTTCCGGCAATGTCCCCTCTTTCTCGGAGGAAGAGCTGACAACAGAACCGTTTGAGCATTACAGCGAGTTGGACGAACTGGGGCGCTGCGGCGCGGCCTACGCCAATATCTGTGAGGAGCTGATGCCGACGGAGCCGCGCGGGGATATCGGTATGATCAAGCCGACCGGATGGCACACTGTTAAGTATGAGAGCGTGGACGGCAATTATCTCTACAACCGCTGTCATCTGATCGCCTTTATGCTGGCGGGGGAGAACGACAACGAAAAGAATCTGATTACGGGTACCCGCTATTTTAACGTCGAGGGCATGCTGCCGTTTGAACAGATGGTGGCGGACTATGTGGAGGAGAGCGGCGGCCATGTGCTCTACCGCGTCACGCCGGTTTATCAGGGAGATAATCTTGTTGCCTCCGGTGTAAAGATGGAGGCATACTCCGTCGAGGACGCGGGGGCAGGGGTCTGTTTCTGCGTTTATGTGTATAATGTACAGCCCGGCGTAGAGATTGATTATGCAACCGGGGAGAGCCGTCTTGCCAGCGAGATGGGCGGTGGCGACGGCGCGGCGCAGCCCGACAAGACGCAGGGGAACGGGACGGGGGATGCCGACGGCGCATTCGATGAACAAAGGCAGCAAGCCGAGGAGGAGAGCGGCCAGTATATCCTCAATCAGAATACGCATAAATTTCATACACCCGATTGCGGCAGCGCGGCCGATATCAAACCGCAAAATAGGGCAGAGTATGAGGGAAGCAGAGCGGAGCTGATGCGGCAGGGGTATGAGCCATGTGGGAGATGCAGGCCGTAATATGAGGAGTGTTTGTCTATCAGTATTATTGAGAATACATGTAATATCAGTTTTTGGCAACACAATTTTATGATCTCATGTTGAGGAGTTCGTCAATAGTATGAATTGTAACTGATATTTTGTCCTTGACCCCAAAGATATTTGCTAATCAGTTGACTTTTGTAGTAATTGCATATATAATTATTTGCATATAAAAGATTTAAAAATTTTATTTTTTGGAGGATTAGGATATGAAAAGGGTGTGGAAATCTTTTGTTAGCATTATGCTAACGATGTTTTTGTTGGTTGGCAGTTTTGCTGTGTGCCCAGAAACTGTTGAGGCTGCAAGCTATCCCCTCGCAATAGCCAGTGATGTGTATGCTTCAGTCGGAGAGACGGCATATATTGTTTATCAATATTCGCCTGCATTTAAAAATGAAGAATTAATCGTTGAAATTTACGATTCTTCAAATAATTACATAGGTGGGGTAACTCGGGCATTTTACAATCAATATACCACAATCAAATATTATACAGTTACATGGGATACGGCGGGAAAAGCTGCCGGAACCTATAAGGCTGTAGTTACGAAAAGGTTCTATAGTTATTATCAGTGGAATACGGCGCCTACAACATCTACCTCATATATTTATTTGACGAATGATCTGGCTGGCGTTAAAGGAGATAATTTATATAACGGAAACGATACGTCTTTTTCCTGCGTTCAGAACGGTGTTCAAACGGCAGAGAATAATTATATGTGCAATGCTATGTCAGCGTGGCGGACTACGTCTTTTCCAGACTATAATGTACAGTTAAAGGAATTGTATACAGGGGAAACAGCAAATACAATTGTTAAGTCAGAGAATATGTATAATCCAACGGCGCCTGTTGGTATGCAATGGTATTTAATGAAATGGGAAATTACCAATAAATCTGCAGGTACTTTACGAGCTTCCGATGTCCTAAAAACGTTTTATAAGTATAGTGGCGCCAGAGTATCTGTCGCGGACACACCATCATTCATGGGAGACAGGGAAAATCAGGATATATATTCTGTTACGATTGAGCCAGGCCTAACGGAAGAAACATGGATTGGTATTTTGGTTCCATTATGTCAGCAAGTACCTTATATAAAGATAAACAATACATATTTAAACATTAATCCCGCTTATGCAGCAACTCGAAATACTACGACGCACAAAGCTGTAAAGGACACCGGGGTACTGGCAACATGTACAGTTGACGGACTTACAGATGGCGAGCATTGTTCCTCCTGTGGACAGATTGTAACACCTCAGACAGTCATAAAAGCTATAGGCCATGAGTGGGATGACGGTACATTAACAGGTGATGGCTATATAGTTTATAAGTGTATGAATATTGGCTGCACAGAAATAAAGAAGGCGAAAGCTCCAGTGTCAGCTAAAAAAGCGCAGAAGATTACCACTGCAAAGATGAAGAGTTACAAGGCATCAAGTCTCAAAAAGAAGAGTGTATCTTTTAATTTAAAGGCAAAAGCAAGTGGTAATGGTAAGCTGACATACAAAGTTACGAAATATCCAAAGGGAATGAAGAAATTTGTAACGGTAAACAAGAACGGTAAAGTAACATTAAAAATGGGTGCTAAGAGGGGGGCTTATAAGATTACCATTAAAGCGGCGGCAAAGGGGAAATATAAAGCGGCAAGCAAGGTAGTTACGATTCAAGTGAAATAAGTTATGATACGGCTCCCATCTATGGAAAGTGTAAAACTTTTTCTTTAAATAGTGCTTAGAAAGGTCTTCTATGATAAAGTAAAATCATAGGAGGCCTTTTATTATGATGAAAGAAAAGGATATCATCAAGGTAAATATGAAAGTAGAAATAGAACTTTTTTAACAAAGTTTCAGAAAGTAAAAAAAGCCCGGCACGAGCAGTTATCAGCCGGGTATGTTGCAAGGGGTGTCTTCGTTGGTAAATTGGCCACTTTCTACAAATTGACAAAAGTGTTCAAAAATGGTATATTGCTAACAGCAAGAGTGTACAAAACATAAGAGCACTAACGTGACAGTTTTTGTTTCTTCAAGATTCTTTTCACAGCACAGGCTATAAGCCCTATCTGAGTTTAATAGTAAAAAATATGCTTTTTATCTGATCTTGTATCTGATAAAAGGCATTTTTAGTAATTTACATTTAGGAGGTTAATCGTGTTGAACAAGAAAAAGACGTCTGTTGAAGTTTACTTATCTACGGTGTTTAAATGGGGGCTTATTATCTTAGTAAGTGCTTGTATGTGTGCGACTGTCATGTTTAACACAGAAAAAATGTTTGGACTATATCCTGAAGTGCCTTGGCTTGCAACAATTGGTTTGGGTATCATGGATGTAGCATTTTTTGCGATAGCTATCAGAATCATTCAATCATCCTTTGATAAGGATGGATATTTAAAAGAAGGCAGATTAAAGATTGGTAAGATTTTTTCTGTGGTAGTTTTAGTTCTTCAATGGAATTATTTATTATATATGCTGCCGTCAAGAACGTTTTGGGGATTTTTATTCTTTTTCCTCATTTTGATCGCATTCTTTTTAGATATGAAACTGCTGCTCGTAAGCGGTTTGGCATGCATGGGTTCTTTATTTGCAGGATGGTTTATAAAAGGTACGGACCTTCTTCCCGTTAAGGATGAATTATTCCTGGCAGATATTATCATGTGTCTGGTTGCATTAGTGTTATCCTTAACCGGATTAATTATTTTTATATTTTTTGTTGCACATTTTTTAGTAAATGCCAAAAAAGATGAATTGGAAAAGAATAATGAACATGTCACCAGTATACTTGTCACCGTCCGAGAACTATCCGATCAATTACATACGGCCGGGGTGGCTCTCTCCGAGATTTCCGGAAAGGAAAGTGCCTCTGCGCAAGAACTTGCGGCGACAAGCGAGCAATTGGCGGCCGGAAATAATCTGCTAAGCGCAAAGACAGATGAGAGCATGGTTAATCTTAGTGAATTGAATAAGTGGGAAGACGTTGTTGCTGAAAATGTAGAAAAGGTGGAGGATACGTCCAAAGATCTTTTGGACAAATCAAAACAGTATGAGCAACTGCTGAACGATTTATCTCTCATCAATAGCGAAGTATCTCAATCCATGAATGCCACAACAAGTATAACGGATAAATTATCGGAAGCCGTTCAGGAAATAGGAGTAACGTTAAATCTGATTAATGATATTTCGTCGTCGACTAATCTGTTGGCATTAAATGCAGCCATCGAGGCTGCACGGGCCGGAGAAGCGGGAAAGGGTTTTGCCGTAGTTGCGACAGAAGTGGGGAATCTCGCGAATAACACGCAGGAATCTTTAAAAGATGTTCGGGCGGTGATTGAACGGGTACAGCAAAATGTGGTTGAAATCACTGCGCAGGTAGAAGAAAATTCCTCTAAATTAGGAAAACAAAATGAATCTTTTGTCAATGTTTTCAACGGAATGAAAGAGATGACGGATATGCTCAATGTGTCAGTGGATGCCATTAAAGCCATGGGAGATGCACACAGAGAGCAGTCAGAAGTGATTAAGAACACAGTTTTAATTAATCAGGATATTGCAGAAAGTATCAGAAACGAAAACGAACAGTTTAGTGCAATAAGCGAAATGGCGGAAAGCAATGCCAGCGATACGGCAGAGGTTGCCACACAGGCCAACACGATTAATGAGATGGTGAATAAAATGACGCTGCTTCTTAAAAAAGATGAATAAGGGATGCCCCAGGGACGGGGCTATCAGGAAATATTACGTTTAAAATGGTGAGGGTGCGACTCGTTGTGAGTTACACCCTCACTGCATATGAATAAGAGAAAAACCTCACCACTTTGCAACTTGAAAGCTTTCTGATTTCAAAGCGCAGTAACGCCTTCCCTTGACTGCTGTAAACTTTAACACGCAGTAATCAGGGTCAGTGACTCCCTGCTTGTAATACATCGTATCGCCGGTCTGCCATATTTCTTCTTTTATTTGCGGGTCCTGGAGTACCTCCATTGTGCCGGTCAGCATAATGCCCTCATACTGAAAACGCCCTCTTTTATAAAAATAGATGCTTGCCTTGGAATTTTTCATATATTGCTGTGTGCGCATGGAAGAGGTATTAGTCGAAAAGTAAAAGCAATTTCCCTCAATCTTGCGCGGCGTAAACATGGCTTTTATGTTTGGAAAGCCATCTTCGTCCACGGAAGCGATAAACGCCGTCTTTTGTTTCTGGATAAATCCGATGATCTGTTCTCGTGTAATCATAATTCTCCTCATTTCTGCAATGCGAACAACGTTCGCATTTGCTTTTTGTGCATAACAAGTTTGTGGATGCTGCGCAGACACAAACTTGCAGATTGAAAATTTTAATTTTCAATCTTGAATCCTCCATGTTTTTACAGGGCAAGCTCCTTTAAAGTTTGCATGTTTATTTACTTGACGCCGTATGGTCCGGTTCCAGGTGTTCGCGCAGCGTGTGCAGGATGCGCGCTAGGTACTGTTCAAACTGCACCCGCTCGTCCTCTGAAAATCCCTGATAGAATAAGGCGTTCATCTGATCTGACACAGACTCATATTTTTCCTGCAGAGACTTTGCATATTCCGTGAGAGATATGATCGTCTGCCGGCGGTTTGCCGGATTGATCTCTCTTGTGACAATGCCCTTTTGCACCATGCCGTCGATGACAGCGGAAACCGTATTTTTGGCAAGCGAGGTCTGCTCGCTGATCTCGCCGACGGTAAGATGATCTGTTTTCCACAGGATAAAAAGAATACGTCCCTGTCCGCCGCTTATTTCTAAGTTGTTAGTGAGTAAAAGCCGCTCGAAAATTCTGCCCTGAAGCTGTTTGATCTGTGTGATGTAAAATCCGCCTTTTGTCTCCAATCTGCCACCTCGCATCTAAATAGAACAGTTCCATATAGAACTATTGACAGTATAGCACAGAAAAATAATTGGTACAAGACATAATCTGATAAAATTTTGCGCTGGCTGGGACTGCCTATTTGAGTAGCTTTTGGCGGGGGCAAAAAATGGATTGAAATGTGTGAAAACATACAGTATGATAAAAAACAGATTGAGCAAAGGTATTACTGACGAAAACAGCGCTGGAGGAGTTTGTTTAAGCTGATACATAAGTGGAGGGACATTATGCAGATACCAACCCTATACGAGGACGAGGAGATCATCGTCTGCCATAAGCCGCCCGGCTTACCGGTGCAGACCAAAAGTTTTGTGCAGCAGGACATGGAAAGCCTGCTGAAAAATTACCGCACAGAGCAGGGCCAGCCGCCCTATATCGGTGTGGTGCACCGTCTTGACCAGCCGGTCGAGGGATTGATTGTCTTTGCCAAGACAAGTGAGGCCGCGGCGGACTTAAGCCGTCAGATGGCGGCAAAACTGACCACAAAATATTACTATGCCATGGTGCAGGGAGTGCCGAAAAAAAAGAAAGATTTGCTCGAAGATTACCTGCTGCGGGACGGAAAGAGCAATGTCTCTGCCGTTGTGTCTAAAAGCACGCCGGGGGCAAAGCTGGCGCGGCTTTCCTATGAGGTGCAAGAAGCGAACAACGGATACGCTATCCTGCGCGTCTGCCTTATGACCGGGCGTCACCACCAGATACGGGTGCAGCTTTCACATGCAGGTTTTCCGCTCGTGGGGGACAAAAAATATAACTTTCAGGAAAATATGCTCCCGTCCGGCAAAAACCTTGCGCTGTGTGCCTGCAAAATCGCGTTTCGCCATCCGAAAACCCATAAGAAACTTGACTTTGAAATTGACAACCCGTACACATTGGCATAAAATATAAAAATATTAAGAAATGGCAATCAAACATAGAAGGAGAGACCGATATGGCAAACGATAAGAAAAAGCTGGTGGAAGCCATCACTTCCATGGAAGACGACTTCGCACAGTGGTACACCGATGTGGTAAAGAAAGCCGAACTGATCGACTATTCGTCGGTAAAGGGATGTATGATCATCAAGCCGGCCGGCTATGGAATCTGGGAGAATATTCAAAAAGAACTGGATATCCGTTTCAAAGAGACCGGGGTGGAGAATGTCTATATGCCGATGTTCATACCCGAAAGCCTGCTGCAGAGAGAGAAAGACCATGTGGAGGGGTTTGCGCCCGAGGTCGCGTGGGTGACGCACGGCGGATTAAATGAGCTGCAGGAGCGGCTCTGTGTCAGACCGACTTCCGAGACCCTGTTCTGTGACTTTTACCATGATCTGATTCAGTCGTATCGCGACCTGCCAAAACTTTATAACCAGTGGTGTTCCGTGGTGCGCTGGGAAAAAGAGACGCGTCCTTTCCTGCGCTCGAGAGAGTTTCTCTGGCAGGAGGGCCACACTGCACATGCCACCGCAGAGGAGGCCAAAGAGCGCACGATTCAGATGCTGAATCTCTACGCCGATTTTTGTGAGGAAGTGCTGGCGATGCCGGTGATCCGCGGACAAAAAACCGAAAAAGAGAAGTTTGCCGGAGCCGAAGCTACCTATACGATCGAGGCGCTGATGCATGACGGCAAGGCACTGCAGTCCGGCACGAGCCATAATTTCGGTGACGGGTTCGCCAGGGCCTTTGAGATACAGTATACCGACAAAGAAAACAAGCTTCAGTATGTACACCAGACTTCCTGGGGGCTTTCCACCCGTCTCATAGGCGGAATTATTATGGTACACGGCGATGACTCAGGGCTGGTACTGCCGCCAAGGATTGCGCCGGTGCAGGCCGTTGTCATCCCGATACAGCAGCGCAAAGAGGGCGTGTTGGAGAAAGCGAAAGAGATTTGCGTAGAACTCGGCAAAGTCTGCCGCGCGAAACTGGACGATTCTGACAAGAGCCCGGGCTGGAAATTCTCTGAGCAGGAGATGCGCGGGATACCGGTGCGCATTGAGCTTGGACCTAAGGATATCGAAGCGGGCAAATGCGTTGTCGTAAGGCGCGACACGCGGGAGAAAATCGAGGTGGCGCTTGGCGAGCTTAGCGCGAAGCTGCCGCAGATCTTAGAGACGATACAAAGCGACATGTTTGCGCGTGCAAAGGCACATCGCGACGCACATATCTGGGATGCGCACAACTATGAAGAGTTAAAAGAAATCGCAGAACATAAGCCGGGATTTATCCGCGGCATGTGGTGCGGAGAGCAGGCATGTGAGGACAAGCTCAAGGAAGATTTTACGGTGACTTCGCGCTGTATGCCGTTCCATGACCAGGAGCAGATCGCGGATACCTGCGTCTGCTGCGGCAAACCGGCGCACAGACTGGTTTACTGGGGCAAATCATACTAAGCGGTTAAAACGTAAGTGACAGAGGGAGGGATATGCCAATCCATGAGTGTAACCATTGTGCTGCCGCAAAAGGTGAAGTATATTATCGGACAATTGGAACAGAAGGGCTATGAGGCATACGCCGTGGGCGGCTGCGTCAGGGATTCCATACTCTCCCGCTCTCCTGGGGACTGGGATATCACAACGTCCGCCCGCCCTGAACAGGTAAAAGAGATCTTTGCGCACACCATTGACACCGGTTTGCAGCACGGCACCGTCACGGTCATGATCGGTCATGAGGGATTTGAGGTGACGACTTACCGCATCGACGGTGAGTATGAGGATGCCCGGCATCCCAAGGAGGTGCTTTTTACCGCAAACCTGATCGAAGATTTAAAAAGGCGTGATTTTACGATCAACGCCATGGCGTACAATGACAGGAGCGGTCTGGTGGACGTTTTTGACGGCATCGGTGATCTTGGGCGCGGCATCATCCGCTGTGTGGGCGAGGCAGACGAGCGCTTCTTAGAGGACGCCCTGCGCATGCTGCGCGCCGTGCGTTTCGCCGCGATGCTGGATTTTTCCATCGAGGAGGAGACGTGCGCGGCGGCTTCTGGGCTGGCGGAGAATATCGCCAAAGTCAGCGCGGAGCGCGTGGCGTCGGAGTTGGTAAAGCTATTGACCTCCGATCATCCGGAGAAGATACGCACGGCGTACGAGCTGGGGCTGACGCGCGTATTTTTGCCCGAATTTGACAAAATGATGGAGACGGGCCAGCGCAATCCGTACCACTGTTATACGGTGGGAGAACATACGATCGAGGCGCTGCGGCAGGTGCCGCCCGACAAAGTCCTGCGTCTTTCGATGCTGCTTCACGACGTGGCCAAACCGCTCTGTGGCACGATAGGGCAGGACGGCGTGGAGCATTTTTATGGGCATCCCGCCAAGGGGGCGGAGATGGCGAAAGCAATTCTGCGCCGTCTAAAGTTCGACAACGATACCATTCGGCGCGTATGCGCGTATGTGCGCTGGCATGACGACAGGCCGCCGCTTGAGCCGCGCGCCATCCGCCGCGCCATCGTCAGGGTCGGGCAGGAACAGTATCCCGCGTATTTTGCCGTGAAGCGGGCGGATGCCATGGCGCATAGCGAGCGCTGGCGCGAGGAAAGCCTTTCCTATATTGCGGCGTACGAGGCCATGTATGAGGAGATTATGGCTAAAGGCCAGTGCCTTACGATCAAGGATTTGGCGATTGACGGCAAAGATTTGATCGCGCTCGGCATGAAACCGGGCAGAGAGATCGGCGAAACCTTACAGCAGTTATTGGAAATGGTGCTCGAGCATCCCGAACGGAATACAAGAGGAAATTTGTTGGAAAGCGTCATAAAATAAAACCCTTCGCATATGATAGAAAGACACGGCAGATAAGCCGTAGCTTGAACATATGGAGGGCTTTTTTGTGTATAATCGACCGGAACAGATACTGGAGCAGTATGCGTTAGAGGTAAATTCCATTGCAAAGAGCAGAGAGGGCTTTTTGTGCGATACCAGTCAGGGATTAAAGCTGTTAAAAGAATACCAGGGTTCCAAAGAGCGCGCGGCATTTCTGATGCAAATGCTGCAATTTCTGGAAAGCTGCGGCATCTTGACGGAGAAAATATGGCCAACCAGAGAGGGCAAGCCGTTGGCCCAGAGCGATGAGCAAACGGGCTATCTATTGTGTGACGCTATGACGGGCAGCGAGTGTGATACCAAAAGCCGCGATGATATGCTGGCGGCGGTGAAGACACTGGCGAAATTTCATAACGCCGCCGCGGGATACGGCGGGGAGATTCCCCCGTTTGTCAAGACGGGGGAAGATTCGCTCTTAAAGCTCTACGAAAAGCATAACCGGGAACTGAACAAAGTCAAAAACTATGTGCGGGGACGAAAAAAGAAAAATGATTTTGAACTGTTGTTTTCCCAGTGTTATGCCGATTATATAGAAAAAGCGGGACAGGTGACAAGGCTCTTGGAGCAGACAAAGCTCTGCCCGCAGAGCGTCGGTTTTTGTCACGGAGACTATAACCAGCACAATGTAATATTTACCAAAAACGGCATTGCTATTGTGCATTTCGATCGTTTCACCTATCATATCAGTGTGAGCGACCTCGCCAACTTTATGCGCAAAATGCTGGAGAAAAATAACTGGAATATGGGGCTTGGCATTGACATGATCCGTGCCTACGAAAAAATTCATCCGCTGGAAAAACAGGAGATGACGTATTTGTATATTTATCTCGCGTACCCGGAGAAGTTTTGGAAAGTGGCGAACCACTATTATAACGCTCACAAAGCGTGGATATCCGGGCGCAATATCGAAAAATTGCAGAAGGTCGTTGCACAGGAGGAGAAGCGCAGCAGCTTTTTGCAGATGTTGTTTTCGTTTTTATAGGATAAACCGCTGAAAACTTGTATTGTCCAAAGTCAGGAAGTTTTGGTAAGGAGAGCATCAGATGAAGATAAGAAAAATACATAAACGCATGTTGGCGCTGGGCTTTGTAGTGTTTTTATCTTGCATGGCAGGCGCCTGCGGCACAAAGAGCGATCCGATTGTGACGGGGCGCTATTACCTGCCCGGCACAGAATCCGCCGACGTGCAGCAGGAGGAGACAGAGACAGAGGAGACGGAGCAGACTCCCGGTGAACAGGCCCAAGAGACCATCGGCACAGATCTGTTTATGATCGTGAACAATAATATGAAGTCTGAGACGTTGATGCTAAAACAGCTGGCTTCCGGCAAACAATATCAGTATCAGTACACACTGGTGACGCGTTTCCTCGATAAATACGGCAACCACACGACGGCGTCGGACTTTAGCACCGGCCGCTGTGTCTTTGTCAACAGCAAGGACGATAACGGGAAGCTTTTGGAAGCGCAGATTGCCGATACGGTATGGGAATATCCGGGGGTCACCCGCTACAGTGTGGATCAAGAGCGAAATATTTTACAGATTGCGGATACGAGGTATTCGTATGATGAGAGCCTGTTTGTCAATTCCGACGGAGCACAGATGTCTTTGTCGGAGCTGAGCGAGATGGACACGCTGCGGCTGGTGGGCGTGGGCAAAAAGCTGTTATCCGTCTCCGTGACGACCGGTCACGGCGCATTGCAGCTGAGCAATACCGATCTGTTTGAGGGAAGCTTCATTCAGGTGGGGGAGAAGATCTTCTCGGAGATCACCAAGGATATGAAGCTCGAGGTGCCGGAGGGCACCTATACGGTGGCGGTGGCCAACAAGGGTTACGGTGATACGACCGAGGTGACGGTGGGGCGTGATGAGACCGTAGAGCTTGACTTAGACACCCTAAAAGGGGAGGGGCCGAAAACAGGCAAGATTCTCTTTGCGGTGGACGTGCCCGGCGCGGCCGTGTTTGTCGACGGCGAGAGCATCGACTACAGCGCGCCGGTCTCCATTCCCTACGGCGTCCACTCGCTGATGGTGATGGCCGATGAATACGATACCTACAGCAAAAAGCTCTATGTCAATTGCGAGGAGGCCACGATTGTGATCGCGCTGTCGGGGGAGAGCGGTTCGCTGTCAGCCGACAGCGCCGACGTGTCGTCGGGCGAGGGAAAGAGCGAGAAGAAGGATACGTCTCAGAGTAATGTTGCCAAGGGAAAGGCGGGCACCAAGGCGGGGAGCCTCGCGGGCAGCAAAGCGGGGAGCCATGCCGGCAGCAACGGTGCAAGCGGCGATGCCCTGACTTCCGGCATCAACGCCAATGATATCAAAGAGAGCGTGACAGACACTGCGATCGGGGCGATCGTAGATTCACTGACCGGGAATTCGGACAGCAGTTCCTCGTCCTCGGACTATGTTTCCACATTGACGGAGTTATTAAAAGTGCTAAAGGATATTGATTGATGAGTTGCGTATCATGGGGTAAATTGTAACGAAAAATTAAAAATGTATGGAAAGATGGCAGAAAATACTTGAAAAAAAAGCCGCGGGACGATAAGATAAAAGGAGAAAAATATGTAATAAGGAGGACGTATTGCAGTGGGATATAGAGAGACATATCAGGAGTGGTTGGACAATCCCTATTTCGATGAGGCGACGAAAGAGGAGCTTCGGGGCATCGCGGGCGACGAGAAGGAGATTGAGGAGCATTTTTACATGGATTTGGAATTTGGCACCGCGGGCCTGCGCGGCATCATCGGCGCCGGGACCAACCGTATGAACGTCTACACCGTCAGAAAGGCGACACAGGGGCTTGCTAATTACATCTCTGCGGTCGGAGCCAGGGAAAAAGGCGTGGCGATCGCCTACGATTCCAGAAGAATGTCGCCGGAGTTTGCAGATGTGGCGGCGCTTTGTCTGGCTGCCAACGGCATCAAGGCATATGTGTTTGAGTCGCTGCGGCCGACGCCGGAGCTGTCCTATGCCGTGCGCAGGCTGGGCTGTATCGCAGGCATCAACATCACGGCCAGCCACAACCCGCCGGAGTACAACGGATATAAAGTATACTGGGAGGACGGCGCGCAGATCACGCCGCCGCATGACACCGGTATTATGGCGGAGGTAAAAAAGGTAACGGATTACGCCACAGTAAAGACGATGGAGCTTGAGGAAGCCAGGGCGGCCGGGCTGTATCAGGTGATCGGTGCGGATATCGACGATCCCTATATCGAGGAATTAAAGAAACTGGTGCTTCATCAGGATTGCATTGATAAAGTGGCTGCGGACATGAAAATCGTCTACACGCCGCTGCACGGCACCGGCAATATCCCGGTGCGCCGGGTGCTAAAAGAGCTGGGGTTCCCCCATGTCTATGTCGTGCCGGAGCAGGAGCTGCCGGACGGCGAGTTCCCGACGGTGAGCTATCCGAACCCGGAAGCCGCGGAAGCGTTTGCGCTGGGGCTCGCACTCGGCAAAAAGGTTGACGCGGATTTGATTCTCGCCACCGACCCCGATGCGGACCGTCTTGGCGTGTATGTCAAAGATTCCAAGACGGGCGAGTATCACAGCTTAACCGGCAATATGTCGGGCTGCCTGATCGGCGACTATGTGATCGGACAGCGCAAAGAACTGCAGGGACTGCCGGAGGACGGCGCGTTTATCCGCTCGATTGTCTCTACCAATATGGCTGATGCCATCGCGGACTATTATGGGATCCAATTGATAGAAGTACTGACCGGATTTAAGTTTATCGGCCAGAAGATTTTGGAGTTTGAAAAGACCGGCAAAGGGACTTATCTCTTCGGGATGGAGGAGAGCTATGGCTGCCTGACCGGCACCTACGCGCGTGATAAAGACGCGATCGTCGCTTCCATGACGCTCTGCGAGGCGGCGGCATACTATAAGACCAAAAACATGACGCTCTGGGATGCCATGCTCGCCATGTATGAGAAATACGGCTACTACAAGGATGACGTGACCTCGATCACCTTAAAGGGCATTGAGGGTCTCTCCAAGATACAGACGATTATGAATACGCTGCGTGAGAATGCGCCGGAGGAGATCGGCGGATATAAAGTGACAGCCGTGCGGGATTACAAAAACGACACGATCAAAGACACTGCCAGCGGAGACGTGAAACCGACCGGGCTTCCGTCCTCCAATGTGCTTTACTATGAGATGACAGACGGCGCTTGGGTATGTGTCAGACCGTCCGGCACCGAGCCGAAAGTCAAATTCTACCTTGGCGTAAAGGGTACATCATTAGAAGACGCGGATGAGAAATCGGCGGCGCTCTCCAAAGCCGTTCTGGAGATGATTGAAAAAATCTAAAAAACATACGACAGGACATAGGACAGCCCCCTGGAACTGCTGATGCAGTTTCAGGGGGCTTCTGTATTTTTTTAAGATTTACCGTAAAAAATTAACCATAATGCGCCGCAATATTGCAGGGAAATTGTGCAAGGTGTATGGTGATAGCACTTAATACACGGGAAGTAAGGGCGTATGCGGTAGGATATCACAATGGAAAACGGTGTCTGTTTTTCAAACGTTTCTTGTTTAGAAAACAGAGACAGGATGTGAATGTTACGGAAATTAGCAGAAAGAAAGGAAAGACGGCTATGCAGGGAAAGAAAAAAAGGATAATAGCTATTTTGCTGGCATGGACAGTGTTATTTACGAGCTGCGTTGCGGGTGGGAGCTCTGTGACGGCAGCGCCGAAAAAAGTAACGAAAATCACATTAAATCATAAAAGTGCCTCCACTTATGTCGGCGGCACCTTAAAATTAAAGGTAGCGTCTGTGACGCCGAAAAAGGCGTCTAAGAGCGTCAAATGGAAGACATCCAACAGGAAGGTAGCAGTGGTTTCGGCGTCCGGTGTGGTGAAAGGCAAAAAGACCGGAACGGTGACGATCACCGCGCAGTCGAAGGCCAACAAAAAGGCGACGGCCAAATGTAAAGTCAAAGTCTATAAGGCGACGAAGAAACTCACCTTGAACGGCAAAACATCCTACACGTTGGACATTGGCAAAACAGTGACACTCAAGACAAAGGTGACGCCGGCCAAGGGAGCACAGCCTGTTTCGTGGAGCTCGAAAAACGTCAAGGTTGCCAAGGTAAACAAAAAAGGCAAGGTGACAGCCGTTTCCGGCGGCAAAACGGATATTTTAGGACAGTCCGGCAGCAAAAAAGTAAGAATAAAAATCACGGTGAATCAAAAGCCGCAAAACGATACGCAGACCGGCCCACAGCCGGTGCCGGGAGACACACAGGCGCCGGGCAGTACGCAGAATCCCGGGAATACGGAGATACCAGGAGATACGCAGAATCCGGGGAATACGCAGACACCAGGAAATACGCAGAATCCGGGGAA
>CANONN010000012.1 GCA_947567625.1 uncultured Roseburia sp. | reverse complement strand
CTTTCTATGCCATACACTGACACACGGCCATCATGTGTTCTTTCTATGCCATACAACGGCATACGGCCATCATTTTGTCTTTCCTTTCCAAACACCGGCACACCGGCCGGTGCAAATTTTCGGTGAAACGCTCTTCGGCTTACGCCTTACACCGATCACAATCAGCACCGCGCCTGTAAAAATACAGAAATCAGAAATATTATACACGATGCGGCGCAGTCTCTTAGGGCCTGCATGAATACGGAAATAATCGACCACATAGCCTCTTCTATAGCGGTCAAAAAAATTGCTGGCGCCGCCTCCCAGTAAAAGCGTAAGACCGGCTCTCGTCAACCGCCCTTTCTTTTGGAGCGCTAAGACGCCCTGTATGGCCGCAGCCGCACACAACATGCCTCCCTGCGCCTTAAGCAGCGTCCCCGGACTTATGTTTACGACTTCAAAGGCCATCCCGCGGTTGTGATATTTTTCGATGCTGAACCTGCCGTTTTGATAAAAATGACGTTCCCCACTTGCAAAATGTCGCTCCACATAATTCTTTACCGCCGCATCCGTCAGGAAGATTCCCGCCGACACCAAACATCCAATCATCCGGCCTCCTCGCTCTTGTCAACTCCACCGGTATCTTTGAGTTTCCATAACCGCATCACTCTTTTTTTCTCGACTCGTGCAATAGGCTCATTTTCATCTCGTAGTAGGACGGCGTCATATCCATATAATGCACATGTGGATTGGTAAAGCGCTGTTCCTCCTCCCAGATTTCATCCCGCAGCTGGCGTTCCACATAGTCGCGGATCTCACTGAGGGACGGCAGCTCGTATACCCGCTTCCCGCCTTTAAAAACAGGTATCTGCAGCTCCCTCGCATGACAATCCGTGTATGTCAGTATCTTCCACGGTTTTGCCGGATCGATAAACCGGAACTCTTCGGACAGATCGACCTCCTCGTTTGCCCCGGCGATCAGGTCCGCTTTCGCCTTTCCGCTCTGGTCATAGACACGGTAAATCTTTTTTAAGCCCGGGTTCGTGATCTTTTCGATGTTCTCCGATATCTTAATGCGCGGCATGAAAACGCCGTCTTCCTCGACCGCCGCAATCTTGTATACCGCTCCCATCAGGGCAATCGATTCTTTGGAATAGGCGCTTGACGCGCCGGTGATTAAGCGCTCTCCCACACCGTAACTGTCGATCTTGGCGCCCTGGCCATTCAGCGAAGAGATCGTGTGCTCGTCGAGACTGTTGGAAACAATGATCTTACAATCCTGAAGGCCGGCGTCGTCCAACATCCTGCGCACTTTGACAGACAGATATGCCAGGTCGCCGCTGTCGATGCGGATACCGCAAAGCCGCTTGCCCATCGGCGCAAGCACTTCCTTGGCCACGCGGATGGCATTGGGAATACCCGATTTTAACGTGTCATAGGTGTCCACCAAAAGTACCGTGCTGTCGGGGTAATTTTCTGCATAGTGGCGGAATGCCTCATATTCGTCTTTATAGTACATGACCCAGCTGTGCGCCATCGTGCCGCTGACCGGAATATCAAACATCTGCCCTGCCAGCACGGTCGCGGTCCCCACGGCTCCGCCGATGTAAGCGGCCCGCGCGCCGTAGACCGCCGCATCCATATTATGGGCGCGCCGCGCGCCGAAATCGGAGACCGCCTTGCCCTCGGCCGCTTTTACGATGCGTCTCGTCTTCGTCGCCACCAGAGACTGGTGGTTGATCTGCGCCAAAACCGCGGTCTCTACCAATTGCGCGTCGATCAACGGCGCGACAATCGTGATGACAGGCTCGTTGGGGTACATGATCGTACCCTCGGCAAAGGCATAGATATCCCCCTGAAAGCGAAACTCCCTCAAGTAATCCAGAAATTCCGGCGTAAAAATCCCCAGAGACTGCAAGTAAGAGATATCTTCCCCCGAAAAATGCATATCCTCAATATATTCGACAATTTGTTCCAGCCCCGCAAAAATGGCAAAACCGCCGCCATCCGGGATTCTGCGGAAAAACACATCAAATACAACTTTTGTCTCTTTGTCACCGTCATTAAAATAACCGTTGGCCATGGTAAGCTCGTACAAGTCCATCACCATCGACAGATTGCGGCTCTTCGCCTGTGTTCGTTCCATTATCATTTCCTCCGACTGGTTGATAGGTACAAAAAGTAACAGGGAAGCCGAAAGCTAAACCGTTACGTCCAAAGAAAGATACCCGACTACCCGTTCACGCGCTGTACAAACCGCATAAACCCTTCCCGGCCTTCTGCTGTACATTTGTATACCCCGGCATCCTTTAACACTTCATTGAACACCAATCCGATCTCTGTCTGAATGATCTCATGCAGCCTTTCCGGCGCAATTTTCCCGTTCAGGGCTTCCCCCACCTGCATCTGATAGTTCGGCAAAAATTCTTCCACCCAATCGGCATGTTTTTCCAGCGCTTCATCGGCGCGGATATCCGCTCCCGCCAAAAGCGCGTCCTCCAACGCGGCAATCTCGCCTTTTAAGCGGGCCGGAAGCACCGCAAGTCCCATAACTTCAATCAGGCCGATATTTTCTTTCTTGATGTGGTGCAGTTTGGCGTGTGGATGATAAACGCCAAGCGGATGCTCTTCCGTGGTAATATTGTTGCGCAGCACAAGGTCAAGCTCATACGCTTCGCCGCGCGCCCGCGCAATCGGCGTGATCGTATTGTGGGGTTCGCCGTCCGTCCTGGCATAGACAAATGCCGCCTCGTCCGTGTAGTCTCTCCACGCGAGCAAAATCTTATCCGCCAGCTCCACCAGGCGCTCTCTGTCTTTTGCGCTGATGCGGATAACTGACATCGGCCATTTTACGATGCCCGCCTTTACGTCGGCAAATCCCTCAAACGTGATCTCCCGTTCGATCGGTGCTTTTGCCATGGCAAACTCGTAATGTCCGCCCTGGAAATGATCGTGGCTTAAAATAGAACCGCCCACGATCGGCAGATCGGCGTTGGAACCCACAAAATAGTGCGGAAACTGCGCGACAAAGTCAAGAAGTTTGCCAAACGTCGCCCGCTCGATCTTCATCGGCGTGTGCTCCGCGTTAAATACAATGCAGTGCTCGTTGTAGTAGACATACGGAGAATACTGGAAGAACCAGTCGCTGTTGTTGATCGTCACCGGGATGATGCGATGGTTCTGTCTGGCCGGATGGTTAATCCGCCCCGCATACCCCTCGTTCTCTTTGCACAGCAGGCATTTGGGATATCCGCTCTGCTTTGCGGTCTTGGCCGCCGCGATCGCCTTGGGGTCTTTCTCCGGCTTGGAGAGATTGACGGTGATATCAAGCGTGCCAAATTCCGTGTCCGCCGTCCACTTCATATCTTTTTTAATCCGGTATCTGCGGATATAATCAGAATCACAGCTTAACTTATAGTAATAATCGGTGGCTGCCTGCGGCGACTCCTGCCGGTACAGCTCCCAAAACCTGTCTTGCACTTCACCGGGCCGTGCCACCAGGCAGCCCATGATTTTGGTATCAAACAGATCGCGGTATGTGATCGTATCCTCCGGCATCAGCTTCTGCTCTGCCGCATAATCGAGCATATCTTTTAAAATACCCTCAAGCGCCTCCTGTGCCTGCGTCTGATCGGCAAAATCAGGCGCATAGGACGCCTGCGTCTCCTCTCCGATTTCGTCTAACCCGAACAGTTCCAGCAAACGGTTTACGGTATAACGCCAGTCCGCCCCCTCAATCAGCCCTGTCACCCTCGCATACTCCGCCAGGTCCAAGATTCTTTTCTCAATCATGTTCGCTCTCCTTTACTGATATAGCCTCCATTTTTACTTTATAAGGGAACAGCATCGTCAGACGCATACATTCCCGCGTTGCGGAGCAACTTGCAAAGAATCACGAAGGATTCTTTTTTTATATTTTAACAAAACAGACCTCAAATTACAATTCCAAGTTTTGCTGTGCAAAAGTCGTTGTAAAATATGGCCGTTTTGTTATAATAAGCGTAGGTTTTGCGTATCCCGCAGCGATGGCAGCCCATCGCCTCCTATGTACACTCACAACAGTCCCGGCATTTTAGCTCTGCCGGAAGCCTATAATAAGGAGCACACTTATGGTAAAAATTATTTCAGACAGCACCTGTGACTTATCCGACGATCTGCTTCAAAAATACGACGTGACGCTCTTGCCGCTCCACATTGTGCTGGGCGACGACGAATATCTCGACAGGCAGACGATCACGTCCCAGGAAATCTATCAATGGTCCGATGCCCATAAAATGACGCCCAAGACGTCTGCTCCCTCGCTGGACGCAGCCGTGGCACTATTAACGCCCTACGTCAAAGAGGGGCGGGAAGTCGTCTGTTTCTCCATATCAGACGATATGTCCTCCTCCGGCAACATTATGCGTCTGGCTGCCGAAGAGCTTGACGCCGCAGAACAGATAAAAGTCGTCAATTCAGAGAATCTCTCCACCGGTATCGGTTTGTTGGTGGTTGAGGCCGCGATTATGGCGCAAAACGGCGCAAGCGCCGATGAAATCGTAACTCAGGCAAAATCCCTGCGCCCTCTGGTCCGGGCGAGCTTTGTCGTCGATACCCTCGTGTACCTCCACCGCGGCGGCAGGTGCAGCGGGCTGGCCGCACTCGCGGGAAGCGCCCTAAAACTGCACCCCCGTATCGTCGTAGAAAACGGCAAAATGAAGCCCGACAAAAAGTACCGCGGCACGATCGCCAAGGCGATCCTCTCTTACGCCAAAGATATGGAAGAGGCGCTGCTTGCCGCCAAAAGCGACCGGGTATTTATCACACATTCCGGCTGCGACAAACAAATCGTTGATGACGTCAGAGCTTACCTGCAATCCTTACATCATTTTGATGAGATTTTGGAGACGAACGCAGGCGGCGTGATTTCCAGCCACTGCGGTCCCGGCACACTCGGCGTACTGTTTCTTGCACAGTAACATCCGTAACCGTGCCGCGACTTTCTGATGTGCAAACATGTATACGTTATCAACCGCGATATTGGGTTCATCTTATGATTTCACCCGCATCAACGATTCATAACGTATACGTTTGTATGTCCATCTACATACGTGTCCCTTATGCCAGCTTCACCGGCCCATCTCCAATCTCTACCACATAAAAGTCCGCCGCATAGCCAATCTTATCCCGATAGGCGCTTCCCACCTTCTCGATAAACAAATCGACCGCCTCGTCTTTTACGATGCTCACCGTACAGCCGCCAAAACCAGCGCCCGTCATGCGCGAACCGATGACGCCGTCGATTTTCCAGGCTTCCTCCACCAGCGTGTCAAGCTCGACGCCGGTGACCTCATAGTCATCCCGCAGCGAGACATGGGACTCGTTCATCAACTGTCCAAAATCTGTCAGATCGTTGTTTTTTAAATCTTTCACCGCCTGTATGGTGCGCTGATTCTCATAGACCGCATGTTTGGCGCGTTTTCTGCAGATCTCATCCTTGATGGCATCCTTATACTGCTCAAACGCATCCCAGGTCAGCTCTCCCAGGGAATCGATCTTGACGGCTTCCTGAAGCTGCGCCAGCGCGCGCTCGCACTCTGCGCGCCGCTCATTATATTTGGAATCCCCGAGGCCGCGCTTTTTGTTGCTGCACGAGATTACGATCTTGGCATGTTCCAGCTTGATCGGCGCATACTCGTAGTTGAGCGTCGCGGTGTCGAGGAATATGGCGTGTCCTTTCTTGCCCATGGCAATCGCAAACTGGTCCATAATCCCACAGTTGACGCCGTTAAACTTGTTTTCCGAATACTGGCCGATCAGCGCCAGATCTTGGTTTGTCACCTGAAAGCCAAACAGATCGCGCAGGATAAAGCCGGTTAAAACCTCCACGGAAGCCGAGGAGGAAAGGCCGGAGCCGTTTGGAATATTGCCAAACAGCAACAAATCCATGCCCTGCTCTACCTTCATCCCTTTTTCGCCAAACGCCCAGATCACGCCCTTGGGATAATTGGTCCAGTCCGCCTCTTTTTCCGGCTTTAAACCCTCCACCAAGGATTCGATCACGCCGAGCTTTTCAAAGTTCATCGAGTAAAACCGCAGCTTTTTGTCCGCACGCTTTCGCGCCACGCCGTATGTCCCGATCGTGAGGGCACACGGAAAGACGTGACCGCCGTTATAATCGGTGTGCTCCCCGATCATATTGACGCGCCCCGGCGCAAAATAGACGCCGATCTCACCCTCACTTCCAAATATCTCCTGAAACTTTTCCAGTACCTTTTCCCAGACCATAGGCCCCTCCTCCTTTATCTTAAATCCAAAAACGATTCCACGCTACCCCCATGTCGCGGCCAAGCCGCGACTCAAATCCGCGCGGAGAATGCCCGTTTTTAGGCATTCTCCAATGCGAACTTGTTCGCATTAGAGACTTAGAACTTCTTATCGAAATGCCCGTTGGCATGAGCTTTAGAAGTTCTTCTCACACTAATCCCCATGCCGCCTTTGGCGGCTCAAATAGGTATGAAAAACGCCGCTTTTGCGTTTTTCTTGTGTGAAACTTAATACTTCTTAGGCAGTGTTTTTTGCTGCCTTAGATGTATTTTTCACACTTACCTACATGTCGCGGCCCTGCCGCGACTCAAATCGGGATGAAGAATGCCGTATTTTAGGCATTCTTCGGTGTGAAGCTTTAGAAGTTCTTGGTGAGCAGCCTTTGCTGCGAGCCTTAGAACTTCTCTTCACACTATTACGGCTGAAAATCCCGGATATAGGCGAACGCCGGGTTGACATTCCCCTCATAATCAAACAGTGCCTGATTCGCCCACTCGTTGCCGCAGGGCCCCGGATCTCCCATATACGCTAAGGATTCTTTGGTTGCCCAGCCGGAACCCGCGACCGGAATCCACGCGGGCTCCCACCAGAAAAATCCTCTGCCGGCATTTCCCTTGATATGGGTAATGCGGTGCAAAAAATCTTTTGTGAAATCGAGCTGTCCCTGTTTTGTCATCGGATACTCGATCTTTTCGATCAGTTCCCGCCTCGTCGCATAGCCCTTGCGCTCTTTATCTTCCAATTTCTCGTATGATTGATAGTCTTCCATGGTATACCCCATCGAAACCTCGGCCACGATCAGCTCTTTGCCGTAACGCTCCGCGATATCGTTCATATTATCCTCCAGCATTTGCAGCGTGCCGTGCCAGAACGGATAGTAGGACAGTCCGATGATATCAAAATCCTCCCCGCGCTCGATATAGTGGTCAAACCAGTCGCGGTAGAGCTTATTGTTGCCGCCGTTATCGAGATGAATCATAATCGGTATCTTTTTCATCCCGTGCGCTTCCTGCGCCGCCCGCACGGCTCTGATGCCCGCGCTGACAAATGCGGCGATATTGTCATAATTCGGATACTGCCCCTCGGGCCAGAGCAGACCGTTGGAGAGCTCGTTTCCGACCTGTATCATTGTGACGTTGACCTGCTCGTCCAAAAACAGGTTGGTCGTCTCCAGGGTAAAATCGTAAACCGCCCGCTTCAGCTCCTCTGCGCCGTAATCTTTCCACGCCTTGGGCTTGATCTGTTTGCCCGGGTCCGCCCAGAAATCGCTGTAGTGATAATTAAGCAGCACGCCAAAGCCTGCCTCCGTCACCTTTTTAGCAATCGCCAAGGTCGTTTTTACGTCGTTTTCTCCCGCGCCGTAAGACTCCCCCCCATCTGACCACGGATTGTTCCAGATGCGCAGACGGATGGTATCCACATCATACCGCCTCATAATTTCCAGGATATCGGTCTCCTGCCCGTTGTCATAATACTTTGCGCCGCACCGCTTTAACTCCAGCAGTGTGGACAAATCCATCCCCTTCACAAATTGCAGCATATAGCCTCCCATTTATAGTTCCGCATCTGGGCTTCCAGAGCCTGGCCGGCAGAACAATTCTGGCCTTTTCGTCCAGAATTTGTTCTGGGCTCTTTCAGCTCAGATGCTGTTTTCAGTTCCGCATCCGTGCTTGCAGATGCCGTTTTTATAGTCCGCGAAACCGGAAGGTAAAGTCTAACGGTTTCGTCACATCAATATGATACTCCGGGTGTACCGGCGCGCCCCAGCTGTCGTCGCCTCCCACGCCGAGCTGCGCGAGCGCCGCGCGCACTATCGTGTGGTGGACAGACGGCAATTCATAGGCATGCATGGCGTTTTCCAGCTCGTGCGGCGTGTAGGGCAGCGCACAGAACGACATTTCATCGCCCTCAAATAAGATGCCCTCGCCCTTGGCGTTGGTCAGCTTCGCATAGCGCACGCCGACTTTGTTGCCGCACTCCTGCGGGACAAGATATTTTGCCAGATTGTCGGCCACCCGATTGCGGTAGATACCTAACTTCGCGCCTTTTTGCCGGTCGGCATAGGTCTCCTCCGGTCCCAGGCCGTACCACTCCAGCCGGTCATAATCCGCATTGAATTGAAACATCATGCCAAACTCCGGCATATCGCCAAGCTCTGGCACCGGGTCATAATGCATGGCCGTCTCCACGGTTCCGTCGGGCCATACCGTGTATTTGACCGTACATTGGGCCGCCGGCGTCGTCGGCATACAGTAGGTGTAAGTGATCGACACCGTATCGCCATTTTCGTCCACCTGCGGCGGCTGATACTCAAATAGTCCCGTGCTGCCAAAGCCGATATACATGCTGGCAATTTTCCACTGCGCCATCTTTGACGGCAGCCTGGCCCCCGCGTCGTTGTCGATCGGTGCGCGCCAGAAATTGGGCATCGGCATCTTTTCGATCATCTCTCTTCCCATCCAGCGGTACGAGACAAGACCGCCGCTGTTGTAGGAAAACATCACATGGAATCCGTCGCCCTTTACCCCAAGATTCCACTTCCCATGTATCACGCGAAGCGTCTTTCCCTGCGTTTGACTGATAAACCTGTGCCCGCGTTTATAAATCTTCTGCCCGAACGCCACCTCATAGCCCGCCGCGGCCCAGAGCATATCACGTTTTAGCACAAAAGAAACGGTCAGCGCATACTCTGCCTGCCTCTCTGCCGGCAGCCTTTCATTTGCATCCAAAATATCCTGTATCTCCCCGGGAATCGGAAACGTCTGCTGCTCTAACGGCCGCACCGCGGCAGCGGTCAAAACGCGCCGGACAAAGGCGCCGTCTTTTTGCAGCAGCAGACAGCAATCGTAACCATCCGTATTGACGAACAGATTTTTGTTCGTCACGGTAAACTCTTTTTCCCCAAACCGGACGCTGATATTTTGATAATCAAACTTCACTTCCCGCATCTTGGGCGACGGTTTTCTGCCGCCCGCATAGCAGATGCCGTTGCCGCTGAAATTATAATCCGCCGGGCGCTCCAAAAAATCTCCGCCGTAGGCTTGAAATTCCTCACCATAGCGATTTTTCTTTAAAATGGACTGGTCAATATAATCCCAGATAAACCCGCCCTGGTAGCGCGGTTCGCTGTCCGTCAGATCGGTATATTTGTGCAGGGCGCCCAGGGAATTGCCCATCGCATGGGCGTACTCGCAGCAGAGAAACGGCTTGTCTTTGTCGCGCGCAAGAAACTCTTTGATGCGCTCTACGCTCGGGTACATCTGGCTCTCCATATCGCTGGAATCGTTGTAGCGGCGGTCATTGTACACGCCTTCATAGTGCACCAGCCGGCTCTTATCCAGCGCGCGGAATTTCTCTGCCATCTGATAGATGACTTTGCCGCCGTATGCCTCGTTGCCGCAGGACCACATCAGGATTGCCGGGTGGTTCTTGTCCCTCTGGTAACAGCTGTTGACACGGTCCAACATCCGCTCGGTCCAGTTTTCATTGTCGCCGGGAACCACCATATCCGCGGGCGCATTTTTGCGGAAAATGCCGGCGTCCCAGCAGCCGTGCGACTCTAAGTTATTCTCGGCGATCATATAAAGGCCATAGCGGTCGCAGAGCTCATAGATGCCGACGCTGTTGGGATAATGGCTGGTGCGGACCGCGTTGATATTGTTGCGCTTCATAGTCTCCACATCCAAACGCGTCTCAGCAAGGCTTACGACCCGCCCGCGCTCTGCGCTAAACTCATGGCGGTTGACGCCCTTAAACACAATCCGCCTGCCGTTTAGCTGCATAATGCCGTCCCTGATCTCAAAGCGGCGGAAGCCAAAGCGCTGGGAAAAGACTTCCAAAAGCTTCCCTCCCTCATCCTTCACTCCCACACGCAGCTCGTAGAGATTCGGCTCCTCCGCGCTCCACAGCAAAGGCTCTCCAACGGGCACCGAAATGCGTTTCTCATCGGCGGGTACGTTCTTCTCCCATATTACTTTTGCCCCGGCGCCTGCATATCTGCTCTCCTCTTCGTCCAGCCGCCCCAATTCCAAAAGTTCTATGGACAGATTTCCGGCTGCCTGCGCGCCTTGCCCCTCCACGCGATCTGTCACCGCTCCTGCGCTTTTTCCCTTCTCCATCAAGGTATAGGCAATATCCACTGACGCCGTCTTAAAATCTTTTGCCACCTGCGGGCACAGCCGCAAGTCTTCCACATGCAGCTTCGGCACTGTATAGAGAAACACGCTGCGGTAGAGACCGGAAAAGCGGAAGAAATCCTGATCTTCGCACCAGCTCCCGACCGTCCATTTAAAGACTTTGACTGCCAGCTTGTTTTCTGACGCGCTAAGATAGGGCGTCAGGTCAAACTCGGCCGGCGAAAAACTGTCCTGGCTAAATCCGACAAACTGCCCGTTTAACCAGACGGCCAGCGCGCTCTCCGCCCCCTGAAAAGAAATAAAGACCGGCTGCCCCTCCCACGCGCGCGGTACGGTAAAATATTTCACATAGCTGGCGGTCGGATTGAACTCTGTGGGCGTCTGTGTCGTCCAGATCTCCTCATGGCCGTCCCACGGATACTGCACATTGGCATACTGCGGGACATCATACCCCTCCATCTGAATATGCGCCGGAACTTTTATGGTATCCCAGCTTCTGCAATCGTAATCACGTGACTCAAATCCCGGAATCGTCTGCGCCTCATTCTTCGCATAGTGGAAGAAAAACTCTCCGTCGAGAAACATGCGGAAACTGCTGTTTCTCCCCAGCACATCGGGCAAATCCGCATACCGCGCGGCCGCTTCCTCCCAATTGCGGTAGTGCACAACATCCGCATGTGCGGGTAGCCGATTTTCTTTGAAATAATGAACATCTGCCAGTTTTTTATCACCAAATAACATGTATCTATTCCTTTTTCGCCTTTCTTGATTTTTGAAATTGAACTATTCCTTTTGTTACAGCGTTTCCTTTTCCAATAACTTATAACGCAGTGATTCTTTTGGCTGCCCTTTTGGCCTTTCTGCTGTTTATGCAACAAGGCTGTCAGTTTGGGGCTTCCCATGTGGGAAGTCCCATATGACAGCCTATATCCGTTTAGTCAAAATCAAACTTATCGAAGCGCTTCATCATATCGCGATAACGGAAGCGTATCATCTCATTTTTCTCTAAGACATCCTCCTCCGTCCCGCTGTACTGGCAGCGCAGACAATAGTACTCCTTTTTCTCTTTGTCATAGAACATATCAATATCAAGGTCACGCATAAAGCAGGACGGACATCTGTAATTTAATTTGCCTTTTCCAGATTGAGCCATGTGGTAAATACCTCCTTATCAGCCATTGTTTTTTTGTAACCCAGCGTAAACATAGGGGAGAATGCATAGCCCTCTCTAATATAACCCTCCGCAGCGCTATCCTGCGCCGTCATCGACACTTTCGTCTCAATCGCGGGAATCACGGCGCTTACTTCATGCGCGCCCGCAACGGCGGCTTCCCGGCACTTGTATTCGTAAGAAATGCTCTCCTTTTTGCCGTCCCCAAGCGCCTCTAACGTTATGCCCGACATGTCCTCGGGATATTCGGTGGTGCCGTAGCAAGCGACAATATACTCGTTGATCTCCACCTGCGCAGACGAATCGCTCATCTCCAAAATTTTTCGCTCAATGCGGATATTGCTGCCGCCCTCCTCAAAATACTCTTTTGTCTGAAGCTTAACCGTAAGGCCGTCAAACTCGATCTCAACCGGGTCGAGGGTCAAAATCCTTGTGATCTTGCCCTCCGCGTCTTTTTCTTCGGAAAAATGCGCTTTTGTGCGGCACAGGCACAGGTCTACTTCCTCGCCGTTATAGCAGACCTTTGCGCTCCTGACGGTGCCTTCCCCGGCATAGTGGGTGAAATATCCGGCGCGGTATTTCTCCTGAATCAAAAACGGATAGGAGGCGTCCTGTACATGCTTGGTGCCGATGCCGACCTCCCATTTTAACTTCGCCGCGTAGGGACGCAAATCTACGATGGCCCCTCCCTGGTCCATGTTGACGCAGGCTCGCAAATACGGGTCACAGTACCAGAATACCTGCTTATCGGAACCATACAAAATATCTCTCCAGAGCGCGCACTCCGGTTCGGTGTAGCGCTTCTTCTCACGGTAATAGTCTGCAAATTCCGCCATCGTCAGGTCTAACAGCTTGCCCTCTTTCTTAAGCTGTCCATAGTAGGCGCATCCGTCCTCGTAAGACTTCTTTAAGAGCTCATACGGAGCCTCCCAGCGCCCCATTTTATTCATCCAGCCCGGCCCCACAAACATCATGTTATAGGCGTAGCCGTTATTATATTTGGCCAGATCTCGGTACTGGTCGATCAAATTATAAAGATACGGATACTCCCATGTCTTAGAATCATAGATCATGCCGCGCAGCACGTTCTGCGGATGCGTGCCGAAATTAGAACCGTTGCCGTCATAGCAGGCGATCAAATCGCGGGAGAGGTGCGGGATGGCGACGATACCGCTGTCCTCCGCCTCGTTGGCCGCCGGCGCATGGGTATTTTGCTTCGACGGAATCCACGGAGCCCAGGGACCGCCGTCAAACAGCGTGTACCATGAGTTGTTGCAGGTGTGATAGGCTTTCGGCCCCTCTTCCCAGCAGGTGGCAACCGCGCATTTCACCATCGGATATTTCTCTTTGATATAATTGGTCAGATCTGCGTCCATATAATAAGAGCCGGTCGACTCGGGGTAAAATCCAAACCGCTCATAAAACTTTTCAAATACGTCGTTGACGATCTCCTTTTTGTCCTCCATCGAGAACATCCAGATACAGAAATCCTTTGTCTTATATTTGTCGCGGAACTCCTTGCACGGCAGTCCCAAAAGCGAGAGCGCGATCTCATCTCCGTAGGTGTCGTGATGTTCTTTCGCAAGCGCCACCGCCTCGTCGTTAAACAGGCTCGCATACGTCATCTGAATCGTAGTTTTCAAACCGTTCTTGTGCGCAGCCTCCTGCTGAACCTTAAAGATGTCCAAAGATTCTGTCAGCAGCGCTTTTCTGCCAATGTCTTCTGTCTTACCATGGCCGGTCACTTTTTCCGCGTACTCTGGAACCATCTCCGGCCTGTGGATTAGATTCAAAACTAACTTGTCCATATTTTCTCCTACAATTATTATATTCATCTGCCGCGGTTCACAGCTGCCCTATTTTTTACTATATATAAAACTGTGAACCGCAACAGTAAGTTACCATTTAACCTTTCACGGAGCCTCCCGTGATGCCTTCCACATAGAACTTCTGCATAATGATAAACAAAATACCGATCGGTATACCAACCAGCACGCCGCCGGCGCAGAATCTTGAGAAGTAGTTTGGCAGCAGCTGCCGCTGCAGCATGTTATATAGTCCAATCGCCACGGTCCAGTCGGTCGAAATACCGGAATTTAAAATGATCTTGGCAAATACAAAATCCGTCCACGGCACCAAAAAAGAACTGATGACCGTATACACAATGATCGGCCTCGAGAGCGGCAGCACAATCGTAAAAAACGTCCGCGCCTCGGAAGCACCCTCCAGATAAGCCGCCTCGCGCAGGGAGGTGGGAATCGTGTCAAAAAAGCCCTTGGCAACCAGATAACCGAGACCCGCTCCGCCCGAATAGACTAATATCATACCGAAATGGCTGTTGGTCAAATTGACCGCTTTCAAAATAAAATAGATCGCGATCATGGACAAAAAGCCGGGGAACAGCTGCAACATGACAGCCGCGTTCATCAGCGCTTTTCTGCCTTTAAAACGCATACAGCTCATCGCGTAGCTCACCATCAGCACAAAGGAGGTGGAGATCAGGCAGGTAAAGATCGCAATGATCAAGGTATTCTTAAACCAGATCGGAAATTGGGACACCGTATCAGACTGGAAGAGAATACGCGTATAATTGCGCATCGACCACGTCTCCGGGAAAAATCTGCTGGTGTTCATTCCGTCAAATCCACTGAAGGAGGTAACAATCAGCCACACGATCGGAATTAACCAGACCACTGCCATAACGGCGAGCACAGCGTGAATCAAAATCGAAGTAATCGTTTTCTTTGCTCTCATCGGAATGTTTCCTCCTTATCTCCCTTAATCAAGAAATTAAAGGCTAATAGTGTAAACAGCGCACAGACAATAAATACACAGATACCGATGACGGAAGCCATCTTGTAATTGTACTGCTCACTGGTCAGACGATACAGCCACGTTACCAACAGATCGATCTCCTTACCAAACGAGGCGGACATCTTCTGGTTGGTCGTCGTGTAAACATCCTGCGTCAACAGATAGATCACGTTAAAATTATTGATATTGGCGGTAAACTGCGTCACCAGATACGGCCCCGTGATAAAGAACATATACGGCATCGTGATCTTGCGGAAAATCTGGAACGCGTTGGCGCCGTCGATGCGCGCGCTCTCCTTTAACTCCTCCGGGATATTCATCAAAACTCCGGTGGCGATCAGCATCAGATACGGGATACCGACCCAGATATTGATGACAATAATCGTAATCTTTGCCCATGTGGGGTCGGTCAAAAACGGAATATAATTCGTATTAATCCAGCCCAGATTCTGCAAAAGCCCCGTCAGGCCAATTTTTTCACAGACCGTATTCATGATGCCGGCGTTGGCAAAAAAGTTGCGCATCAAAAGCAAGGTCACAAACTGAGGCACAGAAATCGCCGCCACAAACAGCGTGCGCCACATCTTTTTCAGCTTGGTTGCCTTGTTGTTGATGAGCAGGGCGAGAATGATTCCGCCGAAATACGTGGTAGCCGTCGCCAAAAACGCCCACAGCAACGTCCACACCAGAATCTTGCGGAACGTATAGCCAAACGTCATCGTCAGGCTCGTCTCAAACAAACTTTTAAAGTTTTTAAGTCCCGTCCAGGTAAACAGCATCGCCGGCGGCATATGATTCTGGTCATAATTGGTAAACGCGATACAGACCATGACGATTAACGGCATGACATTAAAAATGATAATTCCCAGTAATGGAAGCGCCAGCAGCGTAAAATGGAACTTATCGTTGAGCATGGAGCTTAGGTCTTCGCGGAATGTATTGATATGCTTTCCTTCCTGCGCCAGCTTTTGGATGCGGTAAGTATTCTTAACATTAGCCATCCACAAAATGACCGCCACGACCAGAAGACTTAAGCTGATCACACCAAAAAGCAAAATCAAAAGCGAGTTGTCATAGTCGTTGACTTCGTTTTTCATCGTCTCCGGGTTGTAAACCTGCGCGCGCTGTACCTCTCCCAGACTGCCAAACTGCCCGATATAGGGGAAGCCGATCAAGACCTGGTAAAGGATGACCGCAATCTCAAGCAATGTCACCAAAATACCCTTGACGATCTGCTTTCTTGCAAAATAACCTGCGCCCGACACCACAAGCGACGCTTTGACCGCCGCATCGCCCTTGGCACACGCCGCGCCAAACCCTTTGAAGAAGCCCGCGATTCCGGCAAAAAACTCAGCCACACGGTTTTCTTTTTTGCTCTTTCCCTCTTCACTCATGTTTGCACCTCTGCCTTTCATAGTCAAAAAACGTCCACGCACGTTTTTTTCTCCGTATGTGGACGTTTTCTAATTTCTCATCGGGCCAAACGCCCCTGTTCTATTGTCAGGCAATGAACATTCTTCTCACTGCCCAATGTTTTTTATTGTGGTGCCTGTGCCGTAGCTGCAACTAAATTGTCTAATAACTCCTGCAAGTCTGTGCCGTCGGGATTGCCCTGCGCGATAATCTCACCAAAGCTCTTGGTCGGATCCCAATAACTGCCGCCTGCCATCTGAACCACACCGTTGGTGCCATTCTGCAGCGTCACTGCCACAAGCGCGATGTTCTCCTGAACTGCCGGAGCCTCGCCTGCTTTGACATTGGAAGGTCCAATCTGTCTCTGCTCAAAACGGGTCGCCTGGCTGCTCTCATTGGTCAGATATTTCGCCAGCTCCATCGCCCAGCCTACCTGTGCGGAGTTCGCGTTTACACCGACCATCTTATAACCTGCTGCGGAACCCATCGGAACCTGCTGGCCTGCACATGTGAAAGAAGGAAGCGCTGTCGCGGAGTATCCCTCGCCGAATGCACTCTGCACACCGTCTGCATCCCATGTACCGGAAATAATTGCTCCAAGGCTGCCGGTTGCGATCTGGTTGGTGGTATCGCCGTCCGTGATCGGAAGGAACGCCGAATTGCCTGCGATATCAAGCATCGCCTGTACAACATCCGTACCCTTGATACCGGTTGCGGATGTCCCATTCCAGTCAAGCGTCGTGCTGCCGTCTGCATTTAAAGTGGTGGTAAAGCCAGCGCCGTAGAAGAAACCTGCGTTATACCAGCCGGATGCCATAACCATGCCGGCCTTCTTGCCAGCCGCCGCGCAATCGCTGAGAATGGCATCCCAGCTCGTCGGATCTTTTACTACCGTGCTGTCATAGAATAAAAAGTATCCGTTGTCCGCCGACATCGGGTAAGCGTATAATGTACCGTCAACCGTTGCCGCCTCCACGGAACCTGCCACATTTTCATTCGATATCGTATCTACATCCTGTACCGGCTGTAACACGTTGGCTTTTACAAGGTCTGTGATCTGATCGCTGGCGAACGTAAACACATCGGCTGCCGCCTCCGGGTCGATCAAAATCGTATCTTTTGCCGTAGACTCGGACTCAACACCGACGGTAATATCAAATTTCTGCCCGGAATTTGCCGCTTTAAATCCCTCGATCAGCTCGTTTGTCAGGTTCTGGTCTTCCTCAGCCGCCCACACTTTTAAGGTAACGGTCTCGTCACTCGTCGCCGGCGCCTGTGCGTTGTTGTCCGCCGCATTGTTGTCTGCCGCATTGTTCGCATCTGCGTTGTTGTCCGACGTATCTTTCTTGTCGCCGCAGCCTGCAAACACAGTTGCTGCCATGGATGCACACAACAGTAAGCTTAATACTTTCTTTTTCATGTTAAGGTCCTCCCTTTTTTTATTGAAATAAAATGGTACTCGGTATTTGGAACATCTTACATTTCGGACATCTTTCTCCGGCACTTATTATACGCATTTTTTCGCTTTTTATGAATTTTATCAATACATTCTGTCTCTGCGTCTCAATGACAGCTGACGGTCAAATCAAAACGTCCCAGAAACGAATGTATCTGCGAAACTGTGATACCGGGTTGCGCAATCGGTTGTCCTTTATGATTAGTATAATCATACGCCCGTGATGTGTCAATGTCCATAATTTATAATAAATCCGCCTGCATTTTGGTAAATTTATACAATTCTCTGTCCTGTTTTGTGCGCGGCGATTTCCCGCAGTGCAACCGATAAACCTGTCGTCCCTGGCGCTATTTTGCGGCATTGCGCGGACAGAGCACTATTTTGTCGATTCCTTTAACACGACCTCATACGGCAGCAGCGTCTTAAGCGGTACCTGTCCCCCCTCCATCAGATCGAGCAGCGTGCGGCACGCCGTCATGCCCAACTCCCTGGCATCGAACGCGAGCGATGTAATGGACGGGGAGTTGTCGCTCAGTATCGTACTGTCATAAAAAGACGCCACACGCACATCGCGCGGTACCTGCACCTGTTTTTCGCGCAGGACGCGCAGCACCCGTCCCGCCACCGCATCGTCCATACAGAGAATACAGTCCACTTTCTGTTCCAATATCTCGTTTACCGTCTTATCCACGCGCACACGGTTTTCGGGATTTAAAAACAAAAGATTCTCATCCACCGGCACGCCCATCTGCGCATACGCATCAAGATAGCCGTTTAGCCGGCTCTGCGTCACCACATACCCCTCACCCTCGCCGATCAGTGCCACGCGGCGCATATTTTTCATCAAGATAATCGCCGTCAGCTCTTTGCAGGCGCTGCGGTGATTGTTGTCGATCTGCACGACGCCTTTATAGTTGGTGCTGCCGGTTGTGACAAACGGCACCTTTCGCTCCTGCAAAAACTCGATCTGCGGGTCTTCCAAAAATGTGCGCATCAATATGACGCCGTCCACCTTCCGGTTGTCGATAATCCGCTCCAAAGACGAGATGTCGTTGATACGGCACATGGTAAGCAAAATATCATACCCCGCGGTCTCCGCCATCTCCTGGATTCCAAACAGGCAGGCCTGAAAAAAATTCCAGTCCACAACCTCATAGTCACGGGGCATGACAACACAGATATTATAGGTTTTCGACTGCGCCAGCCCCTTGGCAATCACATTCGGCCTGTAATCGTGCTCCTCGATATAGGCCAACACCCGCTCCCTCGTCTCTTTACCGATTCTCCCTTTCCCGGATATGGCGCGCGATACCGTCGTTTTCGACACGCCGAGCGCCTCCGCCACATCCGCGATCGTGGTTGCATATTTTTCCTCCATCACAAAAAAACCACACCTTTCTTATTCCTCTCACGAAACGCCCGTCCGCCCCGCTTGCAGACTGCCGATATTCCATCTGTGTAATCGGTTGCGCATCTTATCTTTATTATTGTATATCTAAGATATTTTTGCAATACCTTTTTTGCCCTGTTTGTATTTACCATGTTATATTGCATTTTCGAGCGTAGTCATATATACTTACGCTTATAGAAACAAATATCATTCTGCAAGAATATAATCAGTGACCACTCTGGCATAGTAAAGTATACCATTTTATGTTTGCCGGGTATCGTATTCCAGCCGTTTCCGTAAAACGGCGCGGTCTTTGACAACGTATAATGAATGGAAAGGATTGTAAATTATGAAAACAGATCATCTCATTTTTGGCGCTGCCTATTACTCAGAGTACCTCCCCTACGACCGCATCGAACAGGATATGGCGATGATGGAAAAGGCGGGCATGAACACCATCCGCATCGCGGAGTCGACCTGGAGTACCTTAGAACCGTTCGAGGGCGTCTTTGATTTCACACACATCGACCGCATGCTCGATACGGCCGCAAGACATCACCTTTCCGTGATTATCGGCACGCCGACCTACGCGATTCCGACATGGCTGATGAAAAAATATCCCGATATCCTCGCCGTCACACACGACGGCCCCGGCCTCTACGGCCACCGTCAGAATATGGACATCACGCACGCAGGCTATCTGTCCCACGCAGAGCATATGATCCGCGCTCTCATGGAATACATCAAGGATGTGCCGCACATCATCGGCTTTCAGCTGGATAACGAGACGAGAAGCTATGACACCGCGGGTCCCAAGGTGCAGGAAATGTTCGTGGAATATTTAAAAGACCGTTTCCCCGATATCAATGAATTTAACCATACCTTTGGTCTCGATTACTGGAGCAACCGCGTCAACCGTTGGGAAGATTTCCCCGATGTGCGCGGCACGATCAACCAGAGCCTCGACGCCGAGTTCAAACGCTTCCAGCGGCTGCTCGTCACCTTATTTTTAAACTGGCAGGCGCAGATCATCTCCGAATACAAGCGCGACGACCAGTTCATTACACAGAACTTTGACTTCGGCTGGACCACCCACTCCTACGGTTATCAGCCGGAGGTGAATCAGTATGAGACCGCAAAATGCATGACGGTCGCGGGATGCGATATCTACCACCCGTCGCAGGATAACCTGACCGGGGCGGAGATCACGTTCTGCGGCAATATTTCCCGCAGCTTAAAGAAGAGCAATTATCTGGTGCTCGAAACCCAGGCGCAGGGCAATATCGAGTGGCTTCCCTACCCGGGGCAGCTGCGCCTGCAGGCATACAGCCATATCGCAAACGGCTCAAACAGCGTGATGTACTGGCACTGGTCCTCCATTCACAACGCGATCGAGAGTTATTGGAAAGGCGTGCTCTCCCACGATTTCTGCGAGAATGATACTTACTGGGAGGCCGCGGCGATCGGTATCGAGTGGAAGCTCATAGGCAATCATCTGGTCAATCTGAAAAAGCAGAACCGGATTGCCGTCATGCTCGACAACGCCTCCCTGACCGGACTGAAAGAATTTCCGTTTGCCACGGAAAAGGCGCACGCCTACAACAAAGTGGCCCGCTGGCTCTGCGATGCCCTCTACCGCAACAACATCGAATATGACATGATCTCCTCCGCGGACGACGATCTTTCGGCCTACCCGTGCCTGATCGTCCCGGCGCTCTACAGCGCGGGCGAAGCTCTTTTAGAGCGTCTCTGCGAATATGTCAAAGGCGGCGGGCACCTGATCACCACGTTCCGCAGCGGTTTCGCCGATGAACACTTAAAAATCTACGCGGACACGCAACCCCACATTTTGCACGAATGTCTGGGCATCCGCTATGATCAGTTTACCTACCCGGTTGACGTCTGCGTCGCCCCGGTTGACGCTTCAGAAGATGCCGGCTGCGCCGATGATAAAGGCACTGCAAAAAGCGCCGCTAACGGATGGCGTGCAGACAGCGCTCCGGCTGCCATAGAGTGGATGGAGCTTGTGACCTGTACCACCGCGACGCCGCTTGCCGTGTATAAACACCCGGTATGGAACCGCTACACCGCAGTGGCCAAGAATCAATACGGCAACGGTTCCACCCTCTACTTCTCCACTATGTTTGAGGGCGGCTATTTTGAGCAATTGCTTTTGGACTATCTCGAGGAAACCGGCGTTTGCGAAGAGAGCGGCACCCGCCCGCACTTCCCGCTGATTTTAAAGCGCGGCGCCAACGATCTGGGCAAAAACATTTATTATTACCTGAATTACTCCGCTGATCGCCAGACAGTCTGCTATCCTTACGGAAACGGCATAGAGCTCCTGGGCGGGAAGCTGATCAACACCGGGGACACCTTAGAACTTGGGCCTTGGGACGTTAAGATCGTGGAAGATATTTAAAAATTGCGGCAAAAAACCACCGCCATTCAGGCGGTGGTTTTTTTCAATCGCCGTTACGCCCCTGTCTGCCCTTTCAGTCCTGCCAATATCTCTTCCTGCTTTAGCAGCGTCGGATAATTGGTGACCGCTGCCTTCTCCTCGTCTGGAAGCGCGTCGTACATGCTTCTCGCCTGCAGGATAGCGCCCTCGCTCTCGATGGTTACGTTGCCGACGGAATCAATCTGGCTGATCACATCAGCGGCCGTCACGGTCGTCTCTTCTTCCTCGGGCTGCGGTCCGACATTCTCATACTCGTGGCCCGGCATCGTGTACACCAGCACGGGATAACCTTTCTCTACCACCTCATAGATCTGCGCCGCCACAGCCGGCGGGAGGTTGATACAGCCGTGCGAGCCGCCCGTCTTATAGATCGTTCCGCCAAATGACCTTCTCCAATTGGCATCATGCATACCGACATTGCCGTTAAACGGCATCCAGTATTTGACCGGCGTCGCATAATTCTCCCCGCGCAGCGTCGCATCCAAGGTCTTGTACGTCAACGGGAACACTCCTGTGGGCGTCGCATTGCCGTTCGACACATTGCCGGAGACAAAATCACTCTCCACAATCAGTTCCCCGTCCTTGTAGCAGAACAGATGCTGTTTGGTGAGATTGATCTCCACGTAGGAATCGCCAAAATCATTTTCTCCGTGACTGTTCGCGGTCTGCGCATATACGGGCTCGCGCGTGACATCCTTTCCGCCTCTGATATCCTCCAGAAGCTGCGCCGTCTCCGCCTCCCGGTCAATACGCCAGCCGTAAACGCTGTTTTGAATCGTCACTTCCTCATCGTAGGATGACAGAAAGGTCTTGGGCTTATAGGCGGTATTGTATTTCCTGCCAAGTTCTTTTACATATTCGCCCACTGCCTCCTCGTCCAGCTTGACCCTGCCGTTCTCCACCGACAGCCATGTATGGATGGTCTCGCGGTCAAGCACCTCGGTCTGTTCGATCAAATCATAAGTAACCGTAACGCCGATATGTTCGTTTAAGCTTTCAATCAGGGACAGCAGTCCCGTGTCATCATCCTGCACCTTTGGCTCCACATAGCAGCCGCTCTGGTCGAGATCCAGCGTCTCCCGCAATGTGAGCATCGCCTCCTCGACTGCCGCTCTAAGCTTCTCTCGATCGAGCGTAGTTCCGTAATCAGCCGGCACCAGCTCATAGCCGGTATCCGCCTTATAGTCGGAATAATGTGCATCCGCCGGCTCGCGCTCGCTTCCCGGCGCAAGCATCGCCAATTGCTTCAATACCTCATCGAGCTTTGCCGCATCATAGGAAACCGCGCTGTCCAACAGATAGTCATCGGGCCTAAGAAGCTTGAACCCCCAGGCAAAACCGTTCTGGTTTTGCAATAGCTGTTCGATTTCACCGTCAAACACCGGGGTCAGGCCGACGTCAACGCTTGCTATCACGTCACTGCCTCCCTCTCTCCCCGCGAGCGTCAAGGAGTACCCGTCAATCTTTTCTCTCACCAAGGACTCGACATCAGCGGCGCTCTTGCCCCCGATCGGGATACCGTCCACCGTAGTTCGAAAGCAAAAATGCTCCCGGAAATAGAAGCCAATCGTCACATATACAACTGCCAAAATAACCAGAACGACTGCAAAAATCAATCCCGCGGCCTTACCCGCACCGCTCTTTTTCGTAGCTTCCTGATTCTTCTTTTTCATATTATGAACCAAACCTTTCTAAACCTTGCCGACTCCGATGCCGCTGCTTGCCGCATCTGTACAGCTATATTATAGTTGCCAATCAAAAGTTGTCAACCGATAAATGGCAATGTAATACTTATTTAACTTATTAAAATTTTTGAAATCTTTCTTAATATTGGCAAAAGCCGATTGTTTCCGCAAAATCTCTGTGCTATAATCGCACCAGACAAAAACAATGACGTTACAAATGAACCCATCGAAAATAGCGAGGAGGCACGACCGTGACAGCAAAAAAGATAACTCTTTCTGCCTTTATAGAAAGGAACAAACATATCATACTGCAAGCCTATTTTTTGATTTACCTGCCCTGGTTTGCCTATGTAGAGCGCACCGTTACCACACATTTCCATGTCATCCATGTGGCGCTCGATGATTATATTCCTTTTTGCGAATACTTTATCATTCCCTATTTCCTGTGGTTTGCCTATGTGGCGGCAGGCATCGGGTTCTTCTATCTGAAAAATAAAGACGAGTATTTCCGTCTCTGCGCTATGCTCTTTACCGGGATGACGCTATTTTTGATTATTTCCACGCTCTACCCCAACGGGCACTACCTGCGCCCGGTCACGTTCGAGCGGCAGAATATTTTTACCGCGTTAGTCGCATGGCTGTACAAGACCGACACGGCGACCAACCTGTTCCCGAGCATCCATGTCTACAACTCGATCGCCATCAATATGGCAGTCTGGCATGCAGACAATTTTAAGAAGAAGCCGGTGGTGCGCATCGCTTCCGCCGTTTTAATGGTAAGCATCATCCTCTCCACCATGTTTCTAAAGCAGCACTCCGTATTCGACGTGGCGACCGGTATCATCCTCGCCGTCTTTATGTATCTGCTCGTATACGGCAAAAGCCGCTTCGGCGTTCCTGCCATGGAACAAAAAATGGAGGGCAGAAATCTGCACCGCATATAGCTTAGCAAAATAGAAAGGCGTCCTTTGACCATGCCGTATCTCCTATCGCATGATCAAAGGACGCTTTCTTTCAATGTCCGAAATGTTCAGACCTGCAGACCGCTCTTTAGCCCTTCCAACTCTTGCAGCCAGATGGCCGCACAGGCGTCCGAGGGCATGCGCAAATCCCCGCGCGGAGAGACGGCCACGCTGCCGACCTTTGGCCCGTCCGGCAGGCAGGAACGCTTAAACTGCTGGGAAAAGAATCTGCGGTAGAAGTTTTTGAGCCATTTTAAGATGGTCTCACCGTCATAAATGCCCGCAAATGCGATCAAAGCCAGACGGTACACCTTCGCCGGCGCATAGCCCTGCCGCAGCATATTATATAGAAAGAAGTCATGCAGTTCGTAGGGCCCTACGAGATCTTCGGTTTTCTGGGAGATCTTTCCGTTTTCCGGCGGCAGCAGCTCCGGCGACACCGGCGTGTCCAACACGTCGAGAAGTATCTGCGCCAACGCGGCGTCCCCGCAGGTATCCGCATAGTAGCGCACCAGATGGCGCACCAATGTCTTGGGCACGGAAGCGTTGACCGCATACATAGACATATGGTCCCCGTTGTAGGTCGCCCATCCGAGCGCAAGCTCCGACAAATCCCCGGTTCCAATCACCATGCCGCCGGATTTGTTGGCAATATCCATAAGAATCTGTGTTCTCTCCCTCGCCTGCCCGTTTTCGTAGGTCACATCATGTACCGCCTCATCCTGCCCGATGTCGCGGAAGTGTACCTGCACGGCCTCCCTGATATCCACCTCGACAAACTCCGCCCCCAGGCAGCGAATCAGCTGCACCGCGTTGTCGTAGGTGCGGTCGGTCGTTCCGAAGCCGGGCATGGTGACTGCCATGATCTGTTTTCTGTCCATGGCAAGCGCGTCGAAGGCGCGCACGGTCACAAGCAGCGCGAGTGTGGAGTCAAGCCCTCCCGAGATGCCGACCACGGCCGTCCTGCAATTGGTGTGTTCCAGGCGCTTTTTCAGACCCAGCGCCTGTATCGCGAGGATCTCCTCACACCGCTTCTCTCTGTCTTCTTTGCCTCCCGGCACGAAAGGCGATGCATCCACAAAGCGGGTAATCGCCGTCTCCTCCATCTCCAAAGAAAATGAAATCCTGTTATAATTTTCTTCCAGCGGTTCAAATGTCGTCATACGACGGCGCTCCGTCAACAGGCGCTGCACGTCGATTTCCGAATAGATCGTCTCATTCGTAAAGCGCTTCGATTCTTTTAAGAGTCTGCCGTTTTCCGCAATGAGGTTGTGCCCGGTGTAGACCACATCCTGTGTGGATTCACCCTCCCCGGCGCTGGCATAGACATAACCGCACAAAAGGCGCGCCGACTGCCCGCCGACCAGCTCTCTGCGGTAGATATCTTTTCCGGTAATCTCGTTGGACGCGGAGAGGTTGACGATCACGGTCGCACCGTTTCTGGCATGGCCGATGCTCGGCGGCTGCGGCGTCCACAGATCTTCACAGAGTTCGGCGCCGATCACTAACCCCTCCATCTGACTACAGCAAAACAATTGTCTCGTCCCCATCGGCGCGCACACGTGCTCCGCAAGCCGCACTTCCACCGCCTCTTCCATGCCCCGGTAGAAATGGCGCAGTTCATAGAACTCATTATAACTGGGAAAGTATGTTTTGGGCACCAGCCCCAGGATGTTCCCCCGCTGCATGGCAACGGCAGTATTATATAACTTTCCCCGATACGCAATCGGGCAGCCCAAAAAAACGATGGCATCCACCGCTTTTGTCTGCTCCGCGATCACAGGCAGCGCCGCCCTCGCTTCCCGCAGCAGTTTTTCCTGCAAAAAAAGGTCTCCGCAGGTATATCCCGTGACACAAAGCTCCGGCAGCACGATCACTTTTGCGCCGTTTCTGCCCGCTTCGCAGACAGACGCAACGATTGCCGCCGTATTGTAGAAAACATCCGCCACTTTTATTTTGGGCGTAACGGCCGCCACTTTGACAAATCCCTGTCTCATAGTCACCTCATCTTTTTCAATTCTTCGATATCAAAGCGGTAGGCGTGATTGCAGAACTGGCACTTCACCTCGATCGCCTCCCCGTCATTGATGATATCGTTTAAATCTTTTTTGCTCAAGGTGGAGATCGCGCGGGACACCCGCTCCTTGGAACAGTCGCAGACAAACGCGGTCTCGATCGTGTCCGTGATCTCCACTCCGAATTCGCCCAGAATGATTTCTAAGATCTGCTCCGGCGTATTCCCGTCCTCCAACATCTCCGTCACCGATTTTATTTCGGTGATCTTCTTCTCCAAGCGCTCGATCACGCTGTCATTTACAAACGGCATCAATTGGACGATAAATCCGCCGGCCTGCTTGATGGTCAGGTCTTTATCCACCAGCACGCCGAGCCCCACGGCCGAGGGCACCTGCTCCGACGTGGCAAAATAATACGTCAAATCTTCCGCGATCTCTCCGGTCTGCAAGGCGATCTGCCCGACATAGGGTTCCTTTAGGCCCATATCCTTGATCACGCTCATAACGCCGAGACCAAGCGCGCCGCCCACGTCCAGTTTGCCTTTGTCGTTTAACGGCAGCTCTACCTTCGGCACACTCGGGAATCCCTTGACGTTCCCCAAAGCATCCGCCGTCACCGTCAGTCCTTTGGCCGGACCGCTGCACTGTATCTGCACCGTCAGCAGATCTTTCTCCCCTTTCATCATGGTTCCCATCATAGCCGCGCCGGACAGCAGACGTCCCAGCGCCGCCGATATGACCGGCGTCGTGCCGTGGGCGCGCCGCGCCGTCTCCACCATATTCTTAGATGTAATGGCAAACGCGCGAATCTGGCTGTCAGCCGCCGTAGCTCTCACAATATAGTCGTTCATCCTATCCCTCCATGTCAGAGCAGTTTACTGCGATGACACGCGATGAGAAATTCGCGCAGGCGATTTTTCATCTGCGATCAGGGCATATTTGGGGCTCTGACTCAAATTGCTGGTTGACAAAATCAGCTATCAAGCTGATTTTTCAACCTATCCCTCCATCAAGCTGATTTTTCAACCGAATCATCCTAATTTGGTTTTTCACTCACTACATCGACAACGTTTGCCGCACTCCCTTGCGACCACTAAGATGCGCTCGCTGTCCTCCCTCACCGGACGGCCGGTAAAGGCGTCATACAACGCCACAAGTTCCAGTCCGGCCTGCCCCAGCAGCGCGCACACCGTATCTGTCTCATAGGCGCGCTGATAGTGCGTCTCCTCATACTTGCGGTACAAATCTCCCTCTTCGCGCACAAACAGCGTCAGATCATACTCGTTGATGCCGCTCTCCTCGTCGTAGTAGTTGTCCCAGATAAAGCTTCCCTGCTCGCGGTTTTCACTGATCGTCGCCTCCCCTAAAAGCTCACGGTATTTGTACACCGTGTTCAGGTCAAAGATAAACAGCCCGCCGGGGTCGAGGTAGTTATTGACCAGCCGAAACACCGCGCACAGCTCCTCCTCGTCTGTGATATAATTGACGCAATCGCAGACACTGACAACCGCGCGCACGGTGCCGTAGAGTTCAAATTCCCTCATATCCTGCAACAGATAAAGAATCGCGCTCTCCTCCCCCTCCGCCGCCCGCGCAATCTCAAGCATCTCGCCGGAATTATCTACGCCGATCATATCATAGCCGGCTCTCTCCAACAGTCTCGTCATCGTTCCGGTGCCGCAGCCCAAATCCAGCACCAGTCCGTCCACTATCCCGTTCTCCCGCAGCAGGCGCACAAGATAGGACGCCCACTCGCCATAAGGCACATTATCCATAAAAAGATCGTACACCTGCGCAAAACTTTCGTAGGATGCCATGTCATCACTCCATTATTCTTCCATATTTTTGTCCATGCTAGTCGTCTACTATGGTATCAATTTTTGTCCGGAAAATCAACTCATTAAAATCACCTTGATTATTTGTCCCACAAAACGTATACTATTAATGAAAAACACGCAATCAAAAGGTAACACAACTCATGCTTAACCGATACGACAATTATATTACCAACAACATAAAAGCATACTATAAGCGGCGGCTGTTGGCGCCGATTCTATATCTGCTCGTGCTGCTTTTCGTCTGGTTCGCCTTTTCTCTGTCCGATCTGCTGTTTCCGAAGACTCTGAAATCATCTGAGACGCCGGAAAACGCGTACCGCAGCGGCGAAGAATATATCCGCGGCACGTTCACCAATCTGCGCTTTACCGGATACACCGAAAATGCCCTTGGCCGCATCAGCGGCTACTATTATTACACCATGTACGATGAGGAGTGTATCATATTGCTGCTTTCCCCATCCACCAGCGAACAGGGGCTGCCGTTCATTGAGCAGGTCAGTATCACGGGAAGGATTTTAAAACAGACCAAAAGCCTTGACGACTTATTCTCCCACCTGGCGCAGGACTTAAACTGGACCGAAAACGGCATATACAATCAGGTTTCGCTCTACTATGTCAGTGAACCCAGCTACAGCCTGCCGTTAAATTTGCTACTGTTTTGTACGTTTTTTATCACCGGTGGACTAACGCTTTCCTATCTGTTTATGTATTTGCTGTTTATCCGGGTGCCGCTTCTCTCGCCCGCCTGCCAGAGCCTTTCGCGGTTCGGCAACCCAAAAAAGCTTTTGGAGATGGCCGAGGAGGAGCTTGCCACTCTGCCGCAGCTTGCGACTGAGGACATGTTTATCACAGAGCATTTTTTTATCGAGACCTCCATATATGGCAACGCCATCGTGCCGATCGATGAAATCATCTGGATATACAAGTATTCCACGCTGCACAAGTTTATCTGGTATCATTTCAGCATCTCCTACACGCTGCATATCAGCGCCAACAAGCACCTTTATATCCAGTGCCCGAAAAACATGAAGTCCGACATCGACGGCATTATCGACTATCTGTCGGAGGCCAATCACAATATCCTGGTGGGCTTCAATGAAGAAAACCGTCTGAAGGTGGAGGAAATACAGGGCACGCCCATGCACATCAAAAAAATACTTGAGCTGTTAAACAAGCGCGTTTGACAGCCCAAGCATATGTTATTTCTCACAGAACGCCCGTCAAGCTTTGCGGGCGTTTCTCAAATGATCGACATGCCGTAACATAAAGTACAGCCCCCAGTCCTGGTCGTTGGCATACGGGTCGTAATAGCCGCACGCACTTCCGTTTACCGACACAGGGTATACATAGGCGCACGATGCGCTGCCGTCCGGCATAAACAGGCTTAACACGCCCCGGTAAGCGGCATCCGCCGCCTTCCGACACTTTTCATTGCCGGTTAGCGCGGCGTAGTCCTCGTAGACGACTGCGGTCAGCGCGCTCCAGTAGTGCGGAAAGGTATCGCCAAACATCTTTTTCTTTCCGAACCAGTACCCGTCCCAGTGTCTGATTGCGACTTCATAGAGATGGTAATCCGGCTGCAAACCGGAAAACAGCTCCAACACCGCGATCTGCCTTTCGGCTGCCGTAAGATACTTCTCCTCCTTCGTGACCGCGTACATCTGCAACAGCAGGCTCGCCGCCGGCGCGACAATGCTCTGCTCATAATTGACTTCGTGCGCCGGATAATCAAGTCCGTGTTCCATGATATAGGCGCAGTGCTCTGCAAAATGCGTCAGCAGTTCTTCCCTCTCGCTTGACATGTGTGCATCCGCAAGCGCTTCCACGATCTCTCTAAGCGGTATGGCAATCGCGTAAAACGCCCCGCCGCCCTGTGCATAAAAGGATTTGAGCGCGAGATAGGACGCGCGCAGATGTTCCCGCTTCGCATACAGACGATACAATTCGAGATAAAACACACTCATCCACGGGTAATTGTACAGCCGGTTCCAACTGTTGTCTCTCTGATAATCGTTATACACGACGCCGCTTTCTCTGTCAAATAATTCCCGCTCCACATACGCGATATACGCTTCCAGGCTGTCCGACAACCGCTGATCTTTGTGAGACTGCAGATAGCGCGCAAGCAAAATACCCATCCCCACGCGCTCGCGCCCGCCATTGTAATCAGGGGTCGGATGATAATAGATATGTTGTTCTTCATTATCATAAACCAGGTATGCCCCGTCCAATCCGCTTCCCGCATGGTGATACTGCTGCTTTTCGGCAATAAAACGACAGCGTCTGCCGGCAAGCGCCAAAAGCGGCGGCAGGACCAGAATGTTGCAGTGGGTCTGGATTCCCTTTATCTGGATGGAATACTTTTGTTCGCCACCGTTTTTCGTATTCGATGCGCTGCATCCTGCTGTATTCGATGCGCTGCATCCCGCGCCCTTCTCCCGCACCGATATGACGCCGTCTTTCACTTCAAACGCCACGGGCTCCCCATTTCTCATGATATGGACTTCATCCTCTGAAAAATCAAATGCAGGTTTTATTTTTATTGAAATCCATTCTCCTTGAAACACGATATAATTTTCTGCCTGCACGCGTATGTCGTTTGGATGATACTGCTTTAGCTTCTCATAAAAATCTTCCGCTCCCTCATGCCAGAACAACGTCCACCCGATCGCAAAGCTCTCCTGCGGCGCCAGCGATACGGGAGAAGGATGCATCAGAAAGTCCCCCCTGTCGTTGCTGATCTTTTCCAAGTCCCTTTCAACACTGTACCCCGAGAGGCTCCCCTCCGTCAGCACCATCCCAAGATGCGGCGCCTCGCCGCCCATCCGAAGCGCCATCACATAGGAAATCTGCTCTCCACACCATATATGCGTGTGGCAGCGTTCTCTCATGCAGACGGCCGAGTCCGTATAATCGTCGTGGAAGGGCGTGTAGATCGCAATATCGTTCCTTGCCGTCATCAGCTCTTTCGTGCCGGTATTCGTAAATACATACCGCTCTTTGATGATACCATCGCCGCGATACGTCTTTCGCGTTACCTTTATCCCCTCCGGGGCTCTCACGGTTCCCCACTCCGTTTCGCCGGCCACCCAATTCATTTGATACCTGTCATTCGGTGCAATCCATTCTTTCATACGTTCCTCCATTCAAAGCGTTTTGTGCCAAGAAAGCGAACGGGATGTCAGATTTCGCTCTGCCATCATAGAATTTGTTCCAGGTTGAATGAATGGCTATCGAGCAATTTATGCGACCTAATCATCCATGTCAGAGCAGTTTACTGCTATGACAAGCGATGAGAAATTCGCGCAGGTGATTTCTCATCTGCAATCAGGGCATATATCTATTCCCTATCCGGTTCTTGTGATAATTGCAGTATATACGCAGAGAGCAAAAACCGCAACAGGAAAATAAACCGATATTGAACCAATCATGATACAAATAAAACTATATTGAACCAATGAGCCTATCATTTGATTATCTTAGAAAACCGGGTCTGGCAATCCTAGTCCGGCTGCTGCCCGTTATGGGCGTGCCACTTACATTCTGTTATTTCCATGTTGGTAAACGTTGCCTTGAAAGATGATTCCTCGGGACTGCAGGCATAAATTCCAAACCGAATCGTACCGCTGCCATTCCACATATGGCATACACGCATCTGCCTGAAAATGACCCCATCTTCAGAACACTCAATACAATAATCATCTTCCCTGCGACTAAATCTGTACCACATTGATTTCACAGAAGCACTTATTTCTGTGGTGGCCCAGTCCGAATAGCCATTGTTTGTAACAACGCTTCCCAGATGCTGGTATTTTTCATTTTCATATTCTATCGAACCTTTCAGCCAATTTTCACTGTCAAGATACATCACAATTCCGCACTGGTCAAATCTATGCTTACTTTCAAATTCCGTTTTCACTGTAAAAGAAAAGAACTTTTCATCCGTTTCCATCTGCAAAACAGGTGCATTATCGTTTCTAAAATGATAATATGTCCTCTGCCATAAATCTGTGTGGGGATTTGTCGTAATTTCGATTTTTTCATCAGATACATTGTAATCCGCAGGTTTTCTTGTCCATTTTAATTTGTTTCTGTCAAAATTCATGCTAACCCTACCTTTCAGAACAGTCTGCATTTGTTTACGCAGTGCGCGCTATCTACGACATATGCGGCAAGTCGAACATCATAAAAGCAGCCCATCCATTACAGACAGGCTGCTCATGTAAGATACGTCCATTTTTCCCGCGCCGATTTTCTCGCCTGCAGTGGCGTCTCGCCCAGCATTTTTTTGAAAACCCGGTTGAAATAGATCACCGTGTCAAATCCCACCTGCCTGCTGATCGTTGCGACCGAAAGATCGGTCTCCTGCAAGAGCTTATAGGCGTGCTGAATCCGCAGACGGTTTATGTATTCCACGACGGTGATGCCCGTCTGCCGTTTGAACATGCGGCACAGATAGCTCTTGCTGATGCCAAACCGCTCCGTCAGGCCGTCGAGCCCTTTGATCGCGCGATAATTCTCCTGTATGTACGCGCCGATATGCGAGAGGTCGGAATCGTGGGAACGCTTGTCGCAGACGTCCGCGGACAATCGCTCTGCGGACAGTATCTGTGCGGCCAGCACGAGGAACTCCTTTTTGTCAAACGCCCCCCGGGCTGTCTCCGTCGCGCTCCGCCACAGCAGCGCCAGACTATTTTCACCGATTGATATGACGTCTTTTTGAAAACAGGCCAAGATCTGCTGTCTTTGCGCCAATCCAAAATGCGCCGTCAAATATGCCCCCGTAAATTCGATGCATATGCCGCTATAAGGCGTCTTTCCGTAGCTGCGGTGCGGAATCTGCGCGCGTACCATGGAAGCGTCGCCGGCCGTTACCGTATAAAGATTATTTCCGATAAAGATATTTCTGCTGCCGGAGGTCAGGATATAAATTTCATACGCATTATGCGCATGAAACGCGGGGAAGCTGCCCGCTGCGGTTGTCGTCTCCAGCGTGACAAAAATATCATCCGCCAAGGTCGAGTGTAATACTTTCACGAACACACACCTAACGGCAGGAGGTGCTGATCGACTCGATCGCCACCGCACCGCCCCGCACGACCTCGATATGGCGGAACTTTGACTTGAGCAGTGCAATCAGCTCATTGTTGCGGCGCTCCGTCAGCTTGCACTCTAACAGCACACTGTCGTCCCCCAGATCTGCCACCTCCACATGAAATACCTGGGCAATCTGAAACACCTCCGCTTTCTGCGCCGTATCGACGCGCAGCACTTTGGCAAATAAAATCTCTTTCATATGCAGCGGCACATCGGTCAGATCGATCACTTTGATGACCTCCACCATACGGTTCAACTGCTTTTTGATCTGTTCAAACGTGATATCATCGCTGGTTACGCAGATCGTCATGCGGGAAATCTCGTCATCCTCCGTGGTGCCCACGGTTAAGCTCTGCAAATTATAGGATTTTGCCGAAAACAGCCCGGAGACCTTTGCCAGCACACCCACCTGATTTTCCACATACAGCGCAATCCATCTGTTTTTCATTCTCATGAGGATACTCCTTTCCGATTATTTTAAAATCATCTCGCTCATAGGATTGCCGCCTTTTACCATCGGCAGCACGATCTCCTCTGTGGCGATCATAAACTCTATGATCGTGGGCGCATCCTGAAAGCCCCGCGCCGTATCGAGCGCACTCTGAATCTCTTCCTCGCGCGTCACGCGGATGCCATGGGCGCCGTAGCTTTCCGCAATTTTCAAAAAGTCCGGTGTGTAGGGCGGGCAGGACGGATTGGGCCCTTTGCAGTTTTTGGGACAGGTCCCACGCCTGCGCAGACAGGTGGCCGCGTAGCGCTTCCCGTAAAACAGCTGCTGCATCTGACGCACCATGCCAAGGTAATAATTATTAAATACACATATAATAATCGGCGTGCCCTCTGCAATCGCCGTAGCCATCTCCTGTATATTCATCTGAAAGCCGCCGTCTCCACTAAAGCACACGACCTCTTTCCCCGGATTGCCGATCTTAGCGCCGATCGCCGCCGGCAGGCCAAATCCCATGGTCCCCAGGCCGCCGGAGGTAATCAGGCGATGCCAGTCGTCCAGCTCCAGATACTGCGTTGCCCACATCTGGTGCTGCCCTACGTCTGTCACATAGATGGCCTCCCCAAATGTGCGGTTCACATGCTCATAGATCATCTGCGGCGTCATGCCGCGGTCTCTGCGCATCTCAAGCGGATTTTCCTTTTGCCAGGCCGCGATCTCCTCCTGCCAGGCGCGCGTGTCCTTAGACTCCGCCCACTCCAACAGTTTTTCCAGCGCGGTAGCCGCGTCCGCAACCACGGGCACATCCACGACCACATTGCGGGAAATGGAAGCCGTATCCACATCGATGTGGACGATCTTGGCGCACGGCGCGAATTCATTCAAATCTCCGGTGATACGGTCATTAAAACGGGTGCCGATGGAAAAGAGCACGTCGCACCGGCTGACTGCGATATTGGCAGCATATTTTCCGTGCATACCGCTGTTGCCCACATAGAGCGGATGGGAGGTCGGTATGGCTCCCTTGCCCATGATCGTGGTGACAACCGGAATCTGCATCTTCTCTGCAAGCTGCAACAGCTTGTCGCCAGCCCCCGCGATGTTGACGCCTCCGCCCGCCAAAATCAGCGGCTTTTCTGCGCTTCGCAGCAGCTTGTAGGCTTTCTTGAGCTGGCCGACATGGACGTTATCATTTAATTTATAGCCTCGAATCTGCACGCTGGAGGGATATTCGGCCGGCCCCGCGGCAGTCTGGATGTCCTTGGGAATGTCGATGAGCACCGGGCCCGGTTTGCCGCTGGCGGCAATGTGAAAGGCCATTTTAAGAATCTTTCCCAATTCCTCGCGCTTGCGCACGGTAACGCCGTACTTCGTGATGCTCCTGGTCATGCCCACAATATCGACTTCCTGAAACGCGTCGTTGCCGATCAAAGAGAGCGGCACCTGCCCGGTGATACACACCAGCGGTATGCTGTCATAGTGGGCGTCCGCCAGCCCCGTCATAATATTGGTCGCGCCCGGCCCGCTCGTCACCAGGCACACACCGACCTTCCCCGTGGACTTGGCGTACCCCTCCGCCTCGTGAATCAATCCCTGCTCGTGTCTTGGCAGGACGACATGAATACTGTCCTGCTTATATAATTCATCAAAAAGGTCTGTCACCGTACCGCCCGGATAACCGAATATGGTATCAACGCCTTCTTCCTGCAATGCTTTTACGAATAATTTTCTTCCTGTGATATCCATGCCGTCCTCCTTTATTCATTTTGGCTTCTGTAACTTCATTCCGCGAGGGTTATTGTTAATGACTATATACCATATTCCATGAAATTTCAAGATCAAATCTAAAACCGGATCGGTTCTACCTCCTCCCCAAGCGTCCTCATCTCATACTCCGGAAAGCACTCCAGCAGGTCATCCAGGCATACGCCGGTGTGATAGACGACATCATGCGCCAGCATAATCACCTTTTTGCGCCCCAGCGTGGAGTTTAAGGCATTGGCAATCAATTCCTGCGGCTCCGATGTTTTGACAGCATCTTCCAGGCTGGCGTTCCAGTCAAAATAAACATACCCCCGCCTCGTCATTTCCCGGGCAATCGCCTCTCCGGTCTTTCGGTTAAAGTCATTGACGCTGCCGCCCGGAAACCGAAACAGCTTCGTATCCACGCCCGTAACCTCATAGACAATCCGGCGCGCTTTCTCAAAATCCTGTATGTAACTGTCCACGCTCTCGTAGAGCATCCCGTAATCATGCCGGTAACAGTGTATCCCGACCGCATGGCCCTCCGCGACGATGCGCCGCGCCATATCCGGGTGCTTTTCCACATTTTCGCCGACCAGGAAAAAAGTGGCCTTGATTCCCTGCTCTTTCAATATATCCAATACCCGCGCTGTGTTCTCCTTGGAAGGACCGTCGTCAAATGTCAGGTACATGGTTTTGGGATGAAAGTAGTAAGCGACACCCTGCACGATGCCAGCCGCAAGCTGCTCCTGATACTCCAAGGAAGCAAGCTTTCGGCTCTCGGCCGGGTGCGATAAAAAACCGGTCTCGATCAGGCAGGCGGGCATATTTGTACTTCCGGTGACGTGAAAATCCGCGTCGCCGCGCACCGCGCGCTTTTGCGCCCCGGTAGAAAGCAGCGTCTGCTGGCTGACAAGCTGCGCCAGCCGCTTGCTGCCGCGCGCGCCGTTTGCTTCGTCATACCAGACCTCGATGCCGTTTGCGGCGGCGTCGTCCGCGGCATTTTGATGGATACTCACATAGAGCGACGCACGCGCCTCGTTTGCCATTCTGACGCGCTCTTCTTTGGCGATATAAGTGTCATCCTCCCGCGCCATCATCACACGGTACTGCAAAAGTTCCAGCGCCTGTTGCACACGCCGCGCGATCGCAAGATTGATATCTTTCTCCCACACAGTGCCGCGGGCACATCCCTCGTCCATGCCGCCGTGTCCGGCGTCTATAAAAATCAGCGGCGCCTCCGCTGTCCCGTCACTCTCAGGCGTCTCGCCAAGCGCCGCGTTCTCCCTCGTGTCCGCCTCGCCTCCCACTTCGCAGCCAGCCGCCGCAAACATACCCTGCGACACATCGGACGCTCCCGATTCCGCCGGTGGCATCACGCTCTCTGCGGCCATCCCCGGATTCTGATTCCCTGGCTGCTGTGCATACTCTGCCGACAACCCCGGATTCTGATTCCCCGGCTGCTGTGCATACTCTGCCGACAGCCCCGGATTCTGATTCCCCGGCTGCTGTGCATACTCTGCCGACAGCCCCGGATTCTGATTCCCTGGCTGCTGTGCACATTCTGCCGACGGTGCCGGATTTTGTTCTCCCGGCTGCTGTGCGCACTCTGCCGACGATGCCGCACTCTGTTCCGGCGCAGCCGATGCGCTCACCTGCGGCGGCTGCCCAAACGGAAATAGAAACAGCACGGCGAGACCGAGCGCGAGGGCCATAGCCAACACGCGCCTCATCTGCTGCTGTTTCCTCTTCTTCCTCTGATGCAACTGATAATGGTAGTTTAGATACAATGGTTTTCCTTGGTACATCCTGTGTTTCCTCCTGCTTTGTTCTACTACAAATAGATTACACACTGGCTGCATCATAAAACCATCAAATCTGCATCAAAAACTCATCATAGTTGCATCATAGTTGCATCATCGGTTCAACCTTCGGCTTCCCTGTTACCGTCATCGTGATATTTTCAAAAATAATTCGTTGATTCCCTCATAAAATCCGACCGTCACGATCGTCCGCTCGTCCTCCGTGGCCGCAAACACATATTTCTTGTAGTAGGGCGTTGCCTCCAACAGGGGATTTTCGGATTCGTAGGGCTCCGGTTCCGAAAGTCCCATATAACTGCTCCAGGCGGCAATCAGCGCATCGACGTCGATCTCCTCCCACAGCAGGGATGTCCTGACATAGAACTCATAAATTTTGCCGTCTTCCGCGTCGAGATAGGCGTCCATCAGGCAGTTTTCCTTGTTCCTGTTTCCCGTGCTGTCAGAGAGAGACACTTTCCACACCGCAATATTATTGCGCGGCTCTAAAATATCGATCGCGGAATAGAGCGTGGCATCATACGCCTCCGCCGTGATCTCTCTGATCTCCCCCGGAATTACCCCGGCGTCTCCCAGCTCATCGACTGCCCGGCTGCACGTCTCATAGACCTCGTCATCCGTAATCTCTTTCTCCGACGGGCTTCTGTAGTTTGCCAGAAACGTGTAAGAGCCTTTCAAATCCTGATAGGGCCCGCTGCCGCCTTGGCGCGTTAAGGCGCTCTGCTCACTCTCCGGCAGCGTCTGGCTGCTTAGACAGCGGGCGAGCAGATACAACTTGTCATCGACGCTCAGCTTGTAGAGATAGCCCTCCCCGGCCCGCGTCGCTGTCTTTGTATAGGTTTGATTCAAGAGACTGCGGTCCTGATATTTGGCCAAAGCCTCCGGTCCCCAGACAGACAGGACAACCGCTAAGACTGTCAACGCCACAATCGCCGCCATTTTCGTTTTCTGCCGCATCGTTCTCTCCATTCCTTCCACCGTCAAACGCTTTCTTTTTGCGTTGACTTGTATTCCCTGTTTTTCCCCGGGAAGAAAAGACCGTTTCCCCTGTCAAATTTTTAATTACACTTGGCTGCTCTATCTTTTAAGAAGAAGCAAAAACAGGAACCCTTTTTTTCTTCGCTTTCTATCACAAGCTCGCTGCCGTGTATCTTTAAAATTTCCGCGCAGAGCGCCAGGCCCAGGCCGGCGCCGTTCTGGCGCCGGGCTCGGGATTTGTCCACCATATAAAATGCCTTGGTGATCTTTTGCTGCTCCTCCCTGGGAATCCCAATCCCATAATCCCTGACCGAAAACTGATAACCGTCCTCTGCCGCGCGCCCCTCCACTTCAATGCTGCCGCCGGGCTCGGACGCCTTGCAGGCGTTGTCGATCAGATTGACCAGCACCGTCTTAATCAGATTGGGCTCCGCGCAGACGATGCCCGCGTCAAAAGCAAATTGTATCTTCACATCCGTCCGTCCCGAAAACATCTCTTTTAGATAGTCAAAAATCAATTCCGCCGCAATCCTCTGCAAATGGACCTCCTGGCTGCCGGCCACAATGATATCCAAAAGCCGCAGAGACATCGCCTCTAAGCGTTTTCCCTCCGTATAAATATAATTTGCCGCCATCAGCTGCTTTTCTTCGTCCATACTCTGGGAGCGCAGCGTATCCGCATACCCGATGATCGCGGTCAGCGGCGTTTTTAACTCATGGGCAAACGCCCCCATGAATTCTTCTTTTGCCGCCACCTCACGTTCCAGAGCGCCGACATTTCGTTCCAACGCCTCCGCCATCGCGTTAAAATCCGTCGTCAATTCCCCGAGCTCATCCTGACTGACCTGATTGGCGCGATAGGCATAATCGCCGGCGGCCATCTGCTTTGTCGCCCGCGTCAAAATCCGCATCGGTTTCGTCAAAAAAGAGGTCATGACATACATGAGCAAAAGACCGACAAGCAGCATAAGAAGCGTCACCCGGCGGTACAAAGAAAACCCCATCGTGCGCTCCGTAAAAACCTCCGAGACGTCCCGCATCGTCTCCAGATAGAGGATACGGTTGCGCGCGTTGACCGCCGTGACCGCATGGACATAATGTTTCCCGCCTGCCCTGGCGACGCGGTAGGATTTTACATCGGCGCCGGTCTCCGCCAGCAGATGCTTATCCTCGAGAAATCCGTCGCTGACATACAGGATTTGTTTCTGCTCATCCGAGATGCGCAGCAGCCGTTTCTGCTGCCCGCTGGCCTCGAGGTTGGCCGCAATCTCGTCTATGGTATTGTCCGGCAGCGCGCTGTAGTTGGTCGGCACATTGAGCGCCGCCGTCTCCAGCGCAAAGCCAAGGATGCTGCTCTCGTCGAGCGACTGCCCGATCTCCCGCTCCAGAGAGGTCTCAAACACATAATTGACAAAATAATAGCCGCTAAACCCCAATGCAAGCGCGATCACCGTCATCATACAGAGTAAAATTTTAAATGAAAATTTCATAAAAATCCTCATTTCTGCGCATGTTTTCTACGCTATCCCCTCATTTACGACAGCTCCAGGCGGTATCCAACCTTGTAGACCGCCACCAGCTGCCGCTCCCAGCCCAGCTTTTTGCGCAGACGCTGCACATGCAGATCGAGCGTGCGGCTGTCCCCGTAATACTCTTCTTCCCACACCTTCTCATACAGCGTCTCACGAAACAGCGCCACATTTTTATTTTTCATAAACAGCAGCAAAAGGCCGAACTCCTTGTTGGTAAGTTCGACCGCCGCACCCGCTTTTGTCACTTTGCGCGCCTCGATATCCACGGTCACATCGCCCGCCGCAAGCTTTTGTTCCGCCTTATTATAGCGGCGCAGCACGGCCTCAACGCGGGCAATCAGCTCCACCACGTCAAAGGGCTTCACAAGATAGTCGTCCGCACCCAGCTTGAGGCCCTTGACGCGGTCTTTTACTTCATGTTTGGCCGTGATAAATATAACCGGTATCCCAAGGGGGCGTATGTACTCCATAATATCATAGCCGCTCGCCCCGGGCAGCATGATATCAAGCAAAATCAGATCGTAAGCCTCCGCCTCGATGCAATCGAGCGCCTCTAACCCGTCACAGACCGTGGTGCACTGGTAACCGGCGGCCGACAGATTCAGCTCGATCAAATCGCATATCGCTCTCTCATCATCTACAATCAGTATCTTAATCATTCTTCTGCTTTCCACCCCCAACATGCACGCGCTCTCTCAATCAACGTCTCCATGGAATCCTCATCGCCGCAGCGGTAACTGTCTTTCACATAGGTATCAGCCACAAATCCGCCAACTCTCTGATAATAGATCGCATAATCGCTCACGGTCAGCGATTCCCCGTTTTCGTCTTCATAATTGTACCGCGCCAGAATGGCGATATCCTTTAACCCGTCGCCGTCGATATCACGGCAATTGATGCCACGCAGCGCATACAGGCTCTCATAATCCCCCATCGGCTGTAAGCAGGAAACGATACTTCCCTGCTCGTTGATAAGGTAAATCATAAAGATATCATAGTTGGAAATCCGATAAATGCCCGGAACAACTCTAAGCTTTCCGAGTTTTTCAAACGTCCGTTCATAGCTCTGCCCCTTGGACACCGTAAATCCCTGCCGCAAAAGCTCTTTCAGGGTTGTCGCCGTGTACAAAAATTCGGTCGAGCGCGCGTCCCTGACGCAGGCCGTAATCACCTCCGTACTCTGGTTCATGCCGAAGCGGTTGATTTTGTCCGATATGCGATAATCTCTGTAAAATCCGCCCACACCGTCCGCAAACAAAACATCGCCAATCTTGTAGGGCGTCCCCGCGTATTCGCCGCCCGCATTGACGCAGGAGACAATCAATATGATATCCAGCGCGCCGTCGCGGTTTAAGTCGCGAAACGATACCGCAGCGACATCTTTCCCCGGCTGCTTTAGCTGCCCCTTTATCCTGTGGTTTACCTCAAGCTGCTCGGTCCGATAAACGATCTTTCCGCTCTCGTCCGCAAAAAACAGGGCCAAACGTTGATAAGCGGCGTCAAACGCGGGAATCATCCATACTGTCCCGTATGCTTTCATCTCCAGCGCAAAGATCTGATTTTCCACGGTGACAAATCCGTTTTCCGAAATATCGCCGCGTTCCTCGACCGCATTCAAGCGCTCCTGATACTCCCGATAGCCGTCATATACCTGCCGGTCCGCCTCCCCGCTCTTCGCCTGCGCCGCCCGAATGTCAAAAGAAGTCCACACACCGCTGTCAAAACAAGCCCACGACAGGAGCACAAGCAGTATCCAAACAGACCAGTCTCTTTTGTCAATCAGAGATTTCAATGTGCTTCCTCCACCTTTTGTTCTTTCCACCGCAAGATCTGTTCCAATTTATCTTTTACCTGTTTCTCGCTGCCCGCTTCGCCGGGCCGGTAGTATCTTCGCCCCGCCAAAGCCTTGGGCAGGCATCTCATCCGCGCCATCTTTTCTTCCGTGTCATGCGCGTAGATATAGCCCTTGCCGTAGTCGAGATTTTTCATCAGTTCCGTCGGCGCATTGCAAATCCACAGGGGAACCGGCTCCGCCGGGCGCTCCCTGATATCTCTCTTACATTCCTCGCAGGCCGCGTAGAGCGCATTTGATTTGGGAGCCATAGACAGATAGACAACGGCGTGCGCCAAATGTACGTCGCACTCGGGCATCCCCAGGAAATGACAGGACTGATAGACGGCAACCGCAACCGAAAGCGCCCCCGAATCCGCCATTCCCACATCCTCGCTAGCAAAACGTATCAGCCGCCTGGCGATATAGAGCGGGTCCTCCCCGCCGTCAAGCATCCGCTGCATCCAGTAGACCGCCGCATCCGGGTCACTGTTGCGCATGGACTTGTGCAGAGCGGAAATCATATTATAGTGCTCTTCCCCGTTTTTGTCATAGAGAAGAGAACGTCGGTTTAAACACTGGGAGAGCACCTCCTCGTCCACACACAGGACGCCCTTTTCATTCATCTTGCCGTTAAATGCCGCCATCTCCAGCGTATTGAGCGCGGTGCGCGCGTCGCCGTTCGCAAATCGCGCAATGGCCGACAGGTATGTATCATCAATGGAGACCCGATAACTGCCAAGCCCCTTATCGCTTGTGACGGCTCTCCTCAAAAGCCCGGTCAGATCGCTCTCCTCCAGCGCTTTTAAGATAAAAACACGGCACCTCGAGAGGAGCGCGGAATTGATCTCAAACGATGGATTCTCCGTCGTCGCCCCCACCAAAATAATGCTGCCTTTTTCCACAAACGGCAGAAACGCATCCTGCTGCGCCTTATTGAAACGATGAATCTCGTCGGCAAAGAGCAGCGTCTTAATCCCCAAACGCCGGTTGCCCTCCGCTCTCTGCATGACCTCTTTGACCTCTTTGATGCCGCTCGTGACCGCACTGAACTCCACGAACTCGGCTTTGGTCCTGTTGGCGATAATCCGGGCGAGCGTAGTCTTGCCCACGCCCGGCGGCCCCCAGAATATCATAGAGGAAACCTGATCCTCCTCGATCAGGCGGCGCAGGATCTTGCCCTGCCCCACCAAATGCTGCTGTCCGACATATTCGTCCAGCGTTGCCGGCCTAAGACGCGTCGCCAGCGGCGCCGCGCTCTCGCGGTTGTCAAACAGACTCATCTGCTCCATGACGCTCTCCCTCCTCGTCACGCAGCCGCCAGATTGCGGCTGTTGCGCGGCGCAAATCCAGATGAAATATGCAACGCCATAGTAAGCTGGCGCTTACTGCTTCCCTTTCGTCTCGCTTCCTGACGCCGCTTCACTTCCCGCCGTCTCGCTTCCTGACGCCGCTTCACTTCCCGCTGTCTCGCTTCCTGACGCCGCTTTACTTCCCGCCGTCTCGCTTCCTGACGCCGCTTCACTTCCCGCTGTCTCGCTTCCTGACGCCGCTTCACTTCCCGCTGTCTCGCTTCCTGATGCCGTCTCACTTCCCGCCGTCTCGCTTCCTGACACCGTCTCGCTTCCTGACGCCGTCTCGCTTTCCCCTGTCACATCCTCGGTGATCACCGCTGCCTGTTTTACCACATCCAGCGCCAGATTGCTCAGATAGAGCGCCTTGGTATAGTTTTCGCCGTATACCGTGTCACCGTATCCGTAGCTGTAATAGATATCTTCCTGTGAGTTGTACGTTCCGCTGTCGACAAGGGCCTTGACATACGCGTCGTACTCTTCCTGCACGAACGTGATTCCCTCCTTGTCGGCCACGGCGTCCATAATACACTCCATGCCCACCTGCTCGCGGATTCCCCGCTCCCAGGTCTCCTGCGCTTCCTCGAGCGTAACGCCATAGTAAGTGCTAAGATAATTCTCAAGCTGGCTCTCATCTCCGCCGCAGTTGGTCTCGACAAAAGAATGTCTGTAATCGTTTAATCTGGCTGCCAGGTAATCCTCCGGCAGATTTAACTCGCAGTTTGCGAGCATATAATCCTGTATCGCTCCGTTGATATCGCTCCCCCGCTGTGCCTGTGCCTGGCTGGTGAGATAATCCTCCAAGAACTGCCACATCTCCTCCACGGTATCTACCCGGAACTGGTCTTTGGCAAACGCATCGTCTACATTATCAATCGTCACCTGTTTTTGCACGGAATTCACGGTAAAAGTAAACACGACTTCTTTGCCGGCCAGATCTTTATTTCCATAATCGGCTGGGAACGTCACCTTGGATTCGATCGTATCGCCCACCTTGGCTCCCTTTAAGCCGTCGGTAAAGCCTTCGATATAAGCGCCCGAAGCCAGACTGCCCACGGAACGGTTGTTGTCCACGTCGATATTCTGATCGGTGGCGCTGCCCCCGGTAAACTCCTCGCCGTCCAATGTCCCCACATAGTCGACATTGACCACGTCGCCGGCTCCGACCTGGGTCTTTGTGTCATCCGCCAGATAAAATCCGCCGTATTGCTCGGTAAAGTCGTCGATCGTCTCACTCAGATAATCGACGGCATCCTGTCTCTCGACGCTGTAATCTCTCGTCAGAGTGACCGGAACCCCTTTGTAGTCGCAGAGGGAGACAACATAATCGGAGCCTTTGATCTGATATCCGCGGCTCTCGCTAACATAGCCCGTCTCTGTATCCGCAGTTTCGGATTCGGCAGGCGAAACGTCGCCTGTCTCGCTTTGCTCCGTGGATTGGACGGCATCCTCCCCGTCCTTTCCACCGCAGGCGGTAAGCGTGCTACAAAGCATCGTTCCCAGTAAAATCGCAGCTATTTTCTTTTTCATTATAATCCTCCATTCCAGATGACGGCATCACAACCTGCCGCCGTCACTGTTTTTACTCTAAATAACCTATTTACCATAGCATAAATAACGCCAAAAGAAAAGTATCGGCACAAAAATTTCACAATTACCGGCAACTATTCAGCCTTCGGCTTCATAGTTACGGAATCCGCTCCATTTAAAGTTTGCCTGCAACTGTTACCAAATACCTATAATAGTATTACCGTTTTTCTGGAACTTGTACACTTTGGGCAATTGCTTTTTTGCCAAATAAATGATATAATCAGATATCAACGTGTTTTTAGGAGGAGAGTAGCATGAGTCCAGTTGCCATTGTCTTACTGGTCATTCTCGCCATTTTGCTGATCGCAACGATTGTATTATATTTTCTCGGCAAAAAGGCGCAGAAAAAAAAGGAAGAACAAGATGAACAGCTCGCGGCCAACGCGCAGACCGTCACGATGCTGGTGATCGACAAAAAGCGAATGCCCATCAAAGATGCCGGGCTGCCGCAGATCGTTTTGGAACAGACCCCAAAGCTGATGCGGCGCTCTAAGCTTCCGATCGTGAAAGCAAAAGTCGGCCCAAAGATCATGTCGCTGATCGCCGACGAGTCCATCTTTGAACTGATTCCCGTCAAAAAAGAGATCAAAGCCTCTGTCAGCGGGCTTTATATCACCAAAGTCAGCGGCATACGCGGACCCCTGGAAAAACCGGAGGGCAAAAAGAGCTTTCGCCTGCGCCTGAAAGAAAAAGCGGACCGGGCCGCCGTGGAGGTTCAAAAGAACAAAGAAGATCTCGCCGCGGCAAAGAAACGTAAAAAATAACTCCCCTGTGGGAAGCGTGAGATTATTTTATTAAGCCTGTCAGTAAAGCTGACGGGTTTATTTTTATGCGCAGGGGAAGATGGCTCTTCCCTACTCGATTATTTAATGGTAGATAATTTGTGGTTTAAGGAGTATAATCCGATGGAAATTATTGAAGCAACAGAGAAAAATATATAATTGGCTAAAACAAACAAATTTATGGACAATTAAAAATGAAAATCCTGCGCTCCCGGCGCGGTGACGCAGACCGTGATACTACAGTCCGCGAGATACTCATAATTGACCTCCATGCCGTAATCCGCCTGTATCTCGATGCGCTCGTCCGTCTCCGACAGCGCGATGCGCTTTCCCTCGACCCCGATTAAAATACTTCCATACGGGGTGTAATAGTAAGTCACATTCTTTTCTCCCACCTCAAACATCATATGTACGTTGACAGCGCCTTTTTTGGTGATCTCAAGCGTGTCGTCATAGAACTTGAGCACATTCTTCGTAGGGCTTTCCGTGCCCTCCATCAGCTCCTCGTAGATCACATAGTGTTTGCCGTTCTTATAATAATACTCCCCCCTGGTGATCACCTCCACCGGCGTATTGTCCTGCTCTTCCATAAACTGTAAGCCCTTTACTGCAACGATCACTTCTTTTGTCATTGGTACTCCTCCAAGTCTGTCTCTTTGTCTCTATTGTAACAATCGGTTTAAAAAAGTCAAATATTTAAATTTCACCTGGTAATCGCCGGCCGCCAGGACGGCCTCGTACTCTTCCCCTGAAAGCACGCGCCGCAGCGCTTCCTCTTCCTGATCGCCTACTTCCTCGTAGACACTGTCCGCAAAGCACATATTGGGGTACATCACGCACCACCAATTCTGACCTTCTCCCTCGCCGATTTTGACGCGCAGCGCTTCGTAACTGCCCGCCGGAAACGTATAGTCGCCGTAGCGCTTTACCGGAAAGTCCGCCTGCTCAAGAGACGCCGTCACCGCCGCCGTACATCCGGCTTTCCGCAGCGTCTCCTCCGCCGTCCGCTCGATCTGGGGCAGCAGGGCGGCAACCTTCTTTTCACACGCCGCCAAGCTGTCGATGCCGTCCAGCTGCTCTGCGAGCATGGCGCCGATCTCATCCCTGACCATTAATTTCATCTGCTGGTCATAAGCGCTGTCGCTCTCGGCCAGCACATGAAAGCGCAGCACCTTATCCGCAAGCTGTCTCTGGAAACAGTATCTGTTTTTATATTGTATACCAGTTATGAGTAAAAGTAAAACAGATACCCCGGCAAATAGCAAAAAAATTGTCTTTTTCACGACTGTCTTCATGAAATCGTTCCTCCGAAACCCTTTTCTAATTTCTTTAAAGAAACTATTTCCAAATTTGCCGGACGTTATACAATTTTTTTGCCCCGGCCGCTGTCATTTTAAAAATTAACCCAGCAGATCTCTCCGCGGTAGACAAGCTGCACCTCTTTTTCATAATCCTGGGGAGTGTCCCGGTAATCGAGATACCACTCTCTGGCGCCCCCGCCCAGCTTTTTAAAGCTGTCCGCAAGATCAATCCGGTATTCTAAGCGTGCCGTCCGCGCAAGCTGATTCATATAAGAATAGATGGCCTCGTTTAGCCTCTGCTTATTGTGCGCCGTAAGATCTTCGTCATAGAGTACCTCTCCGCTGCAATTGACATTCACATATACTTTTCTTTTTCCTTTTTTGTCCGTGCCGAACGTAATTTCATTTTTGATATCGAAGAGCCGCACCTGTTCCCCGCTGCCCAACGCCAGCGTGTACTCGTCCATCTCATTGGTCGTAAACGCCGATAGCAGCGCCATCTCGTTATCGATCTCCCCCGCCGCCTGGCCGCGCTTCCATACCATGTAGTGATCGACCACCGGCTTATCGTCGAGCACGACAAGATAGGGAACCAAAAGCGTCTCGGAACGGTTTTTCTTCTCCTGATAGAGCGTCCCCAGCGTAGGATATGCCATCTTCTTGATATAGGTTACGTTCTCAAACATCTCCTCGATATAAGTGCCGGCCGACTGGCCCAGCTTCTCTTCCAGCCCCACGATCTTTTTGGCGTCCTCCGCCACCACGACGTACGTGTTGCGCGGCACTTCCAGCTTGTTTTCCAACAGCTCCAAAAAAGCCGTCATGGCGCGCTCATTCTCATAAAAGTCCTGCTCCAGCACGACCACTTTTAAATGGGAATAGTCGGCCAGCTTATTGCCGCCGTTTTCCTCGTTGGTAAAAGAAGCGCCAAAATCATAGATATCCGACACCGCAAGCTCAATCGGAAAATTTTTATCCTCCAGCTCTGCCGTATTGCAGCCGCACAGCGGCGCACAGAAGATGCACAGCATCACCAGCGCCGCCGCACGCTTTGCCCCCCTGCCGGTAAACTTGACCGCCACAGCCAACAGTGCGGGAATCAGCACGAGAAACGGCGTCGCCACATAACCGATGATATTTTCAAACACCGCGATACTGGTATTGTCGCGGTAAAACAGGATGGCCAGGGCAGCGGCGGCCAAAAGCGCCGCCACAATACACCCGTTTTTTTTGGCGCCGGCCGCCTTCTCACCGAAAAACGCATGGCACAGAGCGCTCTGCCCGTAAAAGGCCGTACTGCTCAAGAACGCGTACAGTGTGAAAAACCATATGCCAAACATCAGCGCGTCCGTGCGCTTTAAAAAGCCTCCTGTAAACTGCACGGTGCTCATCATAATCATAGCGGGAAAATCCATTTCCGCGAGCGCAGGGCTCCCGAATATGCCCACCAGCAACAGATATAAGACGACGAAAATACCGCCGCAGAAAAAGAGCGCCATCTTTCCCGCTTTTATCAGCGCTTTCTTTTTCTGCACATAGCTGCCGAGAAAGAGGACCAACGTCAGCATCGAAAAAAAGACAAACACCACATACGTTCCGCGCCAAACGCCCGCGGCGTTCGTAACAAACACGGGCGTCCAGTAATCGGTGCGCACATCCCACACCGAAGAGAACAGAATGAGGAAAAAGGGAAGCAGCAAAATCCAAAAGAGCACCTCATATACCCGGGCCCTGCCCTCGACGCCGCTCCATATCCCGTAAGCAGTCAGCGCCAGTACGACCGCGAGCACCAGGTAAAACGACTCCTCCCGCAGCAGATGCTTTAAGACGGCGTCGGTAAACAGATAGGCCGCATAACCGGCCAAACACACGAAATAAATGCCATAACAGCACGTTGCGAGCTTGCCGAAAAAGGCCCCCATTTTTTCTTCCAGATACGCCGGATAACTGCCGTTCATGTCGCCAAGCACCACCCCCAGCATCTTCAGATAGAGCACCCCGGCCACAATTCCCAAAAAGATACAAAAAACGCCGTCCGTTCCCGCATCCCTCGCCAAAAACGGCGGTATCATCAATGTTCCAAGTCCCAAAAGGTCGTAGGTCAGCAGACGGAAGGTCTGCCGTCCCGATATTTTTTGATTTTGTGAAAACATTCTGCTACCCCTTTCCCGCTTTTTTCCCAAAGATCAGTTTGGTCCTCTCCTCTCTGCGCGCATAGATCGGCCGCTTCGTGATTTTGCGGATTGGCAGCCGCCACAAAAAGTCGCGCTCATCCTCATAATCGTTCAAATCGGCGCCGACAAACGGCATAAGGTAGGGAATCTGAAAGCTCTTTAAATTTGCCAGATGAATCAGAATCGCAAGCAGTCCCGCGAGCATGCCAAAATACCCCAGCCATGCGGACAATAAGATCAGGGCAAACTTTAACACGCGGAAAGCCGTGGCGAATTCCTCGTTGGGAATGGCGAACGAACAGAGCGCCGTAAACGATATGACGATGACGACGATGGGGCTCACCAGGTTCGCCTCCACAGCCGCCTGTCCGATGATCAGGCCGCCGACGATACCGATCGTATTCCCCATCGCCCCGGGCAGCCGCACGCCCGCCTCCCGCAGCAGTTCAAACGACAATTCCATGATAATAACCTCGATCACCGCCGGAAACGGTACGCCCTGTCTGGCATCCGCAAACGCCAGCAACAGCGTCGTCGGCAGTATCTGGGTATGAAAATTTGTCAGCGCCAGATAGAACCCCGGCAGCGTCATGGCAAAAAAGGAAGCCACATAGCGCAACATTCTTCCAAACGTCGCGATCTCCCAGCGGTTATAGTAATCGTCGCTGGTGCGCACAAACGAATTGTAATCGGTCGGCAAAAGCAGCGCGACCGGCGAATTGTCCGAGAGCAGGACGACCCGCCCCTCCAGGATGGACATTGCCGCCCGGTCCGGCCGCTCGGTTGTCTGAAATTGTGGAAACGGCGAATACCACTTATCTTCCGAGAGCTGCTCTAACACACCGCTGTCCAAAACGCCGTCGATTTCAAAATCCGTAAGCCTGCGCTCGATCTCCTCTAAAAGCCCCGGATAAACCAGATCTTCTATATAGGTCAGATACACGCAGGTATGGGAACGGCTGCCGCAGAACAGCTGTTTGACTTTCACCTTGGGCGAGCGTATGCGCTTGCGTATCAGCGCGGCATTCTGTTTTACGGAATCGCAGAATCCCTCGTTGGAACCGCGGATGACTTTCTCCGAATCCGCCTCGGAAATGCCCATATTCGGATAACCCCCGTCCGGTATCTTGACCGCTTTGGTAAATCCGTCCACAAACAGGATCACATCGCCGGTCAAAAGCCCGTCGCCGGCCTCCTCGATCGTCGTAAAATAAGTGGCGTCGGATACGCCCACCGCGTTTTTTTCCAGCGCCGCTATGATTTCTTCCCTCTTTAATCCGCGCAGATACTTTAGCAGCCCGTTCAGCGTGGATTTTCCCATATCGATCGCAACCTCAATAAACATCAGGTAACAGGGTACATCCTGGTTTTCCCCCAGGATCAGCTCCTTTTTTTTGATGTCGTCGCACACGCAAAACAGCTGCTCCATATGTTCAATATTTTCTTTCAGTACAGGGCTAATCTGTGTCTTCTCCTGCGTCTTGGCCATACGAATCCTCTCATTTCTATCTGTCATGAATGTAAAAGTAACAGGGAAGCCGAAGGCTGCACGATTACTTTTAAAATACGAAAAAAGGAACGAACAAGCCTGGGCTTCTTCCTTCCTTTTCATTGTGTTCCAAAAATTGATATTTTATTCTTGTTCGCGGATAATTTCCTTGACCGCCCGCACCTGGTTTCTGACGTGCTGATACATGGCGTTCTTGACACTTTTTTGATTTTTTTCCTCGAGACCGGCCAAAATCTCGCTGTGCTCCTTTACCAGTATCGGATAATTCTTTTCGTCTTTTAAGTATTCGACGCGGTAGCGGTACATCTGTTCCCTGAGATTACTTAACATCGCGACCAGTTTGGGATTGCGCGTCGCCTGATAGATAATATCGTGAAAACGCACGTCCACCTCCGCGATGCGCTTTACGTCGCCGGTTTTTGTGTATTCCTCAAATTCTTTCGCCGTCTTCCTAAGCTCCGAAAGCTCCTCCGGCGTAATCTGCCGGCAGGCGATCGAGGCCGCCAGCTCGTCCAACGCTTCGCGAATTTGCAGCACATCCTCCATGTCTTTTTCGGTCATGCGCGCCACCTCCGCGCCCTTTCGCGGAACGGTCACCGCAAGTCCCTCCAGCTCCAGCATACGGATCGCCTCACGAATCGGCGTGCGGCTCACGCCGAGCTTGGCCGCCAATTGCAGCTCCATCAGACGCTCCCCGGGCTTTAACTCGCCTTTTAATATCGCCTCCCGCAGGGTATGAAACACCACATCGCGCAGGGGCAGAAATGCGTTCATATTTAATGTCAAATCTTCTGTCATTTTAAGCTCCATCCATAACCGTTCCGATTGATTCCTATGCTATCGTCCCAATCGTTTATCATTCTCTCTTCCCAATACATGTCAGCGTGCATTGTTGTAGATACTGGTCAAAAATACCTGTCTAGCGAGTCCTGACTCTTTCATCGCCGCAAAAGCCGCCTCCGCCGTATCTTCCTCCGCAAACAAGCCAAACACCGTGGGCCCGCTGCCGCTCATCATCGCCCCCAGCGCGCCGTGCTCTAACATCTGCCGCTTGATATCGGCGATCACCGGGTAGGCCGGAATCGTCACTGTCTCCAAAAGATTGCCCATATCCGCGGCGATCTTCCCCAGATTTTTTCTGGCGATATCCTCCACCAGCGTATCAATATCGGGGTGCTGCGTGTCTGCGCTCAGGCGAAGATTTTCATAGACATACTTGGTGGAAACGCTGATCTGGGGTTTTGCGATGAGCACCGGACACTTCACCATCGGCGGCAGCGCCGTGAGCTTCTCGCCAATCCCCTCCGCGAGCGCCGTCCCCCGCATGATGCAGTAGGGTACATCGGCGCCGATCTTTACTCCCCGCCGCATGAGGTCCTCCTTTGTCAAACCGAGATCAAACATTTTATTCATGCCGTAGAGGACGCCCGCCGCGTCCGTGCTGCCGCCAGCCATGCCGGCCGCCACCGGAATATGCTTTTGCAGGTTGACAAAAATCCCCTCGTCAATCGAAAACTCATCCATTAACAATTTTGCGGCTTTATAGATCAGATTATTCTCATTGGTGGGCAAAAAAGACAGATTGGTCTCGATATGAATGCCTGGTGAAACCGTCCTCTTCATCTCCAGACGGTCGAACAAATGTATCGTCTGCATCACCATTTTCACTTCATGATAGCCGTCCTCGCGCCTTCTCACCACATCAAGGCCGAGATTAATTTTTGCCAGGGCTTTTATGGATATATCTTTCACCGGATAACCGCACCTTTCTTTTGTCTGCCAACATTGTATTTTTTATGTATTTTGTATACATGCAGATTGTACCATTTTCTGTACAATCCGTCAATCATTTCTGTTTTACAATTTTATTCGCAATTTTATTCGATGTCCATTTATGGCAACTCTCTAATTTATTATCAAATATGGCCGATATAATAAACAAGGAAAATACTGCCATGCCCGGCGGCCATTTTCCAGAGGGAATCTTTAAACCCATGCAACATGGATGTTCATGTAAGATTCTATTATTATCAAAGAATGGAGGAGGATAAAATGGATTTTAACCCAATCAACAGTTCTACCACGACCGCTGCAACTACTTCCACCGCTCCTAAGAGCAATACCGCGGCAGAAAAAGAAGCAGAAAAGAAACCGGCTGAGAACACAGCTGAAAAACCGGGCGTTGTCTACGAAAAAGGCGACACCACTGCTTCCGGGACAGTAAGCAAACCTGGCACAAAGAAACCAAACGCTTCCATCATTGCTCAGATGAAGAAAGATGCCGAGGAGCGCACCGCTCAACTGAGAAGCATCGTTGAGAAAATGATGTCACAGCAGGGTTCCGCACTCGGCAAAGCCGATTCTATGTGGAGCTTTCTTGCGAAAGGCAATTATACCGTTGATGCCGCTACAAAAGCACAGGCACAGAAGGATATCGCAGACGACGGTTACTGGGGTGTTGAGCAGACATCCGACCGTATCATCGACTTTGCGAAAGCATTAGCCGGCGACGATCCCGAAAAAGCCGACGAGATGATCGCTGCGTTCCAGAAAGGCTTCAAGCAGGCGACCAAGGCTTGGGGCGACACGCTCCCGGACATTTCTCAGCGTACTTACGATGCCGTAATGCAGAAGTTTGACGACTGGAAAAACGGTACGAAGACAGAGGCCGTTGCAGGCACCGAAACAGAAGCATAAGTTCCAAAAACAAAATACTTTCCTAGAAAACGGGTTTACCGCACGGGGAGATCTCCCCGCGCAGCAAACCCGTTTTTCTCGTCTCTGCCATTATTTACTGATGCTGCTCCACCAGTTTTTCTACGGTTGCCAGTTTGACGCAGACAATAAAAATCTCCGTAGCCAGCCTTAAATCGTCCAGATTCGGATATGTGGGAGAAATGCGAATCACCGCGTCTTTGGGGTCTTTGCCGTAAGGGAACGGCGCACCCGCAGGCGTCATCACAACTCCCGCCTCTTTCGCGCGGCCTACCACGCTCTTTGCGCATCCGTCTATGGTTTCATAGGTGATAAAATATCCGCCCTTGGGCGTACACCAGCTGCCCGCGCCGCGTCCTTTTAATTCCTGATCAAACATAGACAAAATCATTTCAAATTTGGGGCGCATCGAAGCGGCATGCTTTTTCATATGTTCCGCAATCCCGTCCATATCTTTAAAAAAGAGCACATGGCGAAGCTGGTTAATCTTATCAAATCCGATGCTCTGATTGGTAAGCTGTTTTTTAATATCCGCGAGATTATTAGCGGACGCCGCCACCGCCGCAAGTCCGGCCCCCGCAAAGCTGATCTTGCTGGTAGAGAGAAATTCGTAGACCATATCGGAGCTTCCGGCGTTCTCACACGCTTCAAATATGTCAAGCAGCTGATCTTGCTCCTCATCATACAGGTGATGTACGCAGTAGGCGTTATCCCAGTAGATACGGAAATCCGGCGCCGCGGGCTTTAATGCCGCAAAACGGCGCACCGTCTCGTCAGAGTAGCTTATCCCCTGCGGGTTGGAGTATTTGGGCACGCACCAGATACCTTTGACGGCTGCATCACCGTTGACCAATTCCTCCACCATATCCATATCAGGGCCACCCGGTCCCATCGGAATATTGATCATTTCGACGCCAAAGCTTTCCGTGATGGAAAAGTGCCTGTCATATCCCGGCACCGGGCATAAGAATTTTACTTTATCCAGCCTGCACCACGGCGTGCTTCCCATCACCCCGTGCGTAAAGGAACGCGAAATAAAATCATACATGACGTTTAAGCTGGAATTGCCGTATACAATCACATTCTCCGGCTTACAGCCCGCCATGCCGGCAAACAGCGCTTTCGCCTCAGGGAGACCGTCGAGCGCGCCGTAATTGCGGCAGTCAAGCCCCTCCTTACTGACAAGCGGTGTTTGGGACGAGAGAATATCCATCATCGGCATGGAGAGATCTAACTGCTCTGCCGATGGTTTGCCTCTCGACATATCCAGACTCAATCCTCTCTCCTGGTATGCGCGGTAAGCCGCTTCTAAGCTCTCCTTCTCCGCAAGTAATTCTTCCTTTGACATCTCCTGATACGATTTCATAATAATCCTCCATTCCGAAGCGATTTAACGCGTTAGAACATAAGCCGAATGTCAGATTCGGCTCTGCGATTCAAATTTGTGACGCTTCGGCACAAATTTGTCTGTTTCCGCTATTCCTGTATCCAACGGAAATATTCCCGAATGGTCTTCTCATACCCCTGCTCCGACGGCTCGTAAAATGTTTCTCCGGCCAGGCCGTCCGGCAGATATTGCTGCTTCACATAATGCTTGGGATAATCGTGGGCATACCGGTATCCCACCCCATGGCCCAGCTTGCCCGAAGATTTGTAGTGGGCATCCTGCAAATGCACCGGAACCGGGGCCGTCTCGGTATTTTTCACGGCCTGCATCGCCCGGTCAATGGCGCGCACAGCGGAGTTACTCTTCGGCGCTGACGCCACATAGGTCACAGCCTGGGATAATATAATCTGAGCCTCCGGCATCCCGATGCGTTCCACCGCCTGCGCCGCGCCAACCGCCACCGAGAGCGCCAGAGGGTCCGCGTTCCCCACATCCTCGGAGGCGCAGATCATGATTCTTCTGGCGATAAACTTGATGTCTTCCCCCGCATACAGCATGCGCGCCAGGTAATAGACTGCCGCGTCCGGGTCCGAGCCGCGCATACTCTTAATAAATGCAGATACGGTATCATAGTGATTATCCCCTGATTTATCATATTGCACCACGCGCTTTTGGATACACTCACTTGCGACCGACAGTGTGAGATGAATCTGCCCGTCCGCCGACGGCTCCGTCGTCAATATGCCAAGCTCTACGGCCGTGAGCGCGGCTCTCGCGTCGCCGTTTGCCATATCCGCCAAAAAGTCAAGCGCTTCCTCCTCAATCACCGCGTGATACGCTCCCATCCCCCTCTCCTTATCGTACACCGCCCGAAGTAACAGCGTTTTGATATCTTCTCTGGAGAGGGGCTTTAACTCAAAGATCACAGAGCGGGAAAGCAGCGCGCCGTTCACCTCAAAGTAGGGATTTTCCGTGGTGGCTCCGATCAATATTACCGTGCCGTCCTCCACAAAGGGGAGCAGGTAATCCTGCTGCCCCTTGTGAAAGCGATGAATCTCGTCAATAAACAGAATCGTTTTTTTGCCGTACATCCCCTGAAAGTCCTTTGCCTGGCGAACCACATCCTCCATGTCCTTTTTCCCGGCGGAGGTGGCGTTGATCTGCAAAAACTCTGCGCTCGTGGTGCTGGCAATCACCTTTGCCAGCGTCGTCTTGCCCGTCCCCGGCGGCCCGTAGAGAATAATCGAACTCAGCTTATCCGCCTTGATCGCCCGGTACAAGAGCTTATCCTTGCCGATAATATGCTGCTGTCCGACCATCTCCTCTAACGCCGCCGGCCTAAGCCGCGACGCCAACGGCGCTTCCCTCTCCCTGTTTTGTTCCCTCATATAATCAAATAAATCCATAGCACTGTTTCACCTGCCGCACGCAGTCTGCTTTTTGCATTTTCCGTCAATGGATCCTGCAAGTTTTCTTATTATTTTCCAATATAATGAATTTATCCAGGCAATAATGACAGACATTGCACATCAAAATTCACACCTTTACTACCATACATGAAAATTTGCGATTTTGCAAGTAGAAATATACTTTTTTATTAAGAAAGAAGTGACAGTTCAGCTCAGGACTTTGCACTCGCTGCAAAGTCCGTAAGAACGCGTATATCTAGCCGAGCGGGAATCCGGCTTTTTGTCGAAGACAAACTTTAAATGAGCCGGATTCTCCGCCTGCGGCGGGCTGCTTTAGCAGCATGATTCCTCTCCGCCGCAGTGCGATCCTGCCCGGAGGGTTTTTTCTTATAGGAAAGCCACAAACTTTAACGCTTCACAGTAACAAGGTCTTTCCTATAAGATAAGAAATAAGAGCCTGTTTTCACAGGCTCCCTAAAATATCCGTGCTCTTCTATATATAATTCTTCACAACTCCAACCACTATCATGACCCCCAGAATCAGATTTGAGACAGCCAGCACGAAACTGACATCAACCATCCATGGGAGACACACAAGCGCCGTCCCCACCTCTGCCAGCCAGATGATTCTGCTCCGTCTCCGGTAATGGCCGAATTCCTCGGCGTCCAACTGCTTATTTTTATTTTGCACTGGCGCAAACTTAAATATCATAATACCGGAGAACACAAAACCGACGGGCAGCAGCAGGAGCTTCCACACTTCCGGCGTCCACCTTGCCGCAATACAGACAACAATGGTCAACAGCGCTGAAACTATGCTGCACACGCAGTTGGTTTCGGCATGATATCCCCCGCTGTAAGAACGCAACGGGATATAGCTCAACAGGAACACCAGCACCTGCAGCGGAGCGCGAAACACGATCGCTATGACACACGCCGCCAAAATATTCATGATCTGATTTAACAGGGCTTCATACCCATAACAGTAAAGCGCCTGCTGTTCCTCCTGTAAATATCCCTTTCTCACCTGCCAGCCAACCAACTGCTGTGCCAGTTTTTTGAACATTAAAACTTCCTAAACTTTCTTACGTCTTCCGGAACTTCCGGCTGATGATGCATCCAAACACATGTCGTATTGGCTGTGTAAAGCACCATCGTCAGTGCCAGCACGTTGGCTGCCTTTGCAAACACGCCCTTGGCTTTCATCTGCTGAAACCATTTCCTCATCGCACATTCCTCCTTTGCTCAGTCATATTGTCGTGGCATCCATATACAGTTCGCCTGTAACCACATATCCACACTACCATATTTTTCCAATTATTGCTATAAAATACCAAAATCAGACAATTTTCATGCTAAAATTTGCAGTCTCTGTTCCTGCAGGGACGAGAGGGTCAGGATAGTGACAAACTTGTTCTCCGACGTCTCCATCGTCACGCTGCCGCCGTACTTTTCCGCCAGGCGCCGCACGATACCGATGCCAAGGCCGTGCCCCGCCTCCTGCTTGGTGCTCGCGAAGCCCTCCGCCTCGCGCAGCACCCTGTCATAGCTGTTTTCGATATAACAGACAAACATATACTGATTGCCCATAAACAGTTTGACGTCCACCGTCTTCTCTCCCTTGCACTGCGCTGCCGCCGCAACGGCGTTGTCGAGCAGATTTCCAAACAGTGAGATCATGTCCGCCTCGAGAATAAACTCCACGCCGAGAAAACGCTCCACAAACACCTGCATCGCTACGCCCTGCCCCACCGCTTTCGCGCTCTGCTCGGCCAGGATAGAATTTAGCACCGGGTTGCCGCAGAAAAGCTTGTGCTCGACCTCTTTGTTTTGCAGCTCCCCCTCCATATCGTTTATGATCTTTACCACCGCCTCGTTCTCCTCTCTCATCGCCAGCAGCCGGATATTGTTCAGATAATTGTGCATATCATGCATATAGCAGCGGTAGTCCTCGTTCAGCTTCGCGATCTTCTGGAATTTTTCGTCCTCCATCTCCTGTTTGACCTGATACAGCGCGTCATATTTTTTCTCATTCATAATCACGGTGTAACGCTCCAACACGATAAAGATAGCCGCATTGGAAAAGTACTGCATCAATGACCCAAGCGTCACCACCGCTTGCAACACAAGACTTTTCGGGAATTCCATATACATAAAACAACTTAATACTGCAATCGAAGTTACTGGTACAATCAGCAAATACCATGCAAACTCCTGATCTCCTTGGATTTCCAGCTTTTTAGTAAACTGCTCTATGAATAATAAAAATAGAAATTGAACTATATATTCAACTAGCAAAAAATAAAATCCATTCCCAGCTGTCCAGACATCAATATGAATCTGCATATGGGTTGACAAAAAGCGAAAACAGCTCTCAAATGCTACCTCCCCGCCCCCAAATATCGCATACCAGATCAATGCATAAACAGCACTGTTTTTCTTAGATATTTTAAATTCCACACTGGCATAAAGAAAGAACAGCACCGGAAAAAAGAGCAGGTTCAACCATGTGATCTGCAACCTGTTCTCCAAAAATGCTACTGCCGTGATACACAGCGCCCAGAGAATCCCATGCCCTCTCTTTAAACGCTTCGGAAACATCACAGAGAAAAAGCGGTAAACCATATACGTGTCCGTAGCACAAAATAAAAATCGCGCCAGCATCCACATCCCTTCTCTCATATTCTGCCACCTCCTCCCACATACTTCGCGCACATAAACCGGTTCTTCTGCTCGTTAAATTCTTTCGCTTTGCTCCTGGCAATCGCAAACAGATGCTCTACCTCCGCCAGTTGAAAATCTCTCGCCGTGCAGGCACATATGTACTGGAAGTTGATAATATAACTGTCATGCGGCCAGCCGAACCCGTGTTTCTTCAGGGTCTCGAAAGTGACCGGCAGTTTTTCGATCAGCTTGATATCCGGCAGCTCGCCGTTCCTCCCGGGATAGATGCCATAGCGCTTTAACGCCTGCGCCGTGAGATGCATCCTCGTAAATTTCTTATATTTTTCGATGTAAATGACATGCTCCGCCCGAATCACCACCTGTCTTTTGCCGACATTGACCAGCAGAGACGGCATTTCACCGTTCTCTTTCATCTTATTCAGCACATCGCCCACATAATCGGCCACCTGCTGCTCCGTCATATTCTTCATAATATAACGGTATGGCTGTACTTCAAAAGTGACCGGCGATGGCTCGACAAATCCGGTGCAAAACGCCAGCACCAGATTGGCATCCAGCTCGCGTATCCGCTTCGCCGTCTCGTTTCCGTCTATCCCCTTCATCTGCACATCCAAAAAGACGGCTTCAAATACCGTTTCTTTCATCGCCTCCAATAGTTCTTCACCGGAGGCGTATTCAAAAATCTGTATCTCGTCTTTCGCCGTTCTTCTGATGTGGTTTAACAGATGTTTTCTGTCCTGCCCGCTGTCATCACATATTGCTATCTTGTACATTCATATATCCTTTCCCTCTTTTGGACACTAAAAAAGTTATTTCAAATCCTGGAACGCGTGCCTTTGCCGCTGCTTCCAATTTGTTGAAAAAAAGCACAGTCATTTTTCACCGACGAAAAAAACTATGCTTCCCTTTCTTCCTCTATCGCCGCCAAAAAACTATTGATAATGTTTTCCAAATGCCGATATTGCGCCGGCGGCAGCTGTGACACTTTCTGAAAAAACTTGCTCTCATCTTCCGCTGAGATCTTTCCGCGCAGCAGATAATCTGTACTGACTTCCAAGGCATCACACATTTTTATGATATTTTCGGGCCTCATCGCTTTCTTTCCAAGCTCTGCGGTTGAAACCGTCTGTAGTGTCAGTCCCGCCTGCTCTGCCAGCTGTTCCTGTGTCAGCATCAGCTGTCTGCGCCGCTCGTAAATTCTCTGGCCCATTTCGATCAGTAAAATCTCATCCATGCCGCTTCCTCCATGCTATAGAATTATAATATCTGCTATAGCATTTATTTTTAAGCTCCCATGGCTGTTTTTATTCGTCTGTAGCATGAATTATTTTATTTCGGCACGATATCCTCCCCTCTGCTACAGAACAGCAGCTCCTCCTTTCCATCCAAAAGGAGCCATAGTTTCATATAGGCCGCCGGCGGCGACATCTGAGGCAATGTTTTAATCTGATATTTTTCCATCTCCTTTACACTCTCATAATCCATGCCGGCCGTGGCGCCGACACGGTAAACCGGAATACCGGCCCGGTAAACGCCGTCAAAAAACCGCTCTATGTCCGGCGTCAGATTACAGATCGTGCCGGCATGATAGGTATCGAGCAGGATCGCTCTACAATCGGGCAAAGCCGACGGATATGCCATGCCCGGATAGGGGAACACACGAAAAACGGCGGAGCAGGCTGCCAGGCCGGCGCCCGCAGACTGCGCGTTGTCCCATTCCCCGTCAGGCACTGCTCGATAATGCTTATTTCTTATAAAGATTCCCTCCCTGTAATACCCATAAAATTGTCCGAACAGACTGTAGATCTCATCGTCGTAAGGCAAATAGGGCAGCGCCCGCGCCGCCCTGTGCAGATATGTGATGCCGTCGCGATTGCGGTAGGAGAGAAAGGTTCCCTGCCCTTCCCCTCCCAGGATAAAATCGACGGCACAGCAAAAATTATCCCGCCCGTTGGCTCTTTCATCCTCCAGCACATAATTGCTCGAGACAAACACGACCGGAATCCCCGACGCCCCTGTCAGATATCCGACAGCCGAGGCGGCGTACTGAAGCGTGTCGGTGCCGTGGGTGACAATGATACCGTCATACCCCTCCCGTATCCCCCCGGCAACACATTGCAGCAGACGGCTGATATAGGTTCCGGTAAGGTTTTCGCTGAGCAGCGTATACGGCGCCTGCGTGTGAAAATCCACGTCCGTGTTATAATTGCTTTTGTACCATTCCAGCAGCGCATATGGTTTTTCGGCGCTCGGCGCAATATAGGCGCCGTCCAGGGCACTGCCGATCGTTCCGCCCGTAAAGATCACCAAGATGTTTGGCCTCATATGAACCTCCGTGTCACGGTTACTATATTTTCATTGTGAGCTGAATTCTCTGTTTTTTCAAATCCACGCTCATCACCTTCACCTCCACAATATCCCCCACGCTGACAACCTCCAGCGGATGTTTGATAAACCGGTCGCAGATCTGCGAGATATGTACTAACCCGTCCTGATGGACGCCGATATCCACAAATGCGCCGAAGTCTATGACGTTGCGCACCGTGCCTTTCAATATCATTCCCGGCGTCAAATCTTTCATCTCCAGCACATCGCTGCGCAAAATCGGTTTGGGCATATCCTCACGCGGATCACGCGCGGGCTTTTCCAGCTCCTTTACAATATCCTGCAGCGTCAAAACGCCGACCGCGATCTCATCGGCCAACCTCTGGTAGTCGGCTATCTTTTTGGAGATCCCCTCTACGCGGCGGCTCGCTACATCCTCCATCGTATAACCGAGCTTGTCCAAAAGGAGCTTCGTCGCCTCATAGCTCTCCGGGTGTACGCCGGTGGCATCCAAAGGATTGCTCCCGCCTAAGATGCGCATAAATCCGGCGCACTGCTCGTATGCTTTCGGCCCCAGCTTCGCCACCTTAAGAAGCTGGGCGCGTGATGCAAACCTGCCGTTTTCCTCGCGGTAGACTACGATATTTTTGGCAACCGTCTTGCTGATACCGGATATATATTCTAATAAGGAAGCGGAGGCGGTATTTAAGTCAACGCCCACTTTATTGACGCAGTCCTCCACCACGCCGCCGAGCGCTTCACTGAGCTTTTTCTGATTCATATCGTGCTGGTACTGGCCCACGCCGATGGACTTGGGGTCGATTTTGACCAGCTCCGCAAGCGGGTCCTGCAGGCGGCGCGCCATGGAGGCCGCGCTCCTCTGCCCCACATCAAAATTGGGAAACTCTTCCGTCGCCAATTTGCTGGCCGAGTACACGGAAGCCCCCGCCTCGTTGACGATGATATATTGTATTTTGACGGGAATCTCTTTTAACAGGTCCACAATCACCTGCTCCGACTCTCTGGAGGCCGTGCCGTTCCCAAGCGAAATCAGGGTGATATGATATTTGGCGATCAACTTTTTAACGACGGCTTTCGCCTCTTCCACTTTGTTCTGCGGCGCCGTGGGGTAGATCACCGTTGTGTCAAGCACCTTTCCCGTCGGGTCGACGACGGCCAGCTTACAGCCGGTGCGAAACGCCGGGTCCCAGCCTAACACCACCTGCCCGGCAATCGGAGGCTGCATCAGAAGCTGCTGTAAGTTTTTGCCAAATACCGAAATAGCGCCGTCCTCGGCTTTCTCCGTGAGGGCGCTCCTGATCTCACGCTCAATCGCAGGCGCGATCAGGCGGTCGTAGGCGTCTGCAACCGTGTCTTTTAAGACCTGCGTCGTCTCCGGATGATCGCGCACAATCACCTGTTTTTCCAGATAGCGCAGAATATCCTCGACCGGCGCCTCCACCTTGACCGTCAAAAACTTTTCGCTCTCCCCACGGTTGAGCGCCAGTGTGCGGTGCCCCGCCATCCTGGCAACGGGCTCGTCAAAGTCATAATACATCTCGTAGACGGATTCCGCCTCCGGGTCTTTGGCGACCGAAACCACACGCCCTTTTTTTACCGTCAGGTCGCGTATTCTCGTGCGGTAATCGGCTTCATCGGAAATCGCTTCCGCGATGATATCCATAGCGCCGGCGATGGCGTCCGCCGGGGTCTCGACTCCCTTCTCGGAATCGACAAATTTCGCAGCTTCTGTCTCCAGCGGCGTAACGATCATCTGCAATGTGATGATATTGGCAAGCGGTTCTAAGCCCTTTTCTTTGGCGATTGTCGCGCGGGTCCTGCGCTTGGGCTTGTACGGCCGATACAGATCTTCCACCAGAACCATCGTCTCCGCCGCCTCAATCTGCGCCTTAAGCTCGTCGGTCAGCTTGCCCTGCTCGGCAATGCTCGCAAGCACGGTCTCCTTTCGCTCTTCCAGATTGCGCAGATAATTTAAACGTTCATAGAGCCTTCGCAGCACTTCGTCATTTAAGGCTCCGGTCGCCTCTTTGCGGTAACGGGCGATAAACGGAATCGTATTCCCCTCGTCGATCAGCTTGACCGCCGCCTCTGTCTGATGATTGCCAATTGCAAGCTCCTGCGATATTTTTGTTATAATGTCCATATGTACCTCTTTGTGATCTTTCGCCGCGCGACAGTCCAAAAAGGCCTCTGCCGACGGCTTTTACTTTCGGCGTGCCGGCATAATCCCGCTTTTGGCACGCTACTATTATTATAGCCAATCGGCAAATTATTAGCAATATAAATTGTGTTCTGCGCCAAAATATGCTATATTATAGGAAGTAAGATACCGATTGGCAGTTTGCCAAACCGAAAGCGCACGCACAATGGTCGCATGACAGCTTCTGCCTATATACGCGGCAGAAGCGACGCAGCATCAGGAAACAACAATTTACTGCGGCAAAACTACCTTATTTTATATAGGATTGACCAATAGAATGGAGGTTATCACGATGAACGGAATCACGATGAACACACCCTATCCTGCTTTTTACGGACCCCAAAGCAGCCAGGCGCTTTATCAAAACGCTATTGGCACAGATACCACGCGAAATGGCAATACACTGCGTCAAAACGGTTTGGGCGCAGACGCCACGCAAAACGGCAATACACTGCGTCAAAAGGCTTTGGGCACAGACGACGCACAGGACGGTAAGATACCGAATCATAGCGCGTTCGGCGTAGAGCGCAAGTCCTCGCCCAAGGAGTGCCAGACCTGCAAGGAACGCAAATACCAGGACGGTTCCGATGAGAACGTCTCATTTAAGTCCGCAGCGCACATTTCACCCGAAGCTTCCGGCGCCAGAGTCCGCGCACACGAGAGCGAGCATGTGGCAAACGCCTACAGTGATGCCGCCAAAAAAGACGGCAAGGTTGTCCGCGCCTCCGTCTCCATCCAGACAGCCATCTGCCCGGAATGTGGCCGCACGTTTGTCGCCGGCGGAAAGACCAATACTATGATCAAGTACTCCGATGAGTCCAACCCTTATCAGAAAAACCAGAAGTCGTTGGATGCCGCGCGCTTTGTGGGGAGCAATGTGGACTGTGTCGCCTGATAGGGCAAACAGGATGGCAAGCGCAATGCCGGGCCGGAAAGAAGTTTTTCCGGCCCGGCTGTTTGATTGCCCACACCTGTACGTTATTTTCTGCAAACTGCCTTTAACGCATGATTCTCTACATCAATCCAAATCGTATCCCCCGCCTGTACCTCGTCCGCCAGTATCAGTTTCGCGGAAAGCGTCTCCACATGCTTTTGCAGGAAACGCTTTAATGGCCTTGCGCCATATATCGGGTCGTAGCCGTGTTCCACGATATAGCCCCTGGCCGCGTCGGAGAGCGCTACCGTGATCTCCTTGTCCACCAGGCGTCTGTTCAATTCCGCCAAAAGAAGCGAAATAATGTTTCCGATATTGCCTTTTGTCAGCGGCTTAAACATAATGATTTCATCCAGACGGTTTAAAAACTCGGGCCGGAAATTGCCGCGCAGCTCGCCCATCACAGCCGCCTCGGCGGCCGCGTCAATCTCTCCGTTTTCGTCGATTCCCTCCAACAAATGCGCGGAACCGAGATTGGAAGTGAGAATAATGATGGTATTCTTAAAATCCACCGTCCGTCCCTGCGAGTCTGTGATGCGCCCGTCGTCCAGGACCTGTAACAGCACGTTAAAGACGTCAGGGTGGGCCTTTTCCACCTCGTCGAAGAGTACGACGGAGTACGGTTTTCTGCGCACCGCCTCGGTCAGCTGTCCGCCCTCGTCATACCCAACATATCCGGGAGGCGCTCCGATCAGGCGGGAAACGGAGTATTTCTCCATATATTCACTCATATCGAGACGCACCATATTGGACTCGTCGTCAAAGAGGCTCGCGGCCAGCGCTTTCGCAAGCTCTGTTTTTCCGACGCCGGTAGGCCCCAGAAACAGGAAGGAACCGATCGGCTTACTCGGGTCCTTGATGCCCGCTTTCGAGCGGATGATCGCCTCCGTCACTTTGGTTACGCCCTCCTCCTGGCCGATCACGCGCTTATGCAGCTCCTCGTCCAGGTGAAGTGTCTTATTGCGCTCGCTCTCGGTCAATTTCGCGACCGGGATACCCGTCCACCGGGAAATGATGCGCGCGATCTCCTCATCGCTGACATTTTCGTGCACGAGGGATAAGTCTTTTTTCTTGACCGTCTCCTCCTCGATCTCCAGCTGCTTTTGCAGGGACGGCAGCGTGCCATATTGTAATTCTGCGGCTTTTTCCAGATCGTAATTTTGCTGGGCGACTTTGATCTGGTTCTTCACCTGCTCCATTTCCTCGCGCAACTTTTGTACTCTCTCAATCGAATTTTTCTCATTTTCCCACTGCGCCTTTTTATTGCTGAACTCATCGCGCAGCTCCGCCAGCTCTTTTTGCAGATTGGCCAGGCGGTCCTGGCTGAGCCGGTCGGTCTCTTTCTTTAGCGCGGTCTCCTCAATCTCCATCTGCATCACGCGGCGGTTGAGCTCATCGAGCTCCGTGGGCATGGAATCGAGCTCCGTCTTAATCAAGGCGCACGCCTCGTCCACGAGATCAATCGCCTTGTCCGGCAGGAAACGGTCGGATATATAGCGGTTTGACAGCACGGCCGCGGAAACCAACGCCGCGTCCGTGATTTTCACGCCGTGAAATACTTCGTAGCGCTCCTTTAGGCCGCGCAGTATGGAGATGGTATCCTCCACCGTGGGCTCGGCCACCATCACGGGCTGGAAACGCCGCTCGAGCGCCGCGTCTTTTTCGATATACTCCCGGTATTCGTCCAGTGTCGTCGCGCCGATGCAGTGCAGCTCGCCGCGGGCCAGCATCGGCTTTAGCAGCTGCCCGGCGTCCATCGCGCCGTCAGTCTTTCCGGCGCCCACGATCGTATGCAGCTCGTCGATAAACAAAATGATCTGTCCGTCGGAGCTTTTCACCTCGTCGAGGACGGCCTTCAGCCGCTCCTCAAATTCGCCGCGGTATTTGGCGCCCGCAATCAGCGCGCCCATATCGAGCGCAAACAGCTTCTTGTCCTTTAAACCCTCCGGCACATCGCCTTTTACGATACGCTGGGCAAGCCCCTCGACGACAGCTGTCTTGCCCACGCCAGGCTCTCCGATCAGCACCGGATTATTTTTGGTCTTGCGCGACAAAATGCGCACGACATTTCGGATTTCGTCGTCCCTGCCAATCACCGGGTCCAGCTTCTGGTCCCTGGCGCGCGCTACCATGTCGTATCCGTATTTTTCCAGTGTGTCATAGGTCGCCTCGGGATTGTCCGAGGTTACCCGCTGATTGCCGCGCACGGTGGAGAGCGCCTGAAGAAACCGCTCCCTGGTAATCCCATATTCTTTAAAAATCTCTTTTAACGCTCTGTTCGGATATTTGAGCAAAGACAAGAACAAATGCTCCACGGAGACGTATTCGTCGCCCATCTGCTTCGCTTCATCTTCCGCGTGAATCAGCGCTTTGTTTAAATCCTGCCCCATATAGATCTGTCCGCCGGATACCTTCACTCTCTTCGCGAGATAATTCCTGGCGTTATCAATAAAATGCTCCTTCTGGATTTCCATTTTCTCGATCAGCTTTAAAATCAATCCGTCTTCCTGCTGCAACAGCGCAACCAAAAGATGCTCCTGCTCGATCTCCTGATTGCCATATTCGTAGGCAAGCTTTTCACAATCGTTGATCGCTTCCACTGATTTTTGTGTAAATTTCTGAATGTTCATAGCTCTCCTCCATTTCTGTTCTCATTCTGTCCTGTTGGCTCCGATGTTATTCCGCGCTTGCGCAGGTTGTCATACAACGGGACTTGCAGGTTTGTTTTCCTTTTCATTTGTTGTTATAACACCTTTTGTTAGCACTGTCAAGAGGTGAGTGCTAAAATTTTCGGACAATTTGTACCATTTCAGCCTTCGGGCTCACTGTTAAGGAATCCGTCCCATTTACATTTTCCTGCGGTAAAGGGACGGATTCGCGGCGATTCGGCATTACTGCATTATTCTTCTTCTGTAGATTCTACCACAGGATGGTAGCCCAGCTGCGTCCAGGCATCCATACATATATCCAAAATCCGATCGTCATACTGCATTGGCGCAATCCGGCACAGTTGCTTTCCGGCGCTGGTCAAAGCTACATTGCCGAGCGCAATCGATCTTTGGTCCGTCTCAAATCTAATGCGCTTTTTGCCATAGTCAAATACTTTGTGATCAATCGCCAGCGTATGAAAATCGGTAAACCGGTACTGTATCAGGCCCAAGCCGTCCAACTCTCTTAAATCACTAATATAAATCCCTAACTTTTCATATCTTTTGGTATTTACAATATTGTCGCCATTGGTCCGGTACATAAATAAATACAGATGCGGGTCGGAATAAAAACAACTGCTCCTTATTTTCTGAAATCGTTCCGCCAGATCACTGTCCATGACTGACATCGTATGTAAAAATTGCTTTGTATAGGTATTGGGCATATTAAATTCTCCGGCCAGTATTCTTCCCCAAATCTCTTTCATACTATCTTCCGTCACATTTTTGACCTTGTCAAAGAAAAATACAATCCAATCATCACTGACCTTCTGTGGACTGCACGTCGGTTCAAAATATTTTGCCGCGATCTGAAGCACCTCTGTTTGATTCATATGCTCTTTCATCATTTGACTGTAGTGGTTGACGAAAAAAATCCGCTGATGTGCCGGTATATCCTGCCGGTTTGCAATTTCCGTGATAATAGATTTATTTGCCTCAATGACGGCCGGTTTGATATTTTTTGGAGTGACCACCCACCCGATCGCACCGGCTATTTTATCGACGACATGATTGATGACGCCGGCCAGCGGTTTACTGACATTTGACAAGTTGAACAAATTGTATTCACCCATACTCTTCTTACCTCCCCTTCGTGATATTGTCATGGCAATTTTCTGTTTTCTGAATTTAAACATAACTGCCGCTTGCCATAAACTTCAATAGCTGCTGAAAATTTTAGGATATCCATAATTATATAACACGCCCGCATCCAAGTCCATATCTCAAAATTCTCAAACTGAGCAGCCGCAAAACTCCATACAACGCAGCCATATTTGCACTTGCAAGTCGTGAAATTGTCTCTCTGTCTCAATCATAGATAGTGGTTGACAAGCGGGAATTGCAGCTTTTATAATCCCGTCTTTGACAGTTTACAGAAGAAAAAAACGCTGTAAGCCCAGAAAA
>CANONN010000011.1 GCA_947567625.1 uncultured Roseburia sp. | reverse complement strand
GCGAGTGCAAAGTCCTGAGCTGAACTGTTACAATATTTTTCTTCATACCTTTTTAATGATTTTGGGTTACTTTTTTCATCCAATGTCAGTTGTAACGATTTTTGCAAACCTGCTTAGTTAATCCAGCCCAATGATTTGAGCACAAATATCCAGCCTGTCAGTGTGACCGCCGCCAAAAGCGTAGTCGTCACCACCACGCTCGCCGTCAAAACGCCGTCATTCCCCATATTTTGAGCCATTATATAACAGCTTGGCGTGGTTGGCGCCGCCAGCATAATGAGTATGGCAATGATTTTTTCTCCCGTAAAGCCCATCCAAGCGGCAATCGGCAAAAAAACAAGCGGCTGTATCACAAGTTTAATCAGCGAGGCCGCCAGCGTAGGCTTCATTTTGGCCAGCGCTTTGCGGCCCTCAAAGCCGGCGCCAATGGTAATCAGAGCCAGCGGCGTCGCCATCTGCGCCACACTGTTTAACGTTTTATCGAGAATCAGCGGAAGCTTTGCGTGCAGTAATGCAACGGCAATACCCAGAAAAATAGCGATAATTATCGGATTTTTGACAATATTGACAGCGGCCTCTCTCAGTTTCGACCTCTTGTTATATTTGTCAGCCTCGCTGCTCTCAAAGGTGAGCACCAGCACGGAAAATATATTGTAAAGCGGCACCGCCCCAATTATCATCAGCGGCCCCATGGCAGACGCTCCATAAATATTCTGAATAAAGGCAAGTCCCATCACCGCCGCACTGCTGCGGAAAGAAGCCTGCACGAACGCTCCGCGAATACTTTTTTCACGCACAAATAATTTGGCGCCTCCCCAGATCAGCCAAAAGCAGACCGTACTCGCGGCAGCGCAAAACAAAACATACCGCAAATCAAACACCGCCCGGATATCGACGCCCGCAATATCGCGAAACAGCATAACCGGCAATGTCACCTTAAAATTAAACCGGTTAGCCACCGATACAAAATTTTCATTTAGCATGCCGATCTGTTTTAACAGATAGCCGACTACCATGACCAAAAAAATCGGCAGCGTCACGTTGATACTGAAAATAAAATTTTCCATCGTCTGCCTCTCTCCGCTCTATTGGCACGCATCTTTTTTTTCGTATTTATAAAAATAATATTCCAGATCGAAATACGTCTGTTCTTCGCTGTCCGCACTCACCTGCCACTCCGGCCTCTCATCCAGATTGGGAAAATAGACGTCCGCGTCAAATTCGTAGTCAATTTTTGTCACATATGCCACGTCACAGTGTGCAAGCAATTGTTCATAAATACCGGCTCCGCCCACGACATAGATATCCTCACTGCGATATTTTTTTAGCTCGTCCCACAGCTCGTCCATAGAGTGGAGCACGATGGCGCCGGGTTTCTGATAATTTTCGTTGTGTGACAATACGATATTGGTGCGGTTTTTCAAAGGCTGCCCGCCCGGAAAGCTCTCTAATGTCTTTCTTCCCATGACGACCACCTTGCCGGTTGTCGTTTCCCGAAAAAACTTCATGTCTGCCGGTATTCTCACCAACAATTCGCCTTTATTTCCAATCGCCCAGTTTTTGTCTACTGCTGCAATAATATTCATATGTTCTCTCCTGCCTATATTGCCACCGGAATATTTTTAATCTGCTCTCCGGTCACATAATTTTCTATCACGATATCGTCCGTTGTAAACTGATAAAAATCTGTTATCTCAGGATTTAGTTTAAATGTAGGCGCTTTGTACTGCGGCCGCGCAATCAGCTCCTTAACCAGCGGTATATGGCGGTCGTAAATATGAGCGTCCGCAATCACATGGAGCAATTCTCCCACCTGCATGTTACAGACCTGAGCAAGCATGTGCAGAAGCACCGCGTACTGGCACACATTCCAGTTGTTCGCCGTCAGGACATCCTGCGAGCGCTGATTGAGAACGGCGTTCAATGTAAGTTTGTCGTCCCCTTCCCTGTGTGTGACGTTAAAGGTCATACTGTAGGCGCAGGGATAAAGATTCATCTCATGTAAATCCTGGTGCACATAGAGATTGGTCATGATACGGCGGCTGTACGGGTTGTGCTTCAGATCGTAGATGACCCGGTCCACCTGATCCATCATCCCCTCTTTATACTGGTGCTTCACGCCCATCTGGTATCCGTAAGCCTTGCCGATCGAGCCGTTTTCATCCGCCCACTCGTCCCAGACCGTGCTGTTTAAGTCGCGGATATTGTTGGATTTGCGCTGCCAAATCCAGAGCATTTCCTCCGTGCAGGTCTTGATCGCTGTCTTGCGCAGGGTGAGCGCGGGAAACTCCTTCGACAGATCATAGCGGTTCACCACGCCAAACTTCTTGATGGTATAAGCGCTGCTGCCGTCCTCCCAGTGCGGGCGAACTTTCTCTCCCTGGGTGCTGGTACCGTGTTGCAAAATATCCTGACACATCGAAACAAATAGTTGATCTGCAAGGCTCATCGTCCGTTCTCCTCTCCTGTCGCAGCCATAATACGACCATATAACGCCAGCCTCCAAGATTTTGCTCTGTGGATTCCTCAGACTGGCATAGTTATAAAATATAATTGATTATATATAAACATTTTTTTGTTCAAAACACAAGAGCATGTTGCATTTTTTCGGTAAATAACGTATACTATTATTCAGACTTGTTTTGCATGTTACCGTTCGGTATCACTGCTATTCTGAAACAAAGGAGAGATTTTTATGAGCCAGGCTAAAGTTGACCGATATAAAGAAGAAAAGGCAAATCGCAAACAGATTATGGCACGGGAGAAGCGAAAAAAGATTCTTACTACAACATGTGGCTGCGTGATCGCTGTCGCAATCGTTGGCTGGGCAGGGTATTCCATCTACAGTTCCTATGAAAAAAGCAAACCGACCGAGACGGTATATACTGACCTGACTGCTGTCGAGGATTACTTAAACGCTTTAAATGACAACACCGAAGAATAAATCTATTTTATGACGCAATTTTTTGTAAGATTAAGTTTCCTACAAGAAACTGCGTCATAAGACAAAACCACTTAGAATCGCCTGCGATTCTTTTTTTATGCACAGCCCGTGCAAAGGAAACATGCCGCTATGCGGCGCACGGGGCGCGCGACGAGTAGGGGAAGCTGGCGCTTCCCTATTCGATTATTCTTCTGTCGGCGCCGCCTTATCCAAGGCTTCATCAATCGCATTTAACAGCATCATCGCCGTATATTGATAGTCTGCATTATATGTAATTTCTTCCGTAGATTGTTTGTTCAATACCTGCTCTTTAATACTGTCCCATGCAGGCGCGATCAATGGGTACATTGTTTCCACCGTCTCATCGAGATTTACCAGCGAAATAGAAGTAATATTATTGTCATCTACAATCACCTGCACATCCACGGCGCTGCTTCCGCACATGACAGAAGCGGAATATACCCCCGCCACATAGTTCATGGTTTCCACGGCTTCCCCTTCCTCTTTTGACGGAGCAAACACGAAAAGCAGCAACACCAGCAACAAAATTCCAAGCCCCGCAAAAACAGCGGTGTAAATCACTTCTTTCCTATGAAGTACAACGATTTTGGTTTTGGCACTCACTGTTTTATCCTCCAACCAATTGATTATTACAGTCTATGACCCTTTCTGCAAAACATTACCATGATTTTTATTTTTTGTTATTTTTTAAAAAAACTGTTGACAATTCCAAAGTGCCGTAGTATCATATCTATTGTGTTCGGTAGCAAAAGATCAAAAGGCTTTCGGAAAAACATGCGCGAGTGGCTCAGTTGGTGGAGCACGACCTTGCCAAGGTCGGGGTCGCGGGTTCGAGTCCCGTCTCGCGCTCTTTTTTTCTGTAGCGGAAGCCTCGTCTACACCATTTTGAAATAAATCGTCGAGTTCCCGCTATCAAATATGCTATCTTAATGTAATATTATAATCTGACTACAATTTCTTATCCCATTTTTTTGCATCATATGCATAATATCGTAAATTGCGTACACTGTCACAATGCAAATATTTGTCTGCATCGACTACAACTTCTAATCCCATTTTTTGCATCATTTGCATAATATTATAAATTGCGTACACTATCACAATGCAAATATTCGTCTGCATCGACTACAACTTCTAATCCCATTTTTTTGCATAATATGCATAATATCATAAATTGCGTACACTGTCACAATGCAAATATTTGTCTGCATCTGCCACACGGCGTTCTTCAAGACGATTTCCTATAGTGATTGTATCCTGTATATGGAAATAAGACGGGTTTGCAATTCATTAATAAAACAACCTTACAGAAAACCGCCTATCCCCGCATGATTTGTGCTATACTATGTTATATGACTTTTCCCCTCATACGGGTAAAAAAAATAAGAAACAGGAGGCAATCGTTTATGTGGCTTTTGTTTGCAATATTGTCTGCGGTTTTTGCGGCGCTTACTTCCATACTGGCTAAGATCGGCATTGAGGGCGTCAATTCTAACCTTGCGACAGCGATACGGACCATCGTGGTCGTTTTTATGGCTTGGGGCATGGTATTTCTGACAAACGCACAGAGCGGTATCGGACAGATCGGCAGAAAAAGCTGGCTCTTTTTGATTCTTTCCGGTCTGGCGACCGGCGCCTCATGGCTGTGTTATTACCGGGCGTTGCAGATGGGCGAGGCGTCCAAGGTTGTGCCGATTGACAAGCTGAGCGTTGTGATTACGCTCGTGCTGGCCTTCGTATTTCTTCATGAAGAATTTACCACAAAATCCCTGATTGGCTGTGTGTTAATCGGTGCGGGAACTCTGCTCATGGTCTTATGAATCGCAATGATCGGGCGTCTTTTGCACCACGGGAAACGAGATCTGCATCTCAAACCCACTCCCCCAGTCGGACTGCGCGTACAGGGTAAGGTTTAATTCTTTTGCCATTTCTTTGGCGAGATAAAGTCCCATACCGGTTGCCCTTTTTCTCTCTTCCCCCAAACCGCCGGTAAAGCCTTTTTCAAAAATATAGGGCAGATCACAGCGGCGGACGCCGATGCCATTGTCGCCGATACTCAAAACAAAACGGCCGTCTTTCTCAAAGGTCCGGAAGCATAGCTCCGGTTCGCCGCCGCAATATTTGACAGAATTGCCAATGATCTGCCCCAAAAGGAAACGCAGCCCCCTGCGGTCCGAAAAAACCAGGTCGTCCGACAATCGGGAGCTGATCTGAAATCCCTTTTCCTCCAACAGCGGCTGATACTCCAAAAGCACCTCCTCCACACATGTGCGAACGCTCAAGTTTTCCAACAGATAATCTTTCCTCGTGCCGCCGAGCCGTGCATAAAACAGCATCTGGTCAACGCACTCCTGCAGGCGGTTTCTGATATAGTCTAATTTGACACTTACCGCCGCCGGCAATTCCTCTCTGCGGTTGTCCAGCAAAAACGTCAGCAGGGAAAGCGGCGTCTTAATCTCATGTGCCCAGGCTTCCACATATTCCTCATAATCGCTTAACTGCGATTGCAGACCGGCATGGGCGGACTGCTGCGCGCGAAACAGTCTGCCCAGCCGTTTGATATATTCTCTGTGCGGCGCGGCAACTGCCCCGATAAGCAGCTCTTCGTGATAATCGTCCGGGCTGTCGAGAAAATTGATCAATGCCTGTTCTCTTTTTTGTTCCCGGCGCATCAGCAAAACACATACGCCCGAAAAAAATAACACGGTCGCCAGCACGATCAAAGCCGCCATGGCATAAAACGCCTGCGCATCGGCAATCCATAAGAGCAATGCCGCAAACCCGTCCACTCCCAGCAAAAGCAAAAGCCAGGGAAGATACGGCCAAATGCGCCTGACCCCTTGCTTCATAGCGCGCCTCCCTCCTCCGTGAGCCGGTAACCGACCCCGCGGATTGGTACTATCTGCCGGCGCATCCCAAGTCCTGCCATCGTCTTTTTCAAACGCGTGAGGTTGACCTGGAGCGCATTTTCGTCAATAAATTCCGTCGTTCCCCAGATCGCCACACACAGCTCTTCCTTTGTCGCCGCCTCATCCCCATGGCTCATAAGCACTTCCAGTATCCTTCCCTGATTTTTCGGCAGAATGACAGACTGATTGTCCATATACAGCGTGTACGTCTGTCGGTCCAAAAGGAAGCCCGGGCCCTCGAGCAGGTTCGGGCGGCCCTCATATCGCTTCATCACATTGGCCACGCGGGCCAAAAGCCGCTCTTTCCTGCACGGTTTTGTCAAATACTCATCCGCCCCCAGCTTCAGGGCATGTAATTCATCCCGCATCTGATCGCGCGAGGTCAGCACCAGAACCGGCGCGGAGCTTTTTTGTTTTAATTCCCTGCAAATTTGAAATCCGCTGACCCCCGGCAAATTCAAATCGAGCAGAATCAAATCGGGGGAACACAGAAGAAGCTGACCCGTCACATCCAAAAATTCCGTGATCTCCCGGACCTCATAACCGGCCTTGCGCAACAGATCGGATAATTCTTCTCTCATAAAAAGTTCGTCTTCCACAACTGCAATGCGTTTCATATGCTGCATTTCCTCACAATTATTCTTCCCGCTCCGGCACCATGAGCGTCAGCAGATAGCGGTCGCTGGCCCTCTTTACCGCTGCAATATAAAAATATTCTATCACGCACAATACCAGAATCATCACAAAAGAGACGATCATCATTTCGGGTAAACTGCCCCTCGACCGCGAAGATAAAATCCCGGTGAGCAGCGCATACACGCCAAAGATACTGCTGCAAACCGCAGCTGCGATGGGAAGGCCAAAATACCAGTTGATCTGTCGGCGCGACGAGCCGCACAAAACATCATGTGTCGCACCCAAACGTATCAGCGTTAGATAGCGGCGGCCGGTCTGCTGCTGGTTCATCAAAAATTGTACGCCGATCACAGTATTGGCAATCATCAGAAAAATAATCGCCAGATACATGGTAATATAGCTGGACGCCACCATATAAAAGAGCTGCCGCCCCATATTTTGCAGATAGCTCTCATAGGGAACGCCGGCTTCATCCAGTTTCCGGTTCATCTCGGAAATCGCAGCCATAAGGCCGCCGTTTCCCGACTCGCGTTTTGCAAGAATACCGTTCAGATAAACATCATAATCACCCTGCGTATAATAGTCAAACACTTCGTCCGCGAGAATCAGCGCAAAGGAAAGCGTGATCGAGCGGTCTGTGACAAGCTTTGTCGTCTGCACGCTCCCGGTCAGCGTAATTTCCGTTCCGTCCAGACTGGCTTTCGGTCCTGTCTTTAAAATATCATTGAGTATCTCTGATCTTTTGGCATCGGCAAACTCCCTGTCCATATAAACGGCAGCTTCCTTTTCTCCCAAGGTAAGCGCAGGCAGATCCGCCGCGGCCAATAGCCGGTTATAACCGCTCTGTGAGATCACATAAGGATACGTCGCGTACGAAAGATTATTCAAAAGTACGTCGCGTTCTCTCGACGGCTTCCTTTGGCGCAGCGCCTCCATAAGCGGCTCCATCGCAAAGGCATGGTCGATATCCTCCGCAGTGCGGATATGTCCCACCCTCATCTCAAACAGCTCCAAAAACTCTACATCCAACTGCTGCGCGGTCAGCTTCTGCCGAATCTGGCCGGGAGTGTCCCCGTTTATACTCCCGTCAAACGTATAGTCCAACACATGCGGCTCAGACTCCCCGTAGAAACGTGAGATCGCCACCCCCGCCCCAAAACAGCAAAGAGCGGCAAGCATCAAAAGAGAGCAGACGGCGAGCGTACCGGAGCGCTGGATGACCGTCTCCTGAATCTGGCGGAAATGAAATACATGGAGCCTGCGGTCATGTTTTCCTGAGCGCACCGCAAGGCCGATGACAAAGCGCATACCAAAAAACAGCAGCCAAGTTCCGGCCGTCCCAAGTGCAAGAGTAATTCCCATCTGCCTGATATCATACCATGCATCGCCATAGACAGCAAGAACATAAGCGGCGGCCAGGCCCGCTATGCCAATCACCATGGACACCGCATAGACAACCGGCGGCATCTGCCTTTTGACCCCGGCCGGCGGCCAGGCCATCAGTGCGCCGATGGTCTGACTGCTGATTCTGCCGCTTAATATCAAAAAAGCTATAAATTTGATCGACAGAAATCCGATTGCGGTCCAAAGCGCTGCCTGCGGCGAGAATGAGAACCGATGACCGATCATGCCGATTCCCACCAGACGGGCCGTTATCAAACTGATGAGTTCCGAGAGCAAGACGGCAACAGGCAGTCCGATCGCCAGGGAAATCAAACTGTTGCGGAGATCTTCCGCCAGCAGCATGGCAAAGAGCTTGATACGGCGCATACCAAACATGAGGTAAACGCCGAACTCGTGTCTGCGCCGTTCCAGTTGAAACCGGCTGGCATAATAGATGAGAAAAAACAGCAGGAACAGCGTCAGTCCATAGAATACGGGGATGATACCCATCAGCCGCTCCACCGCATCGCTCTCCATACGCGCCAAAAAAACCATCACATCCTGGTGGGACAGCGACAATACAATATAAAATACAATCACCGAGACCATAAGCGCCCCAAAAAACAAACCGTTTTCTTTCCGATTCCTTTTGCTGTTGCGGGAAACCAATTTAAAGAACATTTGCACTGCCACCTCCCAATTGCGCCATCACCTGCAGAATACGGGCGTAAAACTCCTGCCCTGTCTCATCGGGGATATTGCGTCTCAGCTCGTGAAAGATTACGCCGTCCTGTATAAATAGAACGCGCCGGCAGTAACTGGCGGCATTGCAGTCATGCGTCACCATCAAAATAGTGGCCTGTTCTTCCCGGTTTAATCCAAGCAGTTTTTCCATCAATGTCCGCGCGTTTTTGGAATCGAGGGCTCCGGTCGGCTCATCGGCCAGAATAACCGCCGGCTTTAAAATCAATGATCTGGCCGCCGCAATCCTCTGCTTCTGCCCGCCTGACATCTGCGCCGGAAATTTGTGCAGGACGTCTTTTACTTCCAGATAGGCCGCCAGCTGTTCCAGGCGCCGTTTTCCTTCCTGCTCCGGCACGCCGTGAAGAGACAGCGGAAGCATGATATTTTCATATCCCGTCAGGTTATCAAGCAATTCAAAGTTCTGAAACAGATAACCGATCTCTTTTCCGCGGTATTCCGCCAGCGCCGCTCCCTCCAGCTTTTGTATCTGCCTGCCGTTCATGGCGATACTTCCGGCGTCAGGCCAAACTACGGTGGCAATACAGTTTAACAGCGTCGTTTTGCCCGACCCGCTGCTTCCCATAATGCCCAGAAATTCTCCGGGCATTACCTGAAAGGTAATACCGTCCAGCGCCCTGGTCTGGTTTTTGGACTTGCCATAATATTTCTTTAACGATTCAATTTCAAGAATAGGTTCCATCGTTTCCTGCCTCCTTATGGATTCTGAATGTATCATAGCACAGTGCCACTCGCAAAAACACTTACAGTTGATGAAAGGAAAACGAATCGCTTCGCAACACAAAGCAACAACAAACAAATCCCTCGTCTGTGCCCGGACGGGCAAGACAAGGGATTTGATATTCTACGCTTTTGTTTTTTAATACTCTTTCTCAACGGAACTCAACTCATACATCTCCAGGAATTGTGCCAGGTCTTTTGTGTCGCGTATGAACATGACTTCCTCGAATTTGCCGGTCTGTCTGTTTTTAAATCCGGCGACCTGCTCTCCATTGCAGATACTGCACTTTAAAACCGGCTTAAGTTTTTCTTTGTCGTACGTCCTCTTCTCAATGATCCTTCTGCGAAACATTCATTTCTCCTCCCCTATTATATTGTGTTAATGTTACTTTTTTAGTATAACACAAAGAAACGCGCTCGGCAATCATTCCGTCAAATATCGCAACACTTTAATCCAAACCGTCACTCTTTATCCCCTTTTCCTTTGCCGATGCCAACAAGCAGGCATACGATACCTGCCAGGATGGATACCACCAGGACCGTCAAATGTATATTGGCCCCAAACACATCCACATCGCGCACAGAAAATCCCTGCGACAAATCCACATGCTCCAATCCGCCGTTTGCCGAGGGAAGAAAGCGCTTGATGACATCGTTGGTAAGGCCGCCCCATATGCCCGTCAGAATCGTCAAAACCCCTGCTTTCGTCCAGCGGTTCCAGCGCAGATAGCGCAGTATCAAAACCCATAAAAATGCCAGTACTACATAATACGTCGCAACTGCCAGCGATACCTTCCAGTAAGTATGGCCTCCCCCTACAAATATGCCGCAGACGATCAGCAGCAGATACAGCCAGAGGCTGTCCCACAGATAAACCAGCAGCGCCTTATGTTTTTGCAGCTTTTGGGGCAGAGCAATCGCACGGACGACATAGGGCGCAAAGATCAGCGATATGCCGAACAGACAGGACACCGCCGCCACAAAGAACCAATTTCCTCCGCTGTAAATACAGCAGGTCAACAGCAGTGCCAGCAGCGCGCATGTGCTGCACAAAAGTGTCCACAATAATTTCTTTTCCGCCGCCACCATGGGCACCACCAGCAGCGACGCCGTCAGCAAAATCGCGGTCAGCACAATAAAAAACCAGTCCAGTCCGTGACCGACCGCAAGATTGCAGATCAGACAGACGATAACCGGAATAAGCAGGATTGCCGCGGTCACAGCGCCGGCCGTTATCATCTTTCTGTTTTCGCTTTTTCTGTGCTCCGCCAAAACATGGCCGCACTCTTTTTGCAGTTGGTTTTCCAGCGAAGCATCCCGCATAAGCCCAACGGTACTCCTGCAATGTTCACATTCCTGCAAATGCTCTTCCACGATTTGTCTGCTCGCTTCACTGCATATGTGGTCCTGATATAAAGGCAGCAGATCTTCTATCATATCACATTGATATTTCATTTCATTCCTCCTTTTCCTCCGGGTTATCTGTCTCCGCTTTCAAGCTGTAGCTTACGCTGCAGCTTCAGCTTCGCCCGATGGTACGTCACCCTCGCCCAATTTTCCGTTTTCCCGAATATCATGCCGATCTCGGCAAATGGCAGCTCCCCAAATATGCGCAGAGAAAATACTTCTTTATAAGGTTCCTCCATCACATGAAGCGCCTGATGTATGGCAAGCGTCGACGCTTTGTCCATGACCATCTGTTCTACGTTCATGCCATCCTGCATGTCCTCCGCGATCTCTTCCGTTTTACTTCCCGCCCGCAGCGCATCCGTACACAGATTTTTGGCGATCGCACACAGCCATGTCAATTCGCTTGACTTCCCCAAAAAACGGCTTCTCATAGCGCGATAAAAGGTTTCCTGTGTGATCTCCTCTGCCAGATCGGCATTTTTCACTATCGTCATGGCAAAGGAATAGACATCCATGTAATAGGCACAATACCATTTTTCCATAGACACAAGCTTATCACCTCCTCCTGCTTTCATAGATTAGACGGGAAAACTCCCGTTTCGTTACATAAAATTTTAACAACAGCCGGAAAAAATAATTCTTTTCGTAAAAAATAAGAAAGAGCCTGGAATCTCTTGCAATCCCGGCTCCTTTCCTCTGCCTTTGCGCTTCGTTCAATCGCTTTTTGTCTGACTTCTTTTTTGATAGAAACGTTCGTCCTCTTCCATCCTGAAGTTCTTCTCATATGCCGAAGCGGCCTTGGCAGCCTTTATGATTCTGTCGCACTCCTGCTGCTTTTCCTCCACTCTGCACTCGATGCGTTCCCGCAGGAAACGATCATAATTCTCCCACCGTAACTTTGCACTCTCTGCAAACATCTTCTCCCTGCGCTGCTTGAGTTCGAGCCATTGCTTTAGCAGCAGCTTTTGGCGCTGTTTTTTTAATAATTGCTTTTTCATAAGCTCCTTTTTATAAATCTTGCGCGCGATCTTGCGCTGAAACCTTCTTCTATCCTCAAAATCATCCCTCGCCCTGTTTGTCCTGCCGTGCTCTTGCCGTTCCTCATATTCCGTTTTCTTGTTTTTTTCCACTTCCATATCTGTCTCCCTTTCCGCGCTATCTTTGCACAATCACAAGCTTACTTGGGAGCAAAAGACTTCTCTCACTCTCTGCGCTCCATCACCTTGGATATCTATTCTCTATATCGGGTAATTTTCGCTTCTCACTTATATGGAAGACACAGCCAGACATTACAAATCGCGCTCCTCTTTATGACATGGCGCGGTATCGCAGGCGAATGGCTTTCCCGGCCCCTCCTGCATCTGCATCATGACCGTCAGCCGAACGCGGCCCTCCTCCGTTTCGATCTCCATCGCCCCAAAATATTTTTGCGCGACTTTTTCTATATTGCGCAAGCCGTAGCCGTGTTCCCCCTTTATTTTTTTGGTCGTGATCGGCAGTCCGCTTTCCGCGTCCCGGACCAATTTCCCGGTGAAACTGTTGACAATTTCGATCATAAACATATGGTTCTTCCAATAAGAGCTGACCGAAACCTTTCGCACGGTCTCGCGCGCGGCTGCCTCGAATGCATTTTGCAGGCCGTTGTTTAAGATAATACTGACGTCAAAGGCATCTACATCGGTGTCCCTGGGATAGTGAAAATCGCATGAAAATTCTATCCCTTTTACCGCCGCCTCACAGCTCTTCTCCCGCAGGATTACATCGGTCACCGGATGGCCTGTCCGAACTGCGCCCGCTGTCTCAAAATACTGCTCCTTCAGGTGTTGCACATACCGTCTCGCCTCCTCGCTCTCCCCCCTGCCGCAAAGCCTCTCGAGCGTGACCACATGATTGGCCATATCGTGCTTTAAACTGCGGATATCCTGATACAAGCTCTCCACCTGCGCAATATGCTCCCTGGTATGCTCCAGCTGAAGCGACAACAGTTCGCGCTGTAAAGACTCCTGCCGCTCCTCCCTTATTTTTTGAAACAAAAGCGTCATCACAAAAATCGACACAAAGGAAAAAACGGCATACAAAACTTTCCATCCCACAAACGGGTCCTCCCAGTAGTGAAAGGAATCTTCCAACATCCACTGATAATTTTTTTGAATCTCGTTACCCGCCACCGCCACGAGAGAAGGCACAAGCAGCATTGCGGTTTCTTCCCTCGTCAAATTTTCCCGTTTGTTTTTATACACGCGCAGCAGCAGCATAACAGCAGCTCGAAGCACGGCGAATTGCAGCGCGGCATAGATGACAGTTACGACAAAAAACGCCCAAAAATTTACGCCCAACGACGCGTTGGCAAATTTGTTTAATATAAACTTGTCCATCCCGGCGTAAAAAATATTTACCAGGGCGGCCGAGAGCGCCCGCAGCGCATAAAAAGTGACCGCCAGAAACAATTTCTGCTCATAGTTTCTGCGGTCCGTTTGACACATCACGATCAATGCCGCGCACATCCCCAGGCTGTACGCCACAATATTGCCCAAGTCGTTGGGTATGGTTAAAAGCAGCGCCATCACACAAAAATACGCCGCTCCTGTTTTTAATGCGCTTTTTTTTTCGATAAACGGTTTCATCAGGCAGGAAAAGCTCTCTGCCGTAATCGCAATATATATGATTTTATAAGCAAATGACACCATGTCCCAACAGATTTCGGTATATTGCATCTGCGTTTTGCTCCCTCTCTTTCCTTGTATGTCTGACAGCGCCCAGCGCCGCTTCCTTTTTATCCAAACCAAGCGCCGTTACTCGTTTGCTTTGCGCTGATTGAATCTCAGATAGTGCTTTACAAACTCCTGGTAATGCTGTTTTGCTATTTGCGCCTGCCCTCTCTGCAGATCAATACAGGACGCATTATACTTTTTGACATAAGCAAAATTTACCAGATAAGCGCGGTGCGTGCGAAACAGCACGCCTCCCGCCGCCTTTTCCAAATCTTTCAGCCTCCCGTAATATTCCAGATCGCCCTCCACGGTGTGAAGCATGACTTTGCGGTTATATACCTCCGCATAGATGATATCCGCAATGCGCACGTTGATATGCGCCCCGCCCACGGTGATCATCAGCGTCGGCTTCTCACGCTCCTTCTCATGGCTGCCATCCGCTGCCCGGTACCGCGCTGCGGCCCGTCCCAGCACCTGCGCAAATTTTTCCTCGGAAAAAGGCTTCACCAGATATTGAAATGCCTCTACGTCAAACGCGTCAAATACATAGTCCTCCGCCGCGGTCACAAAAATGAGGATGACATCGGCTCCGCAGCGCCGTTTTCGCAGCCGTCTCGCCGTTTCCATGCCGTCCATGCCCGGCATCTGTATATCCAAAAACAAAATATCGGGCATATTTGCCTCTGAGAGCAATTGTGCGCCGTCTTCATAAAATACAAGCTCCGCCGTGCGGCAGAGACGCGCTGCATACGCTCCCAGACAATCTCTAACCTCTCGCTCATCATCGCATATTCCAATTCGCACTGCGCACCTCTCCCATCTGCCAGAAAATCCGACATCAAACCTCAACCGCCTTATGTCTTCCCCATCCATTCCTGCCGGGTATTCTTTTCTTTCATTATGAACATAATTCTATTTCTAAAATCGGCAAATATCTCGCCAATTTTAAGAATTTGTCGCAAAACACCCTTTTTTTGTTGTGAATATCTTATTTTTTAATCGTGTACAAAAGCCGTGCCAATCAGAACTTTCTTTCCCGCAAAAGCAAAACCGTAAGAATAAATATTCTCTTTGGGAATCCCTTTTGTTCGCAACACCGTGGCATAATCCTTTTCCTTGATCTGCCTTAAAGCTTCTGCTGCCGTATCCTCCAAATTTTTTTCATCTTTCGCATCGTGGATTTTGAACTCTAAGACATAGGCATTATCTTTTTCTCCCTTTGGTTCCAGTACAACATCATACCTTCCATATCCGCTCTCCCGGTTGGAAGTCAGTATATAACGATCCGAAAGTTCCACTAACAACCCAAGCACAAACCCATGGTAAAAACGTTCCGGCTCTGCCCTCGATGGATTGCTTCCCGTATCAAAATAGCTGAACGTTTTAAGCGCAACCTCATTCATATATAGATTCATTTCTTTTAAATTATTTGACAGCAATGCTTTTATAAAACTGTTATAGCTTGGTATCGGACGCGAGAACCATCCCTCTATTATCTCTTCAAACATGTAACGGACTTCATAATTTGTTAAACTTAAACTATAATAAAACCGTCCCTTTTTCATCTCATAACGTTCCACCTTTAAATAACCACTTGCCAGAAGCAAACTCCAGATAGCTCTATTATCTCCGTCGAGCTGATTAAACACGATCTGTTCATCCAACACAGTATGATACATTTTCCCCTGCAAAAGTTCTTCCATTTCCATCTTGATATCCGGCGTCCCCTCACGGATTAATTTGCCAATCAGATGGTTGGAGCTAGTGTTCGCCCAATAAATTGACAACTCTTTCTTGTCTAAATAATTGATAATAGACCATGGATTATAGATATCTTTTGTCTTCCCAAAAGTAAAACCGTCGTACCAGCTTTTCACGTCTTCCTTTTTGTCCGAAAGCCCATACTCTTCCATAGCAGTAAATACTTCCTGTTCTGTAAAACCAAAAGCTGTTTCATACTTTTTAGAAGTTGTCGTTACAACCTCCAAATTATTTAAATCAGAAAACATAGATTCTTTACTTACCCTTGTTATCCCGGTCATAATACCACGCTCCAGCCAAGGATTCGTTTTGAAAGCAGCGTTAAACAAACCTCTGGTAAAAGATACCAATTCCTCCCAATAACCGTTTACATAAGCTTCCTGCATCGGGGTATCGTATTCATCTAAAAGAATAATAACTTTCTTTCCGTAATAACGGTAAAGATATTTGGAAAGACAGTGCAAGGCCAATGTTGCACTCACATCGTCCATATCCACCGATATCTTTTTAAATTCTTCTTTTTCCTCGTCGCTTAACGCCTCACTTTTCAATAAGAAATTATGGTCTCGGAAAAGTTCTGTAAGAATTTGACAAACTTTATCTCGGGTATTCTTATAATTTGTTTCCTTTATATTCGCAAAGCTCAAAGAAATAACAGGATAGGTGCCTTGCAGCCGTCTGTACGCCTCATTCCGCCAAATAGACAATTCTGCAAATAAATCGCTGCGACCGGCATATTTTATAGAAAAAAACTGCTCGGTCATACTCATATTAAGTGTTTTCCCAAAACGACGCGGACGGGTAATCAGAGTAACATCATCCCCGTTTTCCCACCATTCCCTGATAAAATCAGTCTTATCTATATAAAAATATTTATTTTCTATGATCTTGTCAAAGCTTTGTATCCCAATCCCAACTGTCCGTTCCATAGAAATCTCCTTATTCTTACGGCTGACAACAAAATTCCATTTCGTTTTTAAATATGCTGAAAATAATTGATCAAAATCTCCTTGATATACTGGTAACGCCTGGCATAGGAATGCTCAATATGAATCAGCTCCAGGCCGCTTTCTCTGCAAAGCTCCTCTTTTTTCCTGCTGCGCGCCGCGACATATTCCTCGTCAAACGGCTGCCGGCCCTGCAATTCGATGGCGAGCACCGGCCGGCCCTCGCTCTTCGCCTCTTTTTCATAGACCACAAAATCAAAATGACCGCCGGCGAACAGCGTCTTGGCCGGCCCCTGCCCCGGCAGAATATCGGCAATGTCCACATCCCTTTTCACTTCACACTTCTGCTCGGTGTTGAGCACATTGCCGAGCGCATGATTGAGCGTGTCAAAGAACACGCGCTCCGTCGTCTCACTGTAAGGCTTGATGCCCAACGCCCTCGAATCGCTGATTCTGGCGGTAATCTTTGAGGTTCCGTTGCTCTCCACATACTGCACCAGCTCATACATATCGTCCGTCTCCAGCCTCTCCGGCAGCTCTCCCGCAACATCCACATCCGCCCGTCCCGTGCATTCTCCCCGCTTTCCCTCTTCCTTTCCCGCCGAAGCATCGCACTGGCCGCTCCCCACAGTCCCCGCGTGAAGGCGTTCGAGCTCTTTGCGGCTGGATATCACAATCAACTGTTCCTTGGCGCGGGACGTCGCGACATTGATCAGTTCTTTATTATTTTTCAGCCAGCCGTAAGTCTTGGGATGGGTCTTGTCCGTGAGCGCAAGAGAAAATAAGATAATATCCTTTTCATCTCCCTGAAACGCGTGTACCGTCCCACATGTCACATCCTCGATGCCCTGCCTGCGCAGCAGCAGATTGAGGTATTCTTTCTGGTTGGTAAACGGCGTGATGACGCCGATGCTTTTTTCCCGGTTATTAAGAATAAACTCCACCACCTCTGCCGCCTCCTTGGGCGCCGTATTTTTGTAGGGGCTCACGTCCTCCGCCATATCCCAGAACACCAGCGGATTCTCGCTGCGGGCCTTTGTTTCCACCACCAGCTTGCCATGATAATACTTGCGGTTATTAAATTCAATAATCTTTCGGTCGCAGCGGTAGTGGTGGCTTAAGAGGATTTCCTCGCTGACGGCGTCGCAGGCGAGATACGTTTTATAGATGGAATTTTTGATATAGTCATACTCCTGCGGCACATGATAAATCTTGCGCAGCTTTGCGTTGTCTTTTGGGTCGAGCAAAATCACGGGGCTAAGCTGCTGCGGATCGCCGACCAGCAGCAGGTTTTTCCCGCGCAGTATCGGTAAAAGCGAAATCGCGAGATTTCCCTGGCTCGCCTCATCCATGACGGTCATATCAAAGTAGGTGTCCGGTTCCCCTATCCGGTGCGCGGAGATCGAGGTTGTCGCCACGATCGGAAAAATGCGCAAAAATTTCCTGACGTTCTCCGCCCTGCTCAAATACTCATGAAACAGCTTTACCCGCTCGCTCTCCTTTTCATGGTAGATAATTTTGCGCAGGTCTTCATACTTGGGCTCTCCGAGCCGCTTGATACATCTGGCCGAGGCATAATAGAGATATTGTTTGAACTCCTCCTCGTCGGAAAGCACGAGTTTTAGCGCCTCCTCCTCAGTCACCTCACCTAGACGTTTCAGCTTTTCGTCGATCGCACAAAGCTGTACGCCGGTGAGATAGGTCTGAAATTGAAGGTATTTTTGATTCTCCTCCCACAATTTTTGCAAAGCCTCTTTTCGCTCCATCAGATCTAATTTCTCCTCATGGCGCAAAAGCAGCGCGGTGAGCGCCCTCGTCTGGTCGATTCTCTTATCCTTTCTGCGGTCTAAGGTATTGGGAAAAATCTTGACGTTCTGCGTTTCCTCATAAAGCCTTCGCATCGTAAGCAGCGCTTCCTTTACCTTATCGTCATTCCCCAGGCGGATGATTGGGAACGGAATCTCTTTTCCCTGATACGGTATCCGCGTCAGCTTTTCGCAGACGCCGTCGATCGGATGATTATTGTAAGAGGAAAAGAGCACTGTCTTTTCGTTAAAAAACGCCGTCACCAGCGTATTGACAATCGTGCTCGTCTTACCGGTTCCCGGAGGCCCCTGCACATAGGTCAGCGGGTATTTCATGGCATTGTGGATTGCCAGAAGCTGATCGAGATTGACGCTGCCAAAGAGCAGCGCAATGGGCAGATTTTTGCGCCTGCCCGGCCGCTTTAGCAGGCCGCCGAAAAACGCTGACAGCGGCACGGTGGGCTGCCCGATCTCGAACAGCTTTGCGATATAGGCGTATTCGCTCTGTAAATCGACCAGCATCTCCATCCCCAGCGCAATCAGATACGGCCTGTCGTCCACACCGCTTATCTGCGGATTGGACGCGGTAATACAGTTTTTTATCTGCTCCAGGTGCGCCTCTGGGTCCTCCAACAGCTCATAATCCTGGGCGTCCAAAAAACGGCGGACACTCTGTCTTGCGCCGTTTATGGTAAACTCCGTGCAGACCGTGATCTCTTCCGCCGGTATCAGTCGGCAGTTCTTTACATCCAGCCGCAGTTTGCGGTGCAGCAGCACATACAGCCCCTGCCTGGTCGGGATGCTAAGCACATTGAGCGCAAGCTGCTTGAGCTTTAAGCGCGCGCCCGTGCTCCTTGCGGCCATCTGGAACTGGCGCACAATCGCACCGAACTGCTCTTTGGTCAGGTACACCCCTTCCCTGCCGATCACATCCGCGTCCAGTTTATCAATCAGCGCATAATCCGTTTTATAAGGCGTCCCATCCAGCCGGTTGCAGTCCGCCAGATAGTTTAATATTTTCAGATTGGCCGTCTGTGAAAAGACCGACGCATAGCGCTCGGGATGCAGATAAAGCTCCTCCTTGAGTTCCCGCGGCACAGGGTAGTAGGAGCCGTCTACCACATGGGCCGAAACGATCGCGTCCAGATAGATAAACAGCTCCTGCGTCGTATACCTTGTCAGATGAAACCCCTCCACCGTAAGACGGCGCTGCTTGGGCTGTACGGCCCGAATTCCAATCCAGTACTTCGTAATTTCCTCTTCTTTATTTTTATATTCTATACTCAGCCACTTATCTTCATGGATAGCGGCGAACAACTCCCGACTGACTGTATTCATGATTCATTCTAACCTTTTAGGAAACGCTAACTACGGTGAAAAAAGCTTCATTTTTTCCACCAGACGGCTTCTCTTTCCGGCCTCCCGCAGGATTTCCGTGCTTTTTACGCCGCGCACGGCATGATTGTTGTACAAAAACCGCGCCAGCGTCGCGCACCAGAGCGCCGGCCACAATAAAAAAATCTTTCCGGCCCTTGGATAATTTAAATGCATCTGATGATGAAACTCCCGCGCATAGGAGAGGATTCCTCCCGTTCGCATGGCGACCATGCGGTTTTCGCGCACATGCCCGAACTCCCCCGCACCAAAGATCTCCTCCATAAACGCTTCGACTTCCCCGTCGGCCGGATACGTTTCGAGAATGAACGCCACCCGCTCCCCCGGCAGTCCCAGATATCTTACGCACGCCGCGGTCATAATACCGACAAAGCCTCCGGTACGGCTCCCCTCCACCAAACGGAGAAATGTCTGTTTTTGCGGCTCCTCCACCGGGCGGTTCCAAAATACCACCCAGTCGCACAGAAACTTAAGCCCGAAACCGGCGCGCAGAAAATGCTGTAACATATGAAGAATAAGATAAAACGCGTGACAGCCGTCCGCGGGCTGACAAAAAGGAAATCCCCAGGCATCATTTTCCGCCACCTCCCTGCCATACTCCGGCAAAAGGCTCTCCAGGTAGGCGTTCACCTTTTTGCTCTCGAAGGGCTCCGCCAGGATGCGGTGCACCTCCACACAGATTCCCTCTTTGTTTTTTAACTCCAGGTGATGCAGAGCGTCCTGCTTTTCGCAGGGCTCAAAATCCGCCTGCCGCAACAGCTCTATGGCTCTTGCAAAATCTGCTTCTCCCGGAATCAGCAGATCGACATCCCCGGACTTGCGCAGCTCCGGCACCGGATAATAGGAGGCCGTCGCCACACCCTTAAGCACGATGGCACAGATTCCGTGCTCCCGCAGATATTCGGTCACAAATTTCGTGACAAACAGCAGACGGTAATTGGTGCGCACCGCGGTTTTGGCCGCCGTCTGAATCGCCGTCCGCTGCGCGTCTGTCAGATTGCCAGGCACCTCGCATAAGTGATAGAGCAGCGGCATCACGGCGTGTTCGCGCGCAAGCGCAAGCATCTCTTCCGGCTCTTGCAGGCAAAAGAAACCGTCCGACGGTATGGGCGGCGCTTGCAGCGCATATTGTAACTGTTCGAGTAATTCCGCTTCCTCTCTCTTCATCGTTTTCTCCATTTCTGCGCCGCTTTTGCGCACAAATTGCTGCGCTGCTTTTGCGCACAAATTGCTGCGCTGCCTCTGCGCATGAATAACCAAACAGTCTGCATTATCTGTGCAGCAAGCCCCATGCTTTCTTTATCACATAACGAAAATCCTGGGTTCTAAAATAGAGCAGGAAAAACATCAGGTTCGGCACCAGCATACAAAACAGAAAGCGCAGCAGGAACACGCCCCATATACTCGCCACGGCCGCCGTCGCCCGGATGCAGATTTGATCGGTCACACACCAGACGATGGCAATCCATGCGAAGTAGAGCAGGCATCTGCCAAAATAGGGCAGGCATGAGCTGTGAAATCCGTGCTTGTAGAGCACATACGGCTCGACCCAACACGACGTGAGCAGCATACTAAAGAGCGTGCCCAAAAATACACCCATGATTCCCATCTGCCGCACGAGCAGCAGGGAGATTACCAGATTGAGCACCGCCTCGACGATGGCCTTATAGCGGTCATGCCAAAACAGCCCCATGGAATCCCGAAAGGTGATGGCGGCGTTTCGCATACCGTTCAAAAAAAAGTTTAAGCACAGGATAAAGACAATCTCTTTGGGAAACAAAAACTGCGCTCCAAAACTGATCTCAATAAACGGATTTAACAGCTCAAACAGGCAGATAAAAGAAAACCCGTACATCCACTGTCCCACAAATGTCGCCGCCTCAAACACCCGCCGGATGTGCCCTTCCTCCTCCGTCGCGCCGAGATTGCCCACGCTGGCGGTGATTCCCTGGTACACCTGGTTCAAAAGCTGGCGAATCGAGCCGATCACCAGGTAATAGTTCGAGTAGCTTCCCACGCTGGCAAGGCCCACAAAGGCTGAGAGCAGCAGATTATCGGTATTGTTGACGATCACGGTGCCCGCCTTGTGCATCAGCATGGCACGGATATCGGCAAAAATCTTTTTCTTTTCCTTCTTCGGCAGGGGCAAAACGTCCCTGTCCCTCAAAAAGGGATAACGCCTGTTGGCGCTGACGGAAATACAGAGATTGCAGACCACGGTCGATAAAATGCCGATCAGCAAAAACAAAATAAAGTCATGCCAGATCACAAGCACAGCCATCTTTAAAATATCCTGCACGGCCCACGAGAGCGTCTGATAAAAAGTGCCCACATACAAAAGCTGGTGGGCGTCCATCAACGTCTTTTTGTATACCAGAAGATAGGAACAGATGGTATTTAAGAGATACAATAGGTAAATCAGCGTCAGGTGCGGCACATTCTCATAGTCCTTGATCAAAATATCCATAAAAGGAATCAGCGAAAGTCCCGCGAGCGCCACAAGCACTGCCACCAGACGGTAAAACTTTTGAAACAGCCGCATCAGGGATTTTTGCTTTTCGATATCCCCCCTCGCAATCGGGCGGTAGAGCGCGTAGGTGATCGCCGTTCCAATCCCCATTTCCGAGAGCGAAAGCACGTTGATGATGTCGATGAAAAGGCCGTTTACCCCCACATAGCTCTCGCTGAGCGTATGGGTAAACACCACGCGCAGCAGATAGCCCATGACGATCGCAGTCAGACGCGAGATGAGCGCCACCGTTGTATTGCGCGCCGAATATTCAGTTCTCGTTTTGATTTCCGGTTTTACTCTGTGATTCATAGTCATTTCTCAAATGCCGATTTCTCCGGCAATATCTGCTCTAGGGCAGCGTTTATCTCTGTCTTAGCGCCCTCAAAATCAATCGGCCTATTGGCGTCATTCGCGCATATGATTTTCTTTTTACGCTTTAAAATGGTACGCACCAGCTTCGGATTGCGGCTCTCCACATTAAAATAGCCGAACTCTCCGGTAATATTTTTCGCCCGGAATCTGCCGCTTAGCTTCTGCCATTCCCTGAGCAGATACTGGCTGACGTCCTCTTTGTCGCGGAACCTGTGGCGGCAGGTCCGATCGAGCAGTTCCCCCTCTTTCCCCCAAACCTCGTCAAATGTCCCCTTCAAAAATGAAGACGGCCCGTGAACCGTATAAAATCCCGTATAGAGCGGAAACGCAAGCTCCAGCAGATTATAGAAAAAGTAAAGCGGCGGATATCCGATCTTAAAATAACTGCCCGGCTGCTTTCTTACATTTTCCCGCTTGCCAAAATGCCTGCACAGCGCCAGCGTATTATTCAAATAGATATGCGACATCAAAGGATTGGCCGGATTGGCCACTACCGGCTGAAAGGCGAGCATATCGCAGGGCAGGCCGCCCACAAAAAAATCTTCGGGGGCAACGCTGCGCAGCAGAAAAAAGTCGTCGTTGAAATAGACAAACTGCTCCGCAAGCCCCGCAATGCGGTGCATATTCAGCTCGATCGGATGGCTGCTGAAACAGGGCAGATATGGAGCCGGTATATAATCCTCGTGACGCACGATATGAAGTTTCGGATGCGCTGTGTTCAGCCACGTTGGCAGATGCCCCCAGGTGATGAAATGAATCATACCCACCCAGGGCGCAAACGTTTCCACGCCGCGGAACCAGTATTTTAGATTGTCCCAATCGCGGAAACGCTCACAGGCCGCGCCGAGCGCGCCGTTTGGGTCGTACTTTCTTTTTTCCGCGAGCCACGCCGGGTCGGCGCCATCCACCCAGGGCATGACAAAATCAATACGTTCCTGTTCTCTCGACATATCCGTCTCCTTTTCCTGTCACCGTTCACCCTGCCGTCAAACATTAACCAGGACATGAACCCCCCATTCTTTCAGATCTGGCAACACAAAATCCCTTAAAATTGGTCTACAGAAAGATTTAAAATATGCTATAATGGATTATCCATCTATGATTACAGTATACCACAAGCGAGGCCCCTATGAAAAAAAAATCCGTTATTCTTATTTTGTCGATAATCGTGCTGCTTGCCGCCGTCAGCGGCGTCGTCTTTTTTCTCTATCAACGCTATTATTTTACGCTGACGGTCGAGCCGGAGCGCTTTGGCGCCACGGACCGCGCCTTAGACAACCCCTATCAGGGATGGTATCAGATCTTTGGCTACGCGCTCTCCGACGAGACGCCGCCCGATCTTAACGCCATGGAACGGACTGCGGCAGCGTATCCCCACGAGCTCGTGCTGTTGGAAATCAATCTGCGCGACTACAATGCCTCCGCCATCAGCGAGCAGGGCCTCACACAGCTCTCCGATATCCTCTCCCTCTGGCAGTCGCACGGCAATCAACTGATTCTGCGTTTCCTCTATGACTGGAACGGCAAGGCCAAAGAGACGGAGCCTTCCGACGTGTCGGTCATTTTGCAGCACATGGACCAGACCGCCGCCGTCGTCAATCAATACACAGACTGCGTCTACCTCCTGCAGGGCATCTATGTGGGAAACTGCGGGGAGATGAACAATTCCAACTACATGGCAGCGGAAACCATGTGTATGCTGGCCGAACATCTGGCCGCTGTCACGGACCCCGCCATCTTTCTTTCCGTGCGCACACCCGCCCACTGGCGCGCCATAAGCGGCACCTATGAGGCGCTAAAAGAGGAGGAGGCTTTTTCCGGTTCCGTCTCCGCGCGCCTTGGACTATTTAACGACGGCATGCTGGGCTCCGCAAGCGACCTTGGCACTTACGGGGAAAACTCCATCAAAATGGCCGAAAAACTGACCGACAAGGGAACGCGCGAGGAAGAGATCGCGTTCCAGAATACACTCTGCAACTATGTGCCCAACGGCGGCGAAGTCGTGCTCGACAATCCCTTGAATGACTTTGCCAATGCCGTCACAGACCTTGCCGCCATGCACGTCTCCTATCTCGACTGCGGCTACGACGCCGCCGTGCTCGACAAATGGCGCGCCTCCACCTACGAAGGGGACGACTGTTTTGCGGGCACAAACGGCTACGATTATATCGGCAGCCACATGGGTTACCGCTACGATCTGCTGTCCGCCGCCCTGAGCTTTGACACCTTCCACGACAAGACTGCCAATCTGTCCCTGACCCTGCAAAACAGCGGCTTTTCGGCAGGCTACCGCGCGTTTACTCCCACGGCTTTCATCGTATCCGCATCCGGCGGGCTTTTGGGCTCCTATCCCTTTGAAACGGACACCAGGACATGGCTGCCGGGCGAAACCGTCACTTTAAACGCTCCCATCGACATCCGCGCTCTGGGGGAAGGCCGTTATTATATCTATTTTCAATTGTATGATGAGACGCTAGGCCGCCACATCAAGCTATCCAACACACTGCGCCTCTCCGAAAACGGTTATCTGATCTTATCATTCACAGTCGCAAAATAAGCCGCCCCAGATATACTTGCCTGGCAACGGGCTCGTTGCCAAAATAAATCGTTTGCCCGCTTTCCTTTTGGCGCAGCGCCAGGTATAGACGATAGGTTCCCGGGCCAAGCTTGGGCAGCGGCGCTTCCAGCGTGGTCTCTAAGCCTTGCCCAAGCCGATGCAGCTCTCCTGGAACCGGCGTGTATGTCCCTGCAATCTGCCCGCTTTCGCATAACTCCAGCACAGACGCATCGTGCGAAACGTCATCGAATCCAACCGCCGTTTGTTCCTCCGCAAACACCAGATAGAGGTCCAGCGCCCTCGTGCACGGCGCAAAACCCGTATTCTCTATGCGCAGGGAAACATACGGCTCTCTCTTCTCCACAAAAACCGCTCCGCGCACGACATAGCGGTATCCCAGATGAGCGCCGATATAATCAAAAACAGAAACGCCCTGCCACAACTCACTCTGCTGCCCAGCCGCCGCCAAATCGGCGGCCTGGCAGATTTGCTCTCTCCACATCCCGATTCTTCGGGCGTCATGGACCCGATTCAAATACGATACGCCGAGCGCGCGCATTTCCTCCACGACGCCGGCTGGCGCGTCATACTGCTTTGCCGTCTCATCCGCGGCCGCAAGCGCCTCCCCGCCGTAGGGCACATGTCTGGCAAGCGCAGCCACAAAGCCTCTCTCCACAGCAGGGCTCCAGGGTTCCTCCCACGCCGCCTCCTCCCTGGACTTGACGCCAAATGTGCCCAGATGGCTGACACTCGCAAACATCCCGTCGTCAAACAGGCCCGTGTTCGTCTGCGCCGCCTCCTGCCCCGGCGGATACAGCAGCCGCCACTGTCCCGGCGTGCGCACCGCGACCGGTATCTGCTCCCCAAGCGCCAGCCGCCAAGTCCTTGCCAGTCTCTTCAGCTTATCCTGCGCCAGAAACTTAGAATCGTGCATTTCCCCCCAGCTGCCGACAAAAAGCCCCTGCGCCACCAGTATGCTGTCCGCAAACTGCCGGATACAAGGGCCTATGCTGTTCATATGTCCCTCGATTTCCGCCAAAAAATCCGGCTCCGCCGTGATGCCGTTTCCCTCGTTGTCGTAGGCGACTCTTATGATCATCTCTTTGTTATGTTCTCTGAAAAATGACAGGATTTTCGCCAGCCTCTCCAACGCCTCTGCGGAGATCGGCGCCGTGCGAAAGGCGCCGATCTGCAAAAAAACAAGCGCCAGTCTGTCCTCCTTTTGAAGCGACCATGTCAGCTCGTCAAAATCCACCTCCCGCTCCAGCAAAAAAGTGTGAATCTGATACCAGCCGCGCGAGGGGTTGTCAAGAACCGCCCTGCTCTCGGCAAACGGCGCTGCCAAAAACTCCCGCTTACTTTTACGTTTCATGAAGCTCATCCGATATACTTTCCTTCGTGTCAATCTTAAATATTTTAATGCGGAAGATTACCGCTAAAACGCTGAAAAACATCCGCATCATATACATCACCGGTTTTAGCCCGGAATGCATACTGACTCCCTGGGTGCGCGGATGCATCACCGCCGGGATTTCCCTGATATCAAGTCCCAGCAGAAGCATCTGCATAATCATGTTGGCGTCAGGGTATTTGTCGTCATAGTGGTTATATTTGGAATAGTAGAGCACCGTGCGGCGGTTGAGCCCCTGCAGCCCGGTCGTCGGGTCCGTGATGTGCCTGCCCGTGACGACGCGTATCATGAGCCGAAAGAGCTGATAGGCAAAGCGTTTTACCCCGGAAGTATGGTAGGCCGAGCTTCCCTTCATAAAGCGGGAAGCCAGCACGATATCCGGGGTGTTCCCCGCATCATCCGCCGCCCGAAGCGCCTCATACAGTTTGGGAATATTGCACACATCATGCTGCCCGTCGGCATCCATCTGAATGACATATCTGTAATTGCGCCGGATGGCATACTTATATCCCAGCTGCAGCGCACTGCCGTATCCCAGATTAAACACATGCGTTACCAGCACATGTTTGCGGTCCTTGACAATCCAGTTGGTCCTGTCGTAGGAGGCGTCATTCATCACCAGCACATCTGCAAACGACTGAATCTCTGGGCTTTCCAACTGTTCCAGCACATGTGTGATATTCTTTTCCTCATTATAGGCAGGTATAATGATCAATACTTCCTTTTGTTTTCTCTCGCTCATAAGTAAGACACCCCTTACATTAATTCCAGCAGCAAATGCATTTCGTTCTCCCTGTTTCTCTGTTTCCCCGCCGCCGCGCGCCCAAGCTTTTGCCGAAGAGACGCATCCGTAAGCAGCTTCATGATACTTTCCGCGACCGCCCCCGCAGAGAGCGCGCACAGGACGCCGTCCTCCCCGTGCACAACCTGCTCGCGGTTGCCGGTACAATCCGAAGCGATCACCGTACAGCCCAGCATCTGGGCCTCCTCTATGGCAATGCTCTTCCCCTCAAAACGCGACGCATGCACATAGATATCGCACTCTCTGTAATACGGATAGGGATTTTCTTTGGCTCCGCAGAGCACAAAATCCGTTTCCAGCCCCAGCGCTTTTCTCTGGCGCTCGATGTTCTCCCGCTCTTCTCCCTCTCCCAGCACATACCAGCGCACGTCATAGCCCCTTTCTTTCACCTGCTTTAACGCCAGCAATGCAATGTCGTAACCTTTTTGATAATTTAACCGCCCCACGGTCAAAAGGCGGGCGCCCGCATAATCATCCGTAAACCCTTCCCCCTCCAAAGCCTCCCGCTTCACCCGGTCTGCGTTGATGATATTGTGAAAGATTCCCGTCTTGTCTTTATATTCCGGGTAAAATTCTAAAAAGCTCTCCCTCACCTCCTGCGATACGGCGAAGATTCGGTCATAAACGTCATAGCACCCCCGATCAAGCTTTCTGGTATATCCGGCGCTCAAATAATCAATATGGACAAACGCGGCCTTCTTTTTGGCCCTCACATGATCCGCCACAAAATAAGTCGCGGCTCCCTCCAAAAAGGCGATCGCCAGATCATATTCTTCCGCGGGGTAATCCGCCCCGTCCGAAACGGTGCGCCAGAGCAGTTTATCCAACTGCACCCTCTTCTTGCGCAACATATCAAAGCCATTGCAAAGCAGCCCTGCAAGCTTTTTCCCGATACCGCCGTTGTGGAAAAAACTTTTGCGCACGGTGCGCATCATAAAACGCCGCCCCTCGGCCGAGAGCACCGACGTCTGCAAAAATGTCGGATTCAGCAGATGTACATGCGCGGGCAGTTCCGCCGCCAGCTCCCCCTGCCCCAACATCACATACAAAGACACCTCATAGCGCTCTTTCGGGAATTGGCGCAATAGCTCCAGCATCGCCGTCTCGGCGCCCGCACGCCCCAATGTATTGATCACAAACAGCACACTTTTTTTCATTTCTCCCGTTCCCTTATCGCCTGTAGCTCTTCCAATATGCTCTCATTCTCCTGATTCAGCAGGGATACATGCATCGCAAGCTCCTGATTCTTGCGAATCAGCTGCGAAACGGCACAGCTTAAATAAAACACGCCGAGCAGCGTGGCGGCCGTGACAATCACAAAGGCCGGCACCGCCCCCGGGGGAATCGAACTGCTCCAGCCCGCAAAGGCCGGCACCGCCCCCGCCAATATCAAAATGGCGGCGAAGCCTCCCCAGCTTAAGGCTATGCCCTCTGTCATTTTTCGGTAAACAAAGGACAAAAACGCCATCATCAACAATATCATTCCCTCCGCCACAACAACCAACCGTAAAATGCCTGCCACTGTCATCTTCTGCTCTCCGCCATCCTTTCCGCTTCCCGCTCTCTTTTTCTGGCCTCCCTGCGCGCCTCTCTGACATCGTAGACTTTCGACGGCTCCGGGATTCCCTTGCCATAGTCAATCAGCCTTCCCTGACAAAATACATGCACATCCATATTCCGTTCCACCCAGCGAAGACGGAAATACGCCACGCACCAGCCGAGCAGAGAACCCGCGACAACACCCACGCCATACCAAGCCTCCGGCAGTCTTGTGGCGACGATGCTCACCGCAAACGTCGTGCCCACAAAGATTGTCGCGGTCATGAGCGCACCCGTCAGATCATTGTAGTAGTACAAAAAGATGATGGCCGAATACATCAGAAACAGGCTGAAATAACCTGCTGCCAGACAAGGATAAATCTGCATCACCAGACCCGAAAAACCATACTGCGGCAAAAATACCACACACAGCAAAAATACTACAACGGAGATGATAAACTGTATGCGCGCCAAAGTCATCAGCTCGCTCGCCAACTGTCGGAACATGCGCTTTTGCGCGGTGCGGATATCAAGTCCCCGCCCTCCGATCACGGCCTCCGAGTAGCCCTTATATTTTTCATGAAAATTCATCTCCAGCCTTGAAATCAAAATTACCGTGGCGGAAATATTGGTAAACATAGCGATACAGCTCGCCAAATCATAGGACGGCGCGCAGACAAAACTGCTCGCCACCACCATTTTCAGATCTGTGGTCCAAAATACAAAGTTGTGTACATAAAGTCCCAATATATAAAAGAAATTCGTGACAATCAGCATCCAATACTTTCTAAAATAGGTAAGCACCGGCCGATACCTGCCGCTGTTCTTTTTAAAATAGCGCTTGATCATCGCAATCTCCTCGCAGGCGATCATAATAAATCCCGCGACCAGCCCCGCGAGCATAGAATCCGTGACCGGAAGCGCGCATACCAGGCGCAAAAACAGGGCGACGCAAAAGGCGACCGCCATCCCGACAAAGAAAAACGCCGAGATTTTCTTATAGTCCTTACAGATCGAGAGGTAGAGCATGGAATAGAACACGAGCACGAGCGCCATATAGCCGCAAAAACCGGTAAACACATAGAGCACGCCCAGCTTGCCGACGAAAACCTCATGCAGGCAGAACGGCACACCCAAAAGAAACGCCGTCACCACGTTCATCAGCAGGCCCATATAAAAGCAGGGCATAATATCCTCATAGCGGTCCTCATAAATCGTATCCGACATATAGCGGGAGAGCACCGCATTAAAGGGCGCCGCCGTCAGCAGGGAAAAAATAAAAATATACAATATCGTGCAGGAAAACAGCTCGCGCGGCGCATAACTGACATCGGACAATCCCAGCACCTTTCCCATCAAAAGAATATCTCCGATTACCAGAAACATCGGCGCCACCGTGACCACGGTGCTGTAGCCAAAGCCGATCAAATCGGAAATCAGCGAATTCTTTTCAAATATCTGGTTCAGTCTCACCCCTATTCCAGCCATGTCCTCTACTCCTTTCCTGTCGCAAAACCAATTTTTATCCCTGCCCGCAAAGCAGACAATTATTTTTCACACCTCATGCCACTTGGGGACTTACCAGTCCTCGGCCCAGTTGCGCGCCAGCCCCTCCTCAAAATCGGTGTATATCTTGTCATATGTCTTTTTCATATCCGATATTTTATATTTTGTCATTAAACGCTGATAGCCGTTCTCCCCCATGCGCAAGCGCTGCTCCGTGTTGTTGGCAAGCTCTAAAATGGCATGTGAGATCTCTTCAATATTCATAATGTGGGTCAGGATACCCGCCGCCCCGAACTCGTCCCCCTCCCCGTAGATCAAGCCGCGGCAGTTGCCCACATCCGTGGCAATCACCGGCTTATGCGCCGCATAGCTCTCTAAAATGGTCAGGGGCTGTCCCTCGCTGATGCTCGTGAGTATCGTCATATCCATCCTGCCGAGGTAGTCCTTGACGTCAATCCTGCCGGTGAACACCACGTCCCGAATCTGCATGGTTTCCACCAGATCGAAACACTCTGCGGCATATTCTTCATCCTCATCATATGGCCCCATAATCCAGAGCTTTAATTTCTTCTGCCTGGCCTTGGCATAGCCAAATGCCTGAATCATCGTCTTGACGTCCTTGATCGGCGTGACGCGCAGCACCGCGCCGATATTGATATACCCCTCGTCCTCCTCTGTCTTGGGCGCCAGCTCGTCGAACCGCTCCACATTGATGCCGTTTGGCGTCACCACGGTCTTTTCCTCCGGGCATCCCAGCTCAATCTGCAATTCTCTTGCGTGCTCGTAAAGACTGGTCACCACATCCGCCTTGTCGTAGGCAAGCTTCGACATCTTGCGAAACTGCTCAATCCAGATATTCTTGTAGATTCCTTTTACCCACTTGGCCTTGATCAGCTCTTCCTCGCGCTCTCTGGTATAGATTCCGTGCTCGGATATCAACAGCCTGCTTCCATGGCGGTAATTTGCCATACTGCCGAGCACCCCGGCGTATCCGGTGGCGACACAGTGGTAGAGATCCGCCTTGGGGACATCCATTTTTAAGGTATGAAACAACGGCAGATAAATAGAACGCAGCGTCCACAAAAAGTCTGAAAATACCACCTGGCTATAATTTAAATTGTAACAATCCAACACAATCTTAAAGAAATCCTCGCCCATCAGCAGATCATTCAGCGACAGACCCGGCTTGCGGAAAAATTTAAACAGCGTGCGCCAATCGATTTCCTGATTCAAGATCAGGCTGCGCATCGCCTGGTATTCTTTTTCGTTTAACTTAAATCGTTTTCCCTTCTCTTTGCGGGCTGCGCACCAGTCCTCGTCCTCCAGATACAGCTCATGCACCTCAAGCAGATTTTCCGGCAGCTCGTACACGAATTTTCCGCGGTAGGAGCGGTTTGCCACGATCGTGAGCAAGATAAACTCCACTTCCGGGAACGATTTAATCAGGCTGTGAATCCAACTGGAAACGCCGCCCACCACATATGGATAACATCCCTCTGCCACAATGCAGACCTTTAAATAACCTGCCATCTCTATCCTCGTTTCCGCACGGCGAACCCCGATCTGTCGCTTCGCCAAATCTCCTGCCTAATAATACGTTCTGTGCGACTCCTCTTCCAGTTTGAGCGTCACCCGGTTTGTCTCGGCTTCAATCAGATAAGCGCCATCCTCAATCTTTACAAAGGAGGCTCCCTGCGCGGACGCTAACACCTCGCCGTGCGTCCTTAAAATAAAGCTCGCCTGTTGATCAAAATTGCGAAGCTCCAACTGTATTTCGTTTCCCTCTCTCCTCTGCACATAATCCAGCGCGAGAAAACGCCGCACCTTAAGGTCGCTTTCGGCGAGCGTCGTTTTGTCAAAACAGGAATAGTTCTTCCAATAAGTTCCCGTATTGCTGGCAAATTTCTTGGACAATTTCTCCCATGTCTCCCCGTCGCTGCTCGGATATGCCACGGGGTTGACGTCCACCTGTATCGTCGAATAGCCGAGCGCCGTCTGTATGCTTGTCATCCTAAGGTTGTCCCCAAAGGTATGGTTGTAGCCGTCCGTGATGCCGCTCTGTCTTAGAACCGATTGATTCCAATAGGAAATCAGGGGGCGGGTCGCCTGATAGTCGGTAAATACGGTCCGCACTTTGGCAAGCATATCACGCTCTAGGGCGTCGTCAACTTCCTCTTTGGTCATATTGCCCTGATAAAACGACAGGATCGCATAATCAGGCACGACCTCGCCAAAAAAGGAGGTGTCGATGCGCAGCTTGATATCGAGACTGCTGTCCTGCTCATAGACGCCGGAAAGACCGGTCTCGGCTCCCTGCTCCTGAAACAGCTTCATATAATAAATCAGTGTGTCGCCCTCGGGCTCCACATCATCCGTATAATCCATCTGCGGCATAATCATCAGAGATAGCTTTAACGAGTTTTGCTGCGCTACGGATACCAGCCCCGGCCACACGATATCACGGTAAACCGCTTTCAGTCTCTGGCTGTAACGCTCCATCATCCCTCCGGCGTTTTCGTCCGCCAGATCAGGAAAATTGATCACCACCAGATTCTGGGCGTTAATCACAGGATAAATGTCATACGCCTTTAACTCCGACATCATGGCGTTCAAAAAACCCAGCCCCGTATTGTCCTTAAGATAATTACCGTTGACTACAAAAACCTTACAGCCGTTTACATTATTGCGCCAGATAATCGCCGGCAGGTCTTCATTTTTTAACTCCTCCTCCGTGTCGGCCTCCGTCCCATACTCTGTGTCACTGGGGCTTTCCGCAAGCAGCCCCATCATATAACTTTTTGTGCCCGAAGATACGCGATACCAAGGCATCGTCAAATCCAAATCCTGCTGTGTCTCCTCCGTGGAGGCGCCGAGCTGGTAGTCTTTCTGCCCGCCCAAAAGGAAACCGCCGAGCAGCCGTATCCCACCGACCGTTACCTCTTTTTTAACGATCTCACGTATCCCCAAAAGTTTACGCATCACCTGATCGGTCTGAAGCTCTTCCACGTCGGGCAGCGTGCAAAAAATCAAATCGTTGCCGTCCTCCGCCAGCTGCAGCAGATTGCGGCTGTCCTCGCTTCCATGCAACGCCTCCGCATCAACCAGTATCACCTCCGGCTGTAAGTTTTCCCTGGGTCTATAATCTGAAACCTTATCGTAATATTCCACATAGCGCTTGGTGTAATCGCACCAGTCGCCCACCAGGGCGCCCGCCCCGTCCGTGCGCCTGCCGATAAAAACGACAAATCTCCCCGTCCGCTCTACCGAAACCGCGGTCGCATTGTGGGCGTTTGCCTTGTCCAAACCACTGACATCCAATTCTTCATATTCATTTTTATCGTAATGATTCACCTTGTCTTTTACGACCTCGGGAATCTGAAACATAAAGACAATCACCAGCATAATCACCGTGATCGTGAAAAAATTTCTACGGGATACCATCATCCACCCCCATTAACCGGCTACTGCGTACCCAGCATATTGTAACCGTAATCAATTGAGAAATTAAACAGGCTGTACATATCCTGCTCCACGCAGTAACACACAAAATTGTCGGACTCATAATATACGGTCATTTCATTGGGGTATATTTCCATAAATTTCTGCGCCCAATAATATAATCTGGACATCTCAATCCATCGGTTATTCCCTTTATACATACTGATACCGACGCTAAGCGGCAGACGCATCGTCGCCGCATCCACGCTCACAACGGGCTCGCCGCCCTCGTAAGCCCTGGCGAACGTAACCGGGACTTTTTCGATAAAAAAGTACACCCTGGGCGTTGGAATGATAATTTTTCCGCTCGACCCTTTATTTTCCATTTCCTTTAAAAATGTGTGCACCTCATAATGGTAACCGTAATCTTCGCCCATGCGCAGCTCGTCATTCGCCGAACAGATCGTCCAGGTAAAATCTTCGTTGTCGTGCAAAATATTCGTCAGGCAAAGGATCGCATCATTGGTCTGCAATGCTTTGCGGTCAGGCAGAGGGCGCAAAAGCCCCGCCCGGCTCGTCGTGACAATCAATGCCGCAAGCACTGCCATAGAAGCAAGATGCAACATCCACTTTTTTTTGAACCAGCCGAAAATCAGCTCTAATATGCCGTCCGCGCACATTCCCCACACTGCCGCAAGGACATAGGAGAAAAAGATACAGGTCCGAATCGCATCCATCAAGGTCGGCAGCCCCATGCGCGAGGAGCCCTGCAATATGGCAAGCATCACAAGCCCCGCGCTCATGGAGAGGAAACGAGCCGCATAGTCTGTCCGCCGCAACAAAAAGAAGATAGCTGCAAGCAGCGCCAGCAATGCCATAGAAAGCGGCACCGCATACTGAAATACCGGATAACTGTCGCCGATTACATAGATGCGCATAGCGTCCCAGAACCCCCGGTAGGCGCGCCTTAGCACATTTCCTATCTTCTGCGGAAAGGACGCGCCCCCGGCCGCCACAAGCACTCCGGCCCCTTTCGCTGAGAGGGCTGCCGCCCCAGAACCCCCGGGCTTGCTTTCCGATTCCGCTCGCGCCGTTTTCTGTGTGCTGTCCTCCTCCGGCAAATTCTCACTCCGGGCTCCTGCTTTTGTATTCTCCGGTCGGCTGTCCGCTTCCGTGCTCTCCGCCGGCTCGCTTCTTCCGCTTTTCTCTCCCTCCGGCGAATTCTCACTCTGATCTCCTGCTTCTGTACTCTCCGCTTGGCTGTCCGCTTCTAAACTCTCCGCCGGCTCGCTTCTTCCGCTCTTCTCTCCCTCCGGCGAATTCTCACTCCGGTTTCCTGCTTTTGTACTCTCCGCTGGCTCTATGACCTCGCTCCCCGCTTCTGTGTCCGCGCCCCCGGCCTGCGTGTCCTCCTCCACGCTGTCCTCCTCCACGCGCTCCGTGGTAGTAGTGGTCGTGGTGTTGGTTTTATTGTTCCTGCCCATGATAACGTTTAGGCCCCAGCCGAGCGACCCCTGAAGCGGCGTTCCCATGGCAAACGCCACTCCCATGGGAAAGACGGCGATCACGATCGCCAAAAAGCCCGCCAGCATCACCTTGCCAAAGTATTTTCTGCGGAACAGGCGAAAACAATAGCCCACCGCCACGCCGACACACAATAGCCCGGCTATCATCGTATCGTAAAAATGCGCTGACAACGTCATACTGAAGCTGACGGCAAAACCCGCCAGATACCAGAAATCTTCTTTCTCTCTTTTCCCACGCTTCTCAAAAAAGGCAAACAGGAAATAAATCGACGGCAGAATGAACAACATGCCGTACTCCTGCGGCAGCGTCGCGTGGTAGCGGATATAGGTGTTCTCGCCGAAAATGCCAAGCATCGTGTATATATACACGCCCACATAGGGCGCAAATTTTGATTTGCAGCAGCTCTTGGTAAACGCCAGCAGCATATAGTGAATCATGATCGTCTGCACAAAGCAAAAAACGCGCAGCAGCACAAAGGTGGCAATGCCGAACACCTCGTGCAGGTAATAGATCACGCAGTGGAATCCAAACGGATAGATACCGGCGACAAATATTTTATTTTGGCTCAGATAATTGATCCAGTAATTGTGCACCGGCAGATCGGATTCGCAATAGCCGTAGTGGAAGAGCAGATTCGAGCCATAGGCATAGCACAGGCCGGCCGTCAGGGCCGCCACCAGCACAAGATCGAAAAAATTTCTCCCGAGACTTCTAAGCCAGCGCCTGCCCATGCGCCGAAGAGACCGGAACGCTTTCGTCCTCACGCGGCGCATAAACAGGCGTTTGCCAAACTGGCCGCCCGCAAGGCGCTCGGCATTGTTGAGCGCTTTTTTTGCCATCTTCACCGGATGCCTTTTTTTGAGCACCACATAAGCCACGCCGTAAGGCACGGCTGTGAACAAAATCAGTGTGACGCGGTTTGAGATATGCAGCAGCTGCAACAGGAAAACAATGCTCATCATATAAAAATTCCCCACCATCTGATACACCATAAAGCGGGCCGAAAATTTCAGCTTTTTGATGTGGGAATATAGAAGCACCGACGGCAGCAGCAGCGTCATAATCAGATACACGGTCAAAATCTGCAAAAATTGTAATATCGTCAGTACATTCATGGACATTGTCTTCACCTCCCTGCGTCCTCTGTCACCTCAACTAAAGGTTCGTATCAATTCTAATGTTTCTCTGTCTATGACAATGCTCGACTGCTTTAAATCATCGAGCGTCTCAAAAAATTTCTCCCTCTGCTGCGCCGTAAAGTAAAGCTTTAACTTACAGGTGTAGCTTGACAGCTCGTCGGGATATTGCTCCGCCGCGCGGATGCACCACTGCTCCATCCTTGAAAAATCCCTGATATCCAGAAGGCGCAGGCATATCCACTCATAATACTGGCTCGTCAATTGATAGCGGTTCTTGTGATACAGCGCTTCCCCGGTCTCCACGAACTGCTCCACCATATTTTTCTGCTCCATTTCGGTAAAAACGCGCTGTTCAAGCACATTATTCATATAGGGAATCAGCGTTTTTTCGCAATCCGTCTCATCATCCTCTTCTTTTTCGATCTCCCGCCTCAGCTTCTGCACATTGACGCGGAAATTGTTCAGCTCATCCTGAAGGACGGACGCCGCATAGTGGGAAGTCTCGGAATCCGGGCTATTGAGCGCCAGTGAGATGGCTGCCAGCGAATTCTGGATATCACCGCGGATGACATTGAGCATCAGATTGCGAAGACTCTCTTTGTCGCTGACCGCAATCGCCTCCTCAAGCGGGGCCATATTGCGCTCGCGCTCTTCGTCGGCGCGCTCATTGGTTTTCACCCGCTCCTTGCTGAACACGACATCCTCCAGGTTCACATCCTTTCGGAATACAAACAGATACATCAGATGGCCGACGCCAAAAAACAGAATCCCCACCACCGGGCACAACAGCATCACAACAAAACGTATCACATACGCCGCCCTGCCCTCACGCTTGTCCCCGTCCGCGGCTTCCTGCTTGATTTTCCGCCCGTCCGCGGCTTTCTGCCTGCTGTCCTCTCCTTCCCCATCCTGCGTCTCCGCCAATCCTTCCGCTGCGGCGGGCACACCCCCGGTTCCCCGTCTCTTCTTCTTTCGTTTTCCGGCCCGCAAAAGCCCGAAAATAAGATAAAGAAATGCAATCAGGGCGTTGAAAAACAAAATCAGGAAAAAGAAAATCACTTTCCTCATACATTCATCTCCTCCTGAATATAACCCTGATAACCGATATTCGCAAAACGCTTCATAACAAAATCTGCATCTGCGGCATTGGTATTGCAGAGCAGCACATAAATAGTTCCCTGCATCTGCCCGATGTAATCGGACTGCCGCATCAATTTTGTCAGCTGTGTCCCGGCTTCTTCGATGTCATGCGCGCCGATGTCCACTTTCAGGAACGTACACTCGGTAAGCCCTTTGTTGCGGGCGGTAAGATAAGCCTTGACCAGTGAGCAAAACGCCTCCTCGCCGAGCACCCGCGTGCCCTCTAAGTAGCGCTGATTCTCCAGCGCCTCCAGATAGCGGTTGGCGCGCAGCACCGCATTTTGTATCAGATAGCCGATGATCACCAGCATATTGGCCTGGCTGAGCGTCATGCGCTCCCACGGAATACCCCACACCATGAGAATCAGCTGCATTTCATCTTCCGCAAAAATGGCGTCCGCCATCAGCGGATACCTGGCGTCCATGCTGCGATTGATATAGACCCGCTTTTCTTTGATCAGATTGTACATATCTTCCATCTTCGTGTACTCGATGGAGTTGCCAAGCTCGCGGGCCCTTGGCGACGTCGCCGAAAACAGGCGGGCGTAAGAGCGATTGGCGACGGTATAGATTGCCACATCCCGGCTGTCGATCAGCTTGGCCAATATCTCTGCGGCGTAGAACAGCACCTCCGACGGTTCATACTGGTCGAGGCTGGAGGTAATTTCATACAGCTTGCCGAAACTGTCATTCTGGTTGACCAGCTGTACCTCCAGCATATTCTTGATGCGGACGTTGCTGGTGTTGATATCCTGGATATCGTCGAGCTGGCTTTCCATATATTTGACCTCGTTCTTGGTTTCATTGCGTATGGTGCGCAGTCGGTCTTTCATATAGCCGACGACAAGCCCCAGGATAAAGAGCTGGGCAATCCACACATAGGTATTGTAGTCCAGCAATACTTCCAAGCCGGTGCGGTGGTACATCTGACGGAAAATATAACCCGCAACCGCGAGCACGGCGGAAACCGTCGCCTGCTGCTGCCCGTGCACAATCGCAAAAAGCAGCACATAGAGCAAATAAAAATCCAGATTTGCAAAATAGCGGCTGCCGACTGCGCGGTTATTTAACATAAAAAACGGGATAAAGCAGATGAGATTTTCTATAAACGGAATCAGCGCATTGACAATGACGCGGAGCTTTTGCTTTAGCTGCCCTCTCCGGCCCTCTCCGACGTCCTCAAGCTGCACAAAACTGCTCCTATTCTTCTGAACATACCTGACCATTTTCTCCATCACGTCACCCACATGATGAAAAATGGTCAGTCCAAACTCACTGGCAAACGCGTGATTGGAGAGAACGACCCGCAGGACGTTGCCCACGGTATTATCGATGATGGACACTCCGTTTCCCATCTCCCGCTGAATCATCTTGGCCAGCTTCATCTCGTCGATCGGCTCACCCGAGGAGATATGGTATAAGTCCAGCTTAAGCTCCACGCCGTTTACCACCTTGTAGAGAGCTTCCACCGCATCATCCACATACAACAGCGAAAACTTTTTGTTTGCATTTGCCTGGATATGACCGGTGCGCACGGCCTCCACACACATCTTACTGCAAATATTGCTCTCCACGACGACCGGATTATCCCCCTGGTCTTTGTCCGGCAGCATATAGAGATGGTCCATGCGCAAAATTACCGTGTCGACTCCCATCGTCTGCCTGTAATTGCGGCAGACCTCCTCTCCCTGCGTGATCGCCACGCTCTTAAAGCTGATGGCCGACGTCTCCTCCGTCTCCGGTATATCATTGGGATATGACTGCGAATACACCTCCTCGGAAGATAGATAGATAAATCTGCCTTTTTTTAAGGTAGAAAAAGAGGTCAATATATTTTGCAGCGCCGTCAGAAAGCGCACAGATTCTTTTCTCGGGTCCGACCAGTCAAAGTTATAGTCATACACCCCCAAAAATATGGTGACATCGGGCTTTACACTGTCAAAAATCTCTTTCAGACAATCGCTGTCGTAGGGAAAACGATATCTCTCATAGGCATTTTTATAGGCGCCGACCTGATTTTTGTTTCCGGTCAAAACATACGGGCGATGACCCTCTTTATTCAGCTTGTTAATCAGTGACCGCATCAACTCGTTGTCACTGCCAACCAACAATATTTCCATCCCTGTCCTCCGTACTATCGCGCATTACCCGCTGTTTCTGGTCTTTCCATCTTCACAGCGCATTACCCACCGCTTCTGGTCTTTCCATCCTTACAGCGCATTACCCGCCGCTTCTGGTCTTTCTATCCTTACAGCACAATACCCGCCGATTTTAACCCTTCCATAAATTGTTCGGCATCCAGCTTCGCCTCCTGTGCCGCAATGCCGTAATGATCACTCACAAAAAGCGCCATCTCCTGCAGGTCCATACCCTGCTCTATCAGCTCCCAAAACATGGCACCGCTCTCATTTAACTCCACCGGCGGCTTTGCCGCCCTGCCGTCCTGCCACAGATCGAGCAGCCAATAGCTCCCCGCTGCCGCGCGCAGCCGATATCTCTTCCCGTCCATCCTTACCCTCATTTCTGCGCAGCTTCTAGCTTTGTTCCTTGCGCCTGCCGTCACACGCCTCGAAACATCACCTTAATTTTATGCGCCAGCACGGCGAGCCTGTGGCGAAACGGCCGCATCAAAAGCCAGATGCGGCTGACAAACCGATATATCGGCTGGCGCACCGATATCTTTTTCCCCTTTCTCACAAACGCCGTCAAAATAGCGCGCGCCTGGCTGTAGGCGAGCGGCCCCTCGACCTCTGTCTGGTTATCCCCCACCATATAAAGCCCTTCGGCTGCTGCCCGGTGTACCCGGTGCAGCACCAATATGCTGTTCTCTCTCCGGAACAATACGACATCGCCGCGCCGCAGCCTGCGCGCGGGCAGCGGCGACAGAATCACCATATCCCGGCCGGGTGTCAGCATTGGATACATACTATATCCGTTGACCGTCATTTGAATGGACTGCCCGTCCCGCAATAACTGTTCAATATCTACTTTGGACTCCATCTGATACCACCCTATTGGTTACAAATTCACGCCTGCGGCGAGGGACAGTCCCTCTGGCCCCATAACTTTATTGGCTCCACGCCAACCAGCGGCGTGATTGAAGTGGGTGTGAAAACAACTATATTTCAGCGCACACTTTCCCATGTTCTAACTATTATAGCATTTCATGACATAAAATGCTATAATAAGATTTGTAAAAACACTCACATTTTGGAGAGTGCGCAAAAGCAGCGCAGAAATGGGGATTCGTATGATTAAATTAAAGAAAGGGTTTTCACTCTATCAGATCAAGGGAACGCATTACCTGCTTCCGTATGGACAGAATATTGCAGAACACCGCCACAGTATGCGGTTAAACGATGCCACGCTGCTGTTTTATGAACCGCTTGCGCGCGGGACAGACCGCGCGGAGCTGTTGGCTCTGTTAGCGGAGCACTGTCAGGCAGCCAAAGAAGATATCCCCGTGCTGGAAGCGGACATCTCCTCATTTCTGGCGCAGATGGACCATTTTCATATGCTCGAGCACACGCTGCCCAACGATCCCGCCGACGCCGAACATTATTTTCAAATCGGTCCCGCCGTCATCGGCTATCACGGACCGGTCGAACTGCTGCACCCGTCTTTTCAAGCTTTCGCAGTAAAACCGGACCTGCCAAAAGGGCGCACTTGCCCGGATTTAATGCTCTACGTTTCCATGTGCGCGCCGGATTGCCGTGCCGTCGGCGATATTTTAATCCGCACAGAGGAACTGACGATTTGCAGAGCCGATGATTATTTTCTCTTCCTCTACCCTATCGGATATGGTATCCTGGAGGCCAAAGTCGCCATAGACGGCTCCGCCGCTGTTTTTTTCTGTGACGCTCCGCCGTCTTTTGATCTGCGCGAGAAGTTGTTTCACGCGGTGCGCTTTGCATACCTGATCCTGGCGCAGCGCATGGGCTGTTTTGCCGTACACTCCGCCTCTATACTCTACCGCGACAGAGCATGGCTGTTTTCCGGCCCCTCCGGCACCGGCAAATCCACACACACCGCCCTCTGGCAAAAGCTCTACCACACAGAGGTATTAAACGGCGACTTAAATCTTCTGGCAGTCGAACAGGGCCTGCCGATCGTCTACGGCCTGCCGTGGTGCGGTACGTCCCATCTGTTCACAGCCAAAACCTACCCGCTGGGCGGCATTACATTTTTGCAGCAGGCTTTGACTGACACCCTCCGCGTGCTCCCGCCCCAGGACGGCGCGCTTCGGCTGATGCAGCGCTTGATCTCCCCGTCCTGGACGGCGGAGCTTTTAGCGCGCAATGTCTCTTTCGCCGAGCTTCTTTCAGACCAAACCACGCTCTTTCATCTGCAATGCACCAAGCAAGACCACGCTGCGGAGGTGATGCGGGCTGCCATTGATTCGTTGCCCACATAAACTGCTCTTAAACGTGCTGATGCGCATATTTTTCTTTTGTCGCCATGCCGCCGCGGATATGGCGCTCGGATTTATTGACATCCAACACCTTGCGCACTTCGGCGGCAAGGCCAGGGCTGACCTGCGCAAGGCGCTCGGTGCAATCCTTATGTACCGTGCTCTTACTGATGCCAAAATGCTTTGCCGCCTGCCGCACGGTCGTGTTATTATCAATAATATACTTAGCAATTTCCATAGCGCGTTCTTCAATATAGCTTTTCACAAAAAAATCCCCTGTAACAACTGTTTTTACAATCTATGCAGTGGATTTTTTATTTATGCCAGTTGACCTATGAGGCAATTTATGATATATAATATGACATAAAACCTCTCTCGAGGCGTGGATTTTTCAAGAGTGATCTTTTTTCGCCACACAGTTACTTCCGGTAATTGTGTGGCTTTTTTATGTGTGCGCGTGAAAAAATAGAAAATTACTGCGGTTCCTCGAGCGCAAACGTGATCGGAATGGAGGATTATTATGGAACAGACATTTATGAAAGAACGCAAAATTTTACCGCTGGTGTTGGCCATGTCGCTGCCTATGGTCATTTCCATGGCAGTCAACGCACTGTACAACATCATCGACAGTTATTTTGTAGCCAAAGTGAGCGAAGACGCCATGACGGCATTGGCGCTCGTCTTCCCGGTACAAAATTTCATCAACGCTATCGCGATTGGCTTCGGCATCGGTATCAACGCCGGCATCGCATTTTTTCTGGGCGCCGGCGACCAGACGCGCGCCAACCGGACCGCCACGCAGGGAATGGCTTTTAGTTTCGTGCACGGCGCACTGCTGACCGCAGGCTGTCTGGCAGTCATGCCCTTCTTTTTGCGCAGTTTTTCAGCCGACAGTGAGATTACCGGCCTGGCACTCACATACGCAAACAGGGTCTTTCTGTTCTCACCCGTGATCGCCCTTAGCCTGTCGTTTGAAAAAATATTTCAGGCCGTCGGCAGAATGAAAGTTTCTATGTTCTGCATGATGTGCGGCTGTGTGGCCAATATACTGCTCGACCCGGTGATGATCTTTGGCATCGGCCCCTTTCCCGCCCTGGGCATCGCCGGAGCCGCCTACGCGACCGGAATCGGACAATGTATCACGCTCCTTGCCTATCTGTTGTTCTGGTTCTTAGGCAGCGCCCCGGTCGCCATCAGCCCCGGATTCTTAAAACCTGATATAACAATTATCAAAAAAATGTATTCCGTGGGCATCTCGGCGACCTTAACGCTGGCGCTTCCCTCATTTTTAATCTCGGTCTTAAACGGTTTGCTGGCGGCTTTCTCGGAAAAATATGTTCTGGTTCTCGGCGTCTATTACAAATTACAGACCTTTATCTATCTGACAGCCAACGGCATTATCCAGGGCATACGACCGCTGATGGGTTACAATTACGGCGCGAAAGAATACGGCCGCGTCAAAAAAATATACCACACGTCTTTGGCGTTAAACGCCGCGATCATGGCCATCGGCATGATCGCTTCCTGGGCAGTGCCAAGGCAGCTGATCGGCCTCTTTACGGACAGCGCCGAAACCATTGACATCGGCGTCACCGCGCTGCATATCATCAGCTGCGGTTTTGTGGTATCGGCCGTGTCCATCACCTGCTCAGGCGCTCTGGAAGGTTTGGGCAAAGGAACACAGTCTCTGGTCATTTCTCTGCTGCGCTATGTGATTGTAATCATGCCGGCAGCGTATCTGTTTAGCAGACGGTTCGGCGCAAACGGCGTATGGTATGCCTTCTGCTTCGCGGAATTTGTCTCCGCTGCCGCTGCCGCCGTCATATACCATATGCAAACGTCAAACAGGCGCGGGACGGAGCATCTATCCGCCTCATAATGCCGATCTGTTTTTGTCAAAGATTTGCCGTTCCATTCCGCCTTAGATATTTTTATAGATCTACAAAAAAATGGTTACGGTGCAGGCGGCTGCCTCACCGTGACCGTCACCCGCTCCTTCGTTCCGTCCTCGCTGGCATAGATATAGGCTCTTCCGGGATTTTTTCCGCAGACGACGCCATTTTCATCAACCTGCGCGATACTCGTATTGGAGCTGGAATAGGTCGGCTGGTTGCCGGAAGATACCTGCACCTTAAGCTGATAACGCTCTCCGACAGATAGTGCGACCGTATCCTGCGCGAAGCGAATCACTGGCTTTTTCACCAAAACCTCACATGTCCTGCTCACGCCGTCCACGGTCACTGTGATGAGGGCGCTGCCGTTCTTTACAGCCGTCACATTCCCCTCGTCATCCACCGTGGCTACGCTCTTTTTATTGCTTTTCCACTTTGGCATACTCTTTGAGGATGCAGTAACTGCGAGCTTGAACTTTCCCCTGCGGTACAGGGACACTTTGGTTTTGTTTAATTTTACCCTGGGCTTTTTGACTGTGACCTTGCAGCTTGCCGACGTTTTGTCGGCCGTGGCGGTAATCGTCGTGCTTCCGGGCTTTTTCGCCAGCACATTTCCGTATTCATCCACCGTGGCGACACTTTTTTTGCTGGACTTCCACTTGACCGGATGGCCGGTGGAGACATTTGCCGTCAAAACGGCGCCATAACCGTTTTCGAGTGTCAGGCTCTTTTGGTTGAGCGCAATCACCGTTTTTCGCACCGTAATTTTGCAGCTGGCCTCCCCATTTTTGATCTTGGCGGTAATCAGAGCCGTCCCCGCCGATTTGGCAGTGATCTTACCGTATGTATTGACTGACGCCACGGAAGAATTACTGGACGAATAACTCGGTTTTTTCCCGTTCGTAGTGACCGCGGCCAGATAGAAGGTATCCCCTATCTTCATCGTCGCCTGGTAAGTACCAAGAATCACAAATTCATAGCCGCCGGATGCATATATATGCTGGGGGTTACAGTTGACATGAAAAATTATAGAAAACATACAGAAGACAGCCAACGCTGTCCGCAAGAAAATACTTTTATGTGACATAGACTTCCTCCATTGAGACGGCGGATATGTCACGGCAAATCAGGGGATTGTAAGAGAAGACAGCCGATGTTATCTTCCTTTTTACACCCGCTTTTAACATAGCACAACAATTTACAGATGTAAATCGAACAAACGATTAAGTTTTTATATATTTTCCACAAAAACGCCTGACAAAATTTGGCAATTAATTTAAAGTGACAGTTTTCAAAAGCAGAGTAGACAGATCGCAATTTATAGTTTATAATTTAAATAATATCTTTAGATTTAAGCTCAAGATATTCAAAATGGACAGTCTTGCACAGACTGAATGAGGAATCTAAAACCATATGCTGGAATGGTTTCAGATACAGAGCATAGGAGGATGAAAATGAAAAACTTAAAAATCTGGGCAAAACTCTTAATAACTTTCATGCTGATTATCGTACTGTTCTGTGGGACAGTCGTAATCGCAGTCACGGGGTTAAAACAAAACGCCGACAAGTATTCGGAGTTCTACAACGTCGAATATCAGATCACTAACCGCATCATGAATATGCGCCGCGGGCTGCAGATTATTGTAAAAGATCTTACGTTTATCACGATTGACGAAGATCAGGCAAGAAAAGCAACCTATCTGGATGACTTACATAAGGAACTGGCGGCATTGGAAGAGAATGCGACCTGGGTCTTTGAACATTTTACAGACAACTCCGAGCTGTTGGATGCGTTTTCAACTAATGTACAAACTGCGATCGATATGCAGGAGACCATCATCGAAACGTCAGATGTCAATCTGGCATCCGCACAGGACATGCTGCTCAACCAATACCAGCCATTGGTGGAAGAAGCTGTCAACACACTGATTCAGATCAGCAATATAGCGGAAGAGAGCGCAACCAAGAATTATGAAGAAAACTCCGCCTCACAGGAGACCTTGATCAGAATACAGCTGGGCATGGCGGGAGGCGCACTGTTTATCACATTGATATTATCTCTGTATTTGACGCGCTCCATCACCCGACCGCTCCACGAACTCGAGAAATCCGCAGAGAAAATTGTTCACGGCAATTTCGATATTGCCATCAGCTATAAATCCAAGGACGAATTGGGCAGCCTGGCCAATGCGTTCCGCAATATGACGGTTATCTTAGAAACCGTGATCTCCGATGCTTCAAGGCTCTTAAGCGAGATGGCGGACGGCAATTTCGACGTGCGCACGAGAGCCGAGGAGAGATATGTCGGAAGCTTCCAGGGACTGTTACAATCCATCCGCAAGTTAAACCGCGATCTGAGCGTAACACTGGGTCAGATCAACCAGAGCGCCGATCAGGTCGCTTCGAGATCCGATCAGGTTTCCGACGGTTCCCAGACGCTTTCACAGGGAGCTACCGAACAGGCCGCAGCCGTGGAAGAGCTTGCCGCTACGATTTCTGATATCTCACAGCAGATCAAAGAAACCGCCGACAACGCACTTGAGGCCAAAAATCAGTCCAATACGGCCGGCAGCAAAGTGGAACAGTGCAACGGGCAGATGCGCGATATGATGGACGCTATGGAAAAAATCACCCGCGCGGCCAACGAGATCAGTAAGATTATTAAGACAATTGAGGATATCGCATTCCAGACCAACATCCTGGCGCTCAATGCAGCCGTAGAGGCATCGCGGGCCGGCACCGCGGGCAAGGGATTTGCCGTAGTTGCAGATGAGGTCCGCACCCTCGCAAGCAAGAGTACCATCGCTTCCAAGGATACCGCCGAGTTGATCGAAAGCGCAATCAAGGCAGTTGCCGACGGCACACAGATTGCAGATCTGACGGCACAGTCCATGATTACGGTAAGAGAGCAGGTAAACATGGCAGCCACAAAGGTGGACAAGATCGCAGACGCCGCCAAAGATCAGGCAAGCTCCGTAGAGCAGGTTACACTGGGTGTAGAGCAGATCTCCTGCGTTGTACAGAACAATTCTGCCACAGCCGTACAGAGTGCTTCTGCCAGTGAAGAGCTTTCCAGCCAGGCAGCGAAACTCAAAAATCTTGTCTCCAAATTTGTTCTTCGCGAAGAGTATGCTTCCGGAAATTATACGATGAATAACGGTTCTAACTATTCACAGACACCCGGGAACAAGATAAATCTGGACTAAGGGATTTGCCGGAATATCATATTTTAGATTTACAGCAAATCAGGCAACAAAAAACCGGACATGATGTCCGGTTTTTTGTTGCCTGATAACGCCACGATTATTTTGCCCTGGAAAACAGTCTCTGCTTGAACGCTCTCACCTTCGCCATATAACGAGTCGTGGCGAAAAAGCCAAACAGCAGCATACCAAATACAAACCCCAGCGCACACGAGGCGATATTCTCGTACACGCCTGTGGATGCCAGCCCCTGCAGATCTATGACGCCGTATACCCCAAATGCTGCGATAGCAGCCAAAAAGAGCCATCTTATTCTCTTTGTCATTTTGATCTTTTCTGCGTTCTCATATTCAGCCACTTTTAACACTCTCTCTTCTTCCCGCTTATCCATATTCTCATCCTTCCTTTCACCGTCCAAAAATTCTTCGATACTGATCTCATAATATTTGGCAATCTCAATCACCAAATCAAAATCCGGCATATTGACGCCGTTTTCCCACCTTGAGACGCTTCGATTGGTGACACCGAAGATCTGTGCCAGCTGTTCCTGTGTCAGATTTTTCTCCCTGCGAAGTTCTTTCAGAAACACACCAATTTTCTTTTGGTCCATTTGGCATTTCCTCCTTTCACAGACAGAATAGCATTTGCTAACCATAAAGTCTACGACGCGATGCGGGAAGTGCCCGGAATCGCGCAAAAAAGTGCACGACACCCTGCGAGAATGAACTGGAATGATACGGAAAATACGCACTCAATCAAAATAATAGGCAAAATAGGCTTTCTTAAATTCTGCCGCCTTGCTGCTCGGGATAAATATTTTTCTGCCGTTATCCATCTTTACTTCGTCTTTATGCAGGGCGACAATATGATTCATGTTCAAGATATAGGAGCTGCCGCACTTTTGAAACTGTGGAAAGCGCTGCAATATCGCATATAAGTTACCGGCCGTCATTCTCACCCTGAGATTTTCTGAGCGCGTATATAAAATCTGATAGTTCTTCTGTGTCTCACAGTAGAAAATATCATCCGGCTGCATCTGGCATACCCCGCCGGCGACCTTGATGACAAGCGGCTCCTCTTTTTTCCATACCTTATCAAAGGCAATGTCCATCGCATGAAAAAACTTTTCTTTTCCAAAAGGCTTTACAAGATACTGCAATGCATCCAGCTCATATGCTTCGAGTGCATATTCGGTGGATGCCGTCAAAAAAACGATCGGCACATCGCATTTTTCTTTGCGCAGTTCATCCGCCGCTTCCATCCCGGTTTTTCCCGTCATAAAAATATCCAAGAGCAGCAGATTGGGACGATAACCTTTTTGGCGCACCTGCGCGAGCAGCTCCTCGGCACTCTCAAATTTTGCGATTTTATACTGCATGCTGTCATTGCGTTCCTGTTGATACAGTGACAGCAGATTTTCTATTTTCTCGAGTTCCGTCGACTCGTCATCACATAAAGCAATCTCAAACATATTCCGCATTTCCTCTCATAGCCGTCATTCCCACGCCACATCTTGATACTATCATTTGCACAATCATTCTATCTGCCCCAACAGCAGACATATGGCCGATGCCTATACGCGAAACCCATCAACGGTCGTGCTCAATTCACTGCTCAGCTCCGATAACCGCTGCAATTGTATGAGTACCTCCTGGGAATTTGTATTGGAATTGGCAACCGCATCCTGTATCTCACCCATCAACTCGGTTATTCTGTTGTTCTGATCTGCTACCGTGCCGATCACATCGTTGACACCCGACATGCCCGTGCTCATTTCCCCGGTGGAAACGCCGATATCAGCGGCGACGTCGCTAAAGAGCGCCGCATCCTGCTCATATTGCTGGGCGATATCGGTCAACTGATCATAATCCGCCATCACTTTATCGTTCACGAAACCGAGCAGCATCCTGGACTGATCAGACAAAGTATCTACACTGGAAATAATCATTTGCGTTACCTTTTTTATTTTGTCCACTGTCATCATCGTATTATCCGCCAACTGACGAATTTCTTCGGCTACCACTGCGAATCCCTTACCGGCATCCCCCGCCCTTGCCGCTTCGATCGATGCATTCAGCGCCAATAGATTAACATTGGAACTGATTTCTACGATCTCCTCCGTCAAAACGGCAATCTGGTCTACCTTGCGGCTGTCATCAATGGCAATTTGCAGCTTTTCTCTCGTAGTTTGATACATATGGTTCGTCCGCTCCTTAGAGACCACCGAAGTCCGGTACAATTCTTCCGCTCTCGCCCGGATGCTTTCCGACTGCTCCGCTGTGGCGCCAGCTTTCTTGGCCAGAGAACTGACGGCATCTCCGATTTCATTGCAGCTCTCTCTCGCACACGCCATCATTTCATTTGTCTGTCCGGTCTGCTCCGCCACTTTCTCGATCGAGCTGATAATCTGTGAAATACCCGCATTTAATCCGGCCATATTCCCGTAAGTACTTTCCGTGATCTGATCGATCTCTCCAACATCCTCTTTTGTCTTTAAGATAATGCCTCTGATCTGCTCCTTCACACTTGCCGTCGCCACCGTAATCTGTTCCGTCTCATTTTTGTACTCTTTTGGAATATCCAGAGCAACCGGAGCGCCATTTTCGGAAAAATCACCGGAAGCGAACTGCTTGAGCGTCTGAATCGGGGCCAGCATATGCCCGATCATCCGCATCATAATCACGATTGTAAGTATCATCGCAACGACCGCAATAACAACGGCCACAAACAGCATCGTGAACAGCGCCCGCGTCACATTCGCAGCCGGCACTACCACACCGATCTTCCACTGGCAGCTCTCAATCAGAGAAAATGCAAAATAGCAGCGCCTGCCGTCGTAGTCCTTATCTCTTGCAACCACTTCACCGACGTTCTCCAAGGACGCAGAGAGGCCGGGCATGACATCGCGCAGCGCCACCGCCTGTTCTCCGGCGGGATTAAAACTTTGATTTTTATGTACAACATACTGGTCGCTGCTGTCCAGCAGATAACCGTACACACCGGCATCATACTGTATCGCATTGACAAGCTCCATAACCGTTACAAGCTCTACGTCTGCACCGATCACAGCCCGTACCTGCCCCTCCACGACAACCGGCGTCGCGATCGTCGCACACATCTGCCCGGTAATCGCATCCACATAGGGATCGGTGACGATCGTTGTCCCCTGCGCTGCCGCCGCCTTATACCAACCGCGCTCTGTCGGGTCATACCCTTGCGGTATCCCGGCTTCTGTATTTGACTGGTAAAAACCTTTCTGATCCGTTCCGCAGTAAAGATTTAAGAGCTCCTCTCTGCCCCGTGCAAACGTCGCTACCGTCTTCATCAGATACGCTTCCGAAAAATCCCCGCCTACGGTAACGCTGTCTGCCGTTCCCTCCACAAGCATTTTTTCATTTTCCATCCATGTATCAATCTCTCTGGCATACTTATCGGCCTGCAACTGCATCTGTGTGCGTTCACTCTTTAAAAAATAGCTGCCGGAAGCTCCGATGATTCCCGTTGTCATCAGTACAATAATCGCAATTACAATAAGTATAACACTGATCGTAAGCTTTCCTTTAATCGTTCTCGCCATATTTTGCTAACCTGCCTTTTCTTACGTTTCTCTTACAGCACTTCTTTCGGGCACGCCCTGATTCCTGAATGACAAATAAGTGCAGTTTTTCATTTATTTTAGCATGTTCTATCCAAAAGTTCGACGTTGCCGGGATATTTTGCCTGGAAGACGGGAAAATTGCCGGCGTGCATCACCCCAATCTATAAGTAATTGTACAATACATAAAAACAAGATCAGAGCGTGTCGAACGATTATGTTCAGACACGCCCTGCAATATACTGGCAAAATGCATCATATGCTCGCAACACAACCACCGGAAAGATTTAACCGCTTATTTTCATGTTGCTAGTTCAACGGCACAATATACAAATTTTCTTCTTTCAATGTTTCTTCCCCTGCGGGGCTTGATTTGATAAACAGCAATGCATCCACCTGCTCGGTATCCAGGATGCGGTTTACGGCAAATGTGGCCTTATAGATACCATTTTCCAAATCCTCAAACCCCTCGGAACCACCGTTTGTGATATACGGAAGCATAGTGCCGTCGGTAAGCCGCACGCCTGCCAGGCTCGGCGGCTCCTGATAAGCATGTGCCACCACCGGAGCGCCGTTTTCGTCCACTCCCTCGATATCCTCGAGCACCACCGGCATCTTATACGTTACATCCAGAGAGATCGGTGAAATTTCGGCCTCTGTCACGATGCAGCCGCTCGTTCCGAGCTCTTTTGACAATGTGGCCGTCCGTATCGCATCGGACCCCTGTAATGTAAAGTCAAGCGTCCATGTTCCCGTCACATCCGGCGTATATACCGCTTTATGAACGGTTCCCAAATTCTCAAATTCCAGATGAATCGGCGCTCCGATCAGCCGGCCAGCCGTTTCGCCGCCGTTGATCGTAAGATCAAATTCCATGCTTCCATCTTCGTCCACAAACACCTCGACTGCATCCTCGTCCCACGGCCGGCCGTCTGCGTATGCAGTGTTTCCATTGTCATCCATCATCCATCCGTTAAAAAACCTGCCGCTCCACGAAAAATCACTGCTGCCGTCCACAAAAATACGGATATCCTCAAACGCAGGTTCCAATCCCTCTTGTAAGTCATATCCCTCCACCTTAAAAGAAAGATGGGCGAAATGCCGGTCGACAATGCTCTGCTGTGCCGTAACCGTAATATTTCCCTGTATATCACTTTCATGTAACGGCGCCGCCATCTCCTGCTGCTCTAAATAGATTTTCTGTTCCTCCGTCGCAGAAAACTCTGCCTCCATACCGCTGCTCCAGTGCATATAGGCTGCCGCACATACCGTTACGGTCCCGAATACAAGCGTCGCACACGCAGCCGCTATCCGCATGGTTTTCAAACGCACGCTTCTTTTATCCATTTTCTTGTCTCCTCCGCGCTCTTCTCGGATCTGCGCAAATGCCCACTCCGCCTTTTCCTGTACGATCTGCGGTATCTTGACTTCTCCCTGCAAATTTCTAATTATCTGACTATCCCTCATTGGCTCTCTCTCCTTCCTGTCTACATGTCATAAATCAAAGCCATCTGATTTCTGCCCCGCAAAAGCCTGGTACGCACGGTGCTTGCCGGTATATGCAGCATGGAGCTGATTTCCGCCGCCTTAAATCCATGAACATAGTGGAGCATCATAATCATGCGGTATTTCTCATCAAGGCTGTTCATGGCTTCCAGCCACTCCACATTATCATAGTCCCCCTCGTATGTGACCGCCTCCTCCTCCAGCTCGTCTGTATAGTACACGTCTTTTTTCTTCCGCAATATATCATTACATTTATTGATTAGTATTCGCGTCATCCAGGTGCGGAAAAACTGGGGTTTTTTTAACTGCCCCATTTTCTCCCAACAGACAAGTATCGTATCCGCGATGGCATCCGCTACATCTTCATCATTGCTAAGAAGCGCCCTCGCAGTCTTGTACATATTTTGCATCTGCGCCTGCATCAGTCTGGTAAACGCATCTGCATCACCCTCCTGCGCACGTTTTATCAACGTATTCATGCATGATTCCTCCATTCCGCCGCATAAGCATCTTTTTGTGCCTTCCCGGTACCTAGTCAGGCAGCTTTTGTATCGGCACATTCCGCGCATTTTGACCTGCACGCTTGCGCCTTACACTTATTAGACGAAAAAAGAGCGGCTTTTGTTTCACTATTTTGCGCAAAAATTTCCAGACGCCTCAAAGCCGTCTGGTTTTCGTATTCAGCCCAGGACTTTGCACTCGCTGTAAAGTCCGCAAGAACGCATATCGGTTGGAATCGTTACTGGTTTTCCTGGATTCGCACAGAAAGAATTTGAAATCATCCTGTTTTTATGTTATAAATATTATATTTCCTAAAGTGATTGCGCGCTTTTGGCGTTAGCCTGCGCAAATCCCTATTCGCCCAATTATGTTTCACAGAATAACAGGAGATCAACAATGAACATTGCTTTAGTCGATGACGAACCCATCTATCTGCGCCAAATGGCTAAGCTCTGCCATGATTTTGCCATTCAGCATCACTACAATCTGGAAACCGTGCCTTTTTCCAGCGGAGAAGCTTTCCTGGAAGCTTTTGAAGAAAACGCCTTTTCCATCGTCTTTCTCGACATTTATATGGACGGCATGGACGGCATTTCCACAGCGGAGAAAATGAGAGAAAAAGACAGTCACTGCCTGCTCGTATTCCTGACTTCCAGTGAGGAGTTTATGCCGGAAGCCTTTTCATGCCACGCGTTTGAATATATTACCAAACCGTTTTATTTTCACCGCGTAGAACGTGTATTGCAGGATGCCATACAAATGCTCCCCGTCTCCTCGAAATATATCACGATTTCCAGCGGCAGAACGTCCAATATCCCCCTGTTCCTATCTGATATCACCTCAGTCGTCACCGACGCGCACTATCTCGACATCGGACTGGCAGACGGTACTGCGACGCGAAGCCGCATGACCATGACGCAATTTTTGGAGCTGACCGAGCATGACCCACGCTTTCTTCTCATTAATAAAGGAATTGCCTTGAACGCTGACGATATCGTCTCCATTGAAAATAACTGCTGTGTAATGAAAAACGGTACGCGCTTTCCCATCCGCATACGCGACCGCAGCCAAATCGAGCAGTCCGTGCGCGAATACCACTTGAAACGCATAAGCAACCGCCAGCCCGCGCGGCGCGGCACCTGACGTTCACACATTATAAAATTTAGTTGCTGTAATCATCCGCCACCTCTATCACATGTCCGTCCGGGTCCGCCAACAAAACGGCTCTTCTCCCCCATGCGTTCACTCTGACCTCTCGCAAAACCGTCACAGCCCCACCGCAAGCGTCTAACTTCTGTAAAAATCCATCCAGATTGCCCGTCTCAAAAAACAATTCTCCATCATATCCCGGAACACTTTCTTTTCCTGTCAGCTGCTCCCACTGGCTGCGCTCCTGCAGCACCAGCCCTCCCGCCAATATCACATTGTCTCCGAAATCCTTTAAAACGGTCATATCAAATAATTCCTGATAAAACTGTCTGGAACGTTCTATATCACGGACTGCGATCAAAAAATTTCTTAATCTCATCTATTCTTCTCTACCTCATCGACTTATTTCATTCAACTTATTTTATCATACCGCCTGTAAGCTTTCCACAAAATATGTTATAATTGTCGCGTTATGTGAAATTAATAAGCCCGCGATTATTAGGATGCGCCTAACCTGCACACGGCACTTGCCATGATAGAAATGATCTCCCGGGACAAGCGAGGCAACAAATAATAACCACAGAGGAGGACATATGAGACAAAAAGATTTGACGACAGGCTCCGTATTTACCACGATGTTTTTCTTTTCCCTGCCGATGATATTGGGGAATATCTTACAGCAGGGATACAATATCGTTGATACCTGGGTTGTAGGACAATTTGCAGGTTCCGCTGCCCTGGCCGCCGTAGGGTCGGCGTTTGCGCTGATGACTTTTTTGACTTCCGTGCTGCTCGGGCTTTGCATGGGCAGCGGCATCGTTTTTTCTATGTGCTTTGGCAGACAGGATGAGGCATCCTTGAAAAACAGTGTCTGCGCCTCCTCTCTGCTGACAGCGGCAACCGCCGCCCTGCTCACCGCGCTCTCGCTTTTGGGCGTCGACCGGATTATTATGTGGATGAACATTCCATCGGAAATTACCGACATCACAAAAGATTATTTGATTCTTGTTTTTTGCGGCATACCGGCTATCGCGCTCTACAACTTTTTTGGGGCATATTTAAAAGCTCTCGGCAATTCTATGGCCCCGCTGCTCTTTTTGGGGATTTCCACGTTACTGAATGTCGGCTTGGATCTCCTTTTGGTCGCCGTACTTCGCCAGGGCACCGCGGGGGCTGCGCTGGCGACTGTCATATCACAATATGTATCCGCAGCCGGAATCGGTATTTATACCTGGTTCAAAAACCACAGCATACGTTCTTCCTTCCGCCATTTTGCGATAAACGGATCCAGCCTCCGGGAAATCGCCGGCTTCTCTGTGCTCACCTGTGTACAGCAGTCCGTCATGAATCTCGGCATTCTCATGGTGCAGGGTCTTGTAAACAGTTTTGGCACCTCCGTGATGGCGGCATTTGCGGCGGCCGTCAAAATAGACGCCTTTACTTACATGCCGGCACAGGAATACGGCAACGCATTTTCCACCTTTATCGCACAAAATGTCGGCGCCAAAAAGCCGAAACGAATTGTGCAGGGAATCCGCTACGCGGTGCTGACCGTCGTCTCCTACTGTCTGCTGTCGTCTTTCATTCTGTGGTTCCTGGCCGAGCCGCTCATGCTGATTTTTATCAGCCCGGATGAAACCGCCATCGTTGCGGAGGGTGTACGTTACCTGCATATTGTCGGCCCTCTTTACTGCGGAATCGGATGCCTGTTTTTATTTTACGGACTATACCGCGCGCTTGGGCGGCCCGCCGTCTCGGTCGTGCTGACCGTCGTCTCGCTTGGCACGCGCGTCGCTCTGTCCTACACGCTGTCCGCGCTGCCTTCCATCGGAGTCGTGGGAATCTGGTGGTCCATTCCCATCGGCTGGGGACTGGCCGATGCAGCCGGACTGCTGTACTATCTATTAAACCGGAAGCGGCTGATTCCGGCCGAAATGCCGTAGATGCCGCAATCCAATGATCGTCAAATTACAGCAGACCTAACTTTGCTTACGAGACAAAGTCCCTTCCTTGACGATAGTTTTTGATTCATCCAGCGCTCATTTCTTTTCCTTATGTGCCGTAATAATTGTATAACTATACGCATTTACCGTGAGGATACAATTGTCTACTCTCACGTACCAATTCTTCCCTTTCCGCGAAATAGCAGCATTGGGAGAATTTATTTTCGATTTGCACCAGTCAACCACATCATCTGTATCCAAAGACAGATTTCTTTTGATGCGTTCTACGCCTAATTCGGTCGTGTGCAGTTGATCTAAATTTTTTCGCAATTCATTATCCATATTGATTTTAGAAGAATTCCTTTCTCGTGATAAATCCAGAACATCGGCCGCCCTCTCAAGCTCCTTTTATCCGGCGCTTGTACCAATTGAGTACCCTATAACGCCGCTTTCCCACAGCATTTTCTTATTCTTTCTTTTAGCGGCTGAAATAGGCATTGTTCTATCTCTCTTTCTTATTCAGCAGAGTACGCTTCAAAATTTTCAACCTGTTCCATAACCTTTTTGAATACTTCAGGACTGTACTGCGGCGGATAACCATTTTTCACCAGACAAATTTTGATATCAAGTTTTAACTGATTACGGACGTTTGTATTATTGAGCCAATCAACAAAAGACGATTTTGTATCAATTTTCTCCTTTACCTTTTTAGCCAGGGCTTTGCACTTGTCGTTGATCACGATGCCATCTACTTCTTTATCGGTTCCATATTCAAAGTTGTACTGGTCACGCAAGGCGATCACAATATCATAAAAAGTTTTTTCTTCAAAAGTTAAGCCGATCTTACGAAAACTTTCTCTGCTTTCGTTCATCTGACGCAAAATTGCCAAAGCCTGTTCGGTTGCAGCCAGAATCATATCCTCCGATGCCTGCTCCTGCACTTTTGTACCTTGTTCAGCATCCAGATACCTGCGTCTTTCATGATATTCTGCAATCGTCTTTTCCAGCATTTCCTGGAAAGTCTTTGCCGCCAACTGATTGACTTTTCCGTATTCCTTAATCTGCTTACGAAGCATTTTCACAAGAAGTTCCAATTTGGTTGCAGGCATTTTCACATCAGATAATTTTTCAAAATATTCCGGCGAAAAGATATCTTCTTCCTCTCCGCTTTCCAGAACGCTTTCTACCTGATTGTACTTGAGCGCCTCCTCAACCATTTGGGAAACTGCACGATTCATCGTGTCGGTATCCACATCGCTTGTTCCGCTCATTTTGCGAACAAAGCCTGCTATCGCCATAAAGCACTGTGCAAGTGCCGTTTCTTCTTCATCGAGATTTCCAGAAGGCTGACAAATATCAAAAGCCGTTCTCATCCTCTTTACTGTCCGTAAGAAATATGTCTTAAACGAAACCTTCTGCGCTCCTCTGTTTCCTTCCATCTGTAATTCCTGTGTTGATACAAATACATGTTCAGCAGCCTTTGCAAGAAGTCTATAGCGCTCGACCGGTTCGCAGCCCGGATTCAAAAAAGGCGTCAAATCATGACTCACAAACAATGTTTTTAAGATTTCCAGCTCTTCTCTAAATACGGAAGCTGCCTGCTCAACATCATCAGATGTGGGCGCGACAGAAGTGTCACCACCATAAATCTTCATGGCTTCGCGCATATTGTCACGAATCCCAATATAGTCGACAACCATACCATACTCTTTTCCGGGATATTTCCTGTTTACCCGGCTGATTGTTTGAATCAACAAATGTTTCTTCAGCGGTTTGTCGTTGTATAAATAGGTAAGACATGGCACATCAAATCCTGTGATCCACATATCAACAACAATAACAATATGAAAATTTGATTTTTCCTGTTTGAACGCTGCGTCCAGTTCTTCCGATCGCTTATCATTGCGGGCGCCGCCGAGATAATTGTACATCTCAGCCTCGTCGTTGCGACCGACACTCGATACCATAGCAATAAAAGGCACTGGCTTTAGTTCTTTGCGTTCTGCCTCTGTGACAAATACTCCGTCACAAATTTTCTTTTCTTCAAACCATTCCGGATATTTGGCCTTGAATTTTTGCAATAAAGCATATGCTATTTTTCTGTTTGAACAGATTATCATGGCTTTCTGGATTCTATCTGGGTCGCCTGCACAGGAAGAAACATAGTGATCATGAATATCCACGGCAAGACGCTCCAAGCGTGACGGTTCTCCTAGAATGACCTCCATGTCACTCATTGCATTTTTGCTGGCTTCGACATCCTCCGGTGTCGCACCGTCGTCGGCACATTTTTTATAGTAATCCTCAATCTGCCTTACTTTTTCTTTATCCAATAAAACCTTTGCGATACGGGGATGATACATGATAGATACCGTTAATCCGTCAGCAACTGCCTGATCCATGGTATATCGGTCAATTTCATCACCAAAAGTCTGATATGTTTCTGCAATCGGCGTTCCGGTAAAACCTACAAAAACTGCCTGTGGAAATGCTTCTTTCAATACTTTTGCGTACGGCTTTGACACCATAGCTTTCATATTTTTATCAGCGTCCTTGCTGAATTGAATCTTTCTGGAATGTTCCAGCTGGGTTCTGTGCGCTTCATCGGAAAAGCATATAATATTTTGACGATCGTTGATAAGGCCTATTTTATCATTTTCACGGTCACAGAACTTCTGAATGGTACAGATATAGAAACCGCCGCTTTATCTTGCTCCCAGCTCCTGCCTTAGCTCTGCTCTGTTTTTTACCACACAAACTTCACCAAGATTCAAAAATTCCTCACTCTTGGTAAAAAGCTTTGCCCCCTGCTTCTGAAGTTCATCACGATCAACAATCAGAATAATGGTCGGCGAACCAATCTGTGGAATATCCGTACAGCGAAGGGCAAGCTGACGGGCCAGAAAAGCCATTGTATACGTTTTGCCGCACCCTGTCGCACCGAAATATGTTCCGCCTTTACTCCTTTTTTCAACAATAGAATTTATGATGCTCTGCTTTAATAACCTTGCCGCAAAAAACTGCGGATAGCGACACACGATTTCAACCTCGGAACGATCATAAATGCTATCCTGAAAATAAATGTAATCTCTGAAGATTTCAAGGAAACGAGCAGGACTATATACGCCCTTTATCATCGTTTCTGTTTCAGCAAAAGGCAGTGTAGATATCTGATCACTTTCATTTACACGGCGCCAAGCATAGAAATGTTCATAGGGAGTGCGAACCGTGCCAAGTCTTGTCTTCACACCGTCCGATATACAAGCAAGAGGACAGTAATGCAATAAATGCGGAATATCTCTCCAATAGCGAATCGTAATCTGCTCCCATGCGCCATAAATGGTAGCGTCAGCGCTCGCAGGATTTTTCAGTTCAATGACGCACAGCGGCATACCGTTTACGAACAAAATCACATCCGGTCTGCGATTTTCCCGCTGACCATTGTTTGTATATTCGACTGTAAACTGATTCACCACGCGGAATATATTCTTGTTCGTATGATCAAAATCAATGAGCGGTATCATTCTCGTCAGTCCATTTTGCAATGTAAACTGAATACCGTCGACCATCCAGCCATAAACCTTGTGCAACGTAGCAAAGTCGCTTTCGCTGCCTGCAAGACGCACTTTGTCAAAAATCTGAGCGACCTCATCTCCCGTCAAATCAGCATTTGTGTCTGAAAGAAATTTCTTAAAATCGTCAGCAATCAGCACATCTCGTTTGGTTACGCGGGAGATCTTGCTGCCCGAAGAATACTCCCAGCCTTCCGCCTCCAAAAATCCAATGAACGCATATTCATAATCGGATTCACAATAGCGGCCGTTGTAATTTTTTAGCTTTGCCATAAACTACACCTCCTTTGTTTTTTTGCCCTCCTCGTTAGCACCTTTTATAAGTATCGGACAAATGTCTTTTATTTGCGATTTTAGTTTTTCATTGATTTCCTTTCGTTCTTTATATACTGTATAAATATCGACAATCGACCTCTGAACGGTGATATCCGCAATAGATATTTTAACTTTTATTAAATCATCCCAGGTAAATGTTTCTCTTGCTGAACCCCACGAATGAAATCTTGCATATCTATCAAATTCTGTACGATTAAAGAACATTGATAAATATTCCGGTAATAATTTATCTTCATTGACCGAAAACACTTCGTTGACCGATGTGACAACAATGTCCTCATTTGTATTATTAAGCGCATATGCAAAAACCTTTTCGTTGTGCGTTGTCTGTACAAAACTAATTTGGCGAGGCTTCACTACTTTGTAATTAGCCAGTTCATTTCGCTTTACTTTTGAAGTGGCTTCTCGAAACTCCTTTGATGTACTGACCCCCATAACATTTTTTGTTCCGTCAGGGCCATTTCTCACATCATACGGTTCAAGATACGGTCCTATAGGCTCGCATGGTATTTTGCGTCTTAAATCCTCAATATACGCATCACAGACCAGTTTCAAATCCTCCAACCCACGCTCATAGCTTTGCTGATTCTCAAGCATGGCACGGTACACAGACACGTACTTCTGCTGAATTTCGATAGGCGGTAATGCAATATCTATATCGCACATATCTTCCCAGCAAAATGTCTCTCTCGCTGAACCCCACGAATGAAAACGCGAATAACGGTCAAATTCAGGGTGATTAAAATATATAAACAAAAAATCAGAAAGAAGCAAATTGGTTTCTTTGACACGAAAAACAACATACGATGAAGAAATAATATAGGTGTCAACGGTCGTATTGTGAGCGATTGTAAGCTTCTCGCCATTGCGGGAAGTGACAGTTATGTAAGCGAAATCATCCGGTTGTACCAAATAATACGGTCTTAGTGATACACCGGTCATATCGGCTTTTGTTTCTATAAAAATCTTCTGAAACGAAATACCTTTTACATCTTCTATGCCATACTGTAAACTATCATTTGTCGCGCCGCATAATTCAATCAAATCCCCGAGTTTATATTCCGTCAATCCCATATCCAATCCCCCTGAATGCTTCTTCCAGCATTTGCTGCGACTTTTTTTCCCGCTTCATAACTTCTTTCATTTCTTTCTGAATACGAAGCATTTCTTTGTCATAGTCAATATCCAAATCGTGGTCGATAAACTCAATATATTTGCTCGGAGTAAGCGTCCAGCCCTTGTTTGCCATCTCAGCAATACGCACACTGCGATAAAGCTCAGGTTCTTCATATTTTGCTCCGTCCGTTCCCTGGCTCTGCCAAGTGTGATATATGTCAGCGGCTTTTTCTATCTGTTCCGTTATGAAACATACTTTCTTTTTGTTTTCACCTTTGACCGGATGTTCTCTCCATTGACGCAAATCTATAAACAGTATTTCATACGCACGATTGCGGAGTTTTCTTCCGTGATAATCCCCTCCTTTTTTATTCTGGTTTAATACCCAAAGAGTAACGCTAATATCCGTAGTGATAAATAATTCTCTTGGCAAAACAATGATCGCTTCGATCTTGTCTTTCTGAATCAGTTTTTACGGATTTCCAAAGTATCGCTATCATTCAATGCACCATTCGCAAGCAAAAATCCTGCGACGCCATCCGTATGCTTTAAATGTGAAAGTATGTGCAAAATCCAGGCATAATTTGCGTTGCCTACAGGCGGCGTTTGATAATCAGCCCATCGAGGGTCATTTTTGAGATTTTCGTCATACCAGCCTTTCAGGTTAAAGGGCGAGTTAGCCATTATGTAGTTGAAATACAAACCCTTATGCAAATCATGCGTAAAGGAAGAATCGTTTGTTGCACCCAGATTGTGACTGAGGCCACGAAGTGCAAGGTTCATTTTTGCAAGGCGATAGGTAGCCGCATCCTTTTCCTGTCCATAAATATTGATGCGATTGATGTCACCCTGCTTTGATTTCACAAGAGCGGCGCTCTGGATAAACATACCGCCGGAGCCACAGCAGGGATCGTATAGCGTACCGTCATAGGGCTCAATCATAGATGCAATCAATTGTACTACGTCATGCGGCGTATAAAATTCTCCCTCTTCCTTTGTCGCGTTGACTGCAAATTCCTTGAGAAAATATTCATACACATGTCCGATTAAATCTTTTTCTTCGCCAAAAGTCTTGTGGCTGATTTTATTCACTTCATCCACAAGCTTTTTTATGTCGTTCGGCGCAAGATTACGGTTTGTAAATGTTCCTTCAATAAAACAGCCCTTCAAATCCTTTGAGCCCGTCGCAATACTGTGAAGCGCCGTATCAAGCGCAACATTAAGTCCCGGTGCAGGTGTCTGGATGATGGTTGACCATCTCGCTTCTTTCGCCAAATTATACGTGCCATCCGTAAAGGTTGCATCATCAAAGAAAGCTGCTCTGATATTTTCATCTTCAGGATCGAGTCCTTGATCGATCAAAGTCTGACGGAGTTTTTCGGTTCCGTCTTCGTATTTCTTCACCGATAAAACGCAGGAAAACAAGCGTGAGCATCATATCTCTCTTTTCAAAAAATGAGCCTGAATTACGTGCCGCACGCAGAATATCTCTACAATTAAACAAAATATTATCTATTTTACTTGCTTTTTCAGCCGTTTTTTTCTTTGCCAATTTAGTTTTCATCCTTTCCCATTTGTGTCCGTCGCTCTTCCACTCCCACAAGTCTGCTATCTTCTTATTCCGGCACCCGTCCTATCCTCCACTGCAAAATGTTCATAAAACTGCTGAAAAGATCGGGTTTTAGATATGTTTCCGTTGTATTCCCATGACACATTCTGGATGCCATGAGTGGCCCATAAAAATGCATATTCCTCTGCAACTATCCTGTTGATAGCGTCTAGGATATTGTACCACATATCATTTGTTTCGGAAATTACTTTCCTCCAAAATATCTCCAGATGTAGTGGTTGAAGTGATAAGATTGAAAATTAAAATTTTCAATCGCGAGATTTGTGTCTGCGCGCTGCAAAGCCATTTATGGCTTACACAAACTCGATATGCGCAAAAAGCAGCGCAGACATGGAGAAAATTATGAATGGAATTCAGGCTTATTACATGGTATAATGGAGCGTGAAAACTTGAATTCTCGCCTGAGATGTAAGAAGCGTAAGGAAGCTTAAGGAAAGAAAGATGCTGGATATATTAATAGTAGAAGATAACAAAGAAATAGGTACTTTGTTGTGTGATTTTTTGCGTAAGGAGAATTACACGGTTAGTGTAGCCCAGACCGGTGAAAAGGCTTTGGAGTTGTATGAAAAATATGGGGCTAAAGTGATTGTGCTGGATATCATGCTTCCCGGAATAAATGGATTTGCGGTCTGTTCTAAGATTCGGGAGACTTCCAATACCCATATTTTAATAGCCAGTGCCAAGGTCGAAAAGAATGATCAATTAAAAGGCTTAAATCTTGGTGCAGACGATTACATTGAGAAACCTTATGATGTAGACATTTTAATTGCCAAGATTAATGGCATATTTAAAAGAAAGTATGGGCAGGCAGAGATTGTAGAGGGGAATATCCGATTGAATACGGTGCAGCAGACGATCTATGTAGATGGACAGAAAAAAGAAGCCACCGAAAAGGAGTTTGCACTGTTAAAGCTGCTCATCGAGAATAAGAATGTAACGATGAAGAAAGAGTATTTGTTCAATACCGTTTGGGGAAGTGACAGTGATTCGGAGATTCAAACACTGACGGTACATATTAAGTGGCTTAGGGAAAAAATAGAAGAAGAACCCAAAAAGCCCAGGCACATTATTACAGAGTGGGGAGTAGGGTATCGGTTTGAATAAGTTTAAAATTTTTATCCGTTGGATTGTCATTGTTGAGCTATTGCTTATACTGTCGATTAATATACTGTATTTTTATCAACACCATGACAGTGACGGAAAACTATATCTTGTGGAAGCACGGCGTGTAATGAAGGTAATAGAAGAACAAAAACCAGAGGCTTCCGAAATAGAAGCAATGCGTTTCAATCAATATAAGACGATCGTAGGAATCAGAGAGTTTGTTGCCGGAGAAGCCTGTGATTACGATTATTTAGTGGAAGAAATAGCCGGTAAACTATATCGGATCGAATATGTGCAGGAGAGGAGTCCACGATTACCTTTGTATATTAATATCTCGTTGCTGGGTATGATGGTGGTGACATTTATCGTGCTCATGTATGTGTATCATAAAGTCTTAAAGCCCTTTCAGGATATGAGTAATTTATCTTATGAGCTGGCGAAAGGCAATTTGTCCATGCCTGTAAAAGAAGAAAAAAGTAAGCTGTTTGGGCGTTTCCTATGGGGGATGAACATGCTTCGCGAACAGCTGGAGGATAACCGGGAGAAAGAGCTTGCATTTCAAAAGGAGCGGAAGGCATTGATCCTTTCTTTATCCCATGATATCAAAACGCCGCTTTCTTCCATTGAATTGTATTCCAAAGCATTGTCGGAGGATTTGTATGACACACAGGAGAGAAAGGACGCCGCTTTACAGGGCATTGCTAGGAATGTGAATGAAATAAAGGGGTACGTGAATGAAATTGTAACAGCATCCAGAGAAGATTTTCTGAATTTGGAAGTGCATATAGGAGAATATTACCTTTCAGAGGTTATGAAAGTCACAGAAAGTTATTATAGGGATAAGCTGTCAATCATTCACACCGAATTTCAAGTGGATGAAATTTCGGAATGTCTTGTCAAAGGGGATCAGAACCGTATGGTCGAGGTCCTGCAAAATGTTATGGAAAATGCCATAAAATATGGCGATGGCAAGAAAATTTGCATTTCGTTTGGGGAGGAAGAGGACTGTAAATTAGTGCAGATCAAAAACTCGGGGTGCCGTCTGAAAAAAGAAGAGCTCCCCAATCTTTTCGATTCCTTTTATCGTGGAAGCAATAGTACCGGGATGAAAGGTAATGGTCTGGGACTTTATATTTGTGAAACATTGATGCGTAAAATGGATGGTGAAATCTTTGCCGAGATGAAGGACGATATTTTTTGTGTGACGATAGTCGTTAGAAAAGCGTAATGGGGATGAAAGCTTCAGGGTTATATTTGTAACCCTGAAGTTTTGTATTTAAGGATTATTTAATAATTTTGGCGTTAGTATATCTCCTGTAGAATCCATTCAGAAGGGAGTTAAGGAATGTATCGAAACATACTGAAAAAAGACTTAAAACGAAAAAGGGCAATGAATCTGATTCTTCTATTATTTATTATTCTTGCCACAATGTTTGTGTCGTCCAGTGTAAACAACATTATAAATGTTACCACGGCACTGGACAGTTATTTTCAAATGGCAAACGCGCCTGATTATTTTGCGGCTACCATGAATAAAACAATTGCCGTTGACATTGATGAAACGATACGCTCGGCAAGTGCGGTAGACCGTTATGCGACGGAAGACGTATTGTTTTTATCGTCCAACAATTTTATCTTTGAGGACGAGGATATCGTTATCGAGGGTACGAATCTGGTTCACAGCGGCATATGTATGAATTATTTTCTTTCCGACGGCAGTATCCTAGAAACGGTCAAACAGGGCGAGTTTTATATGGCAGAGGGTAAGGCGAACGCTCTCGGTGTTGATGTGGGCGATAAGCTTATCATAGAATTAAACGGTGTGCGCCGTGAATTAGTTCTTGCAGACAAAATAAAGGACGCGCTTTTCGGCTCAAACCAGTTCTCTATCACCCGTTATATCATAAGCGAGGAGGATTTTAATTGTTTCCTTTCCCCAGAAAACACGGAGGAATATTACGGCGGTACGCTTGTCTACCTATATTCTTCCAATATGGAAACGGCTCTGCCGCAGATAAAACCGCTTGTAGATAACAGTGCCTTCACAATGGACAGAGCCTTTATGAAATTCTTTTATATTTTTGATATGATCGTGGTAGGTATTCTGCTTGTGGTAAGCATTATTCTGATAATGATTGCATTTGTAGTTTTGCGTTTTACCATTTCCTTTACACTTTCCGAGGAATTCCGTGAAATCGGCGTAATGAAAGCCATTGGTATCGGCAATTTTAGAATTAGGGGCTTATACCTTGTGAAATATATGGGGCTTTCCATAATCGGCGCAGCTATTGGTCTTGCTCTTAGCTTCCCCTTCGGTAAAATGCTCATGGGTGTTTCCTCGCAGACAATTATTATCAGAAATCAGAGTCCATTTTTGGTAAACATTCTTTGTGCTGTTCTTGTCATCGCAGTTATTTTACTGTTCTGCTATGGCTGTACAGGCAAGGTTAAGAAATTGACGCCCATTGACGCGATCAGAAACGGGCAGACCGGTGAACGCTTCCGTAAAAAGAGTCTTATGAGTTTAAGTAAATCCAGGCTTCCGATGACGCCTTTCCTTGCACTGAATGATATTGTAAGCAGCCCCAGGCGTTACAGCATTATCACACTTACATTTTTCCTCTGTCTTGCTCTTTTGCTTATGCTTTCGGCAACGGTTTCTACTATGAACAGCAACAGTCTTGCCACAGCATTTGGATGGGCAGATTGCGATGTTTATCTGGACAGTAAAATACTTGCGGAATGTATGTTGGAAGACGGACACGAAAAACTAGAAAAGCACCTTGACCAAATGGAACAGACTCTTGCAGAACATGGTATTCCCGCAAAATGCTATCAGGAAATGCTATTTATCCTGCCCGTATCTTTTGGAGAAAACGAGAACAATATCCCTATTTATCAAGGCACAGGCTCCACAATGGATATGTACGAATACACAGCAGGAATATCGCCGCAGAATACCGATGAAATTGCAATAACACGGATTGATGCGGATAAGCTGAACGCAAATATTGGTGATACTGTTACTATAAAAACCATGGACGGAGATAAGGAATATATCATTTCAGCGTTTTTCCAGTCTATGAATATGCAGGGCAGCGGTATCAGACTTCACAATGATGAGTATATAAATTATGTTCAGGCATCCGGCGGTCTCGATACGCAGATTACCTTTACAGATCATCCTGGCAGCAAGGAAATCGAACGGAGAATGGAAGAAATTCAGAGGATTTTTCCCGATTATGACAATATAGAAACCTGCGCCGAAAAATTAGCAGATATGCTCGGTATTACGGATACTCTTGGCGCAGTAAAATCCTTTGTAGTTGTTTTGTCAATCGTTTTAACCACACTCATAACCGTACTTATGGAGCGCTCTTTTATCGCAAAGGAGCAGGGAGAAATTGCACTCATGAAAGCCGTAGGCACACGAAACGGAAAAATCTATGCATACCACGCGTTCAGATTTTTATTTGTGGGAATGATTGCGGTGATGATCGGCGAAATTTTCGCAATGCCCCTTACGCACCTGTGCATTGACCCGATCTTTAAAATGATGGGTATGGAGCTTGCGGTTGACTACGTGATCAATCCTGTTGAAATGTATGTGATCTTCCCCGTAGTCATTCTTGTTACAACCACCGCAAGTGCATTCCTGACCTCGCTTTACACAAGAAAAATCAAGTCCTCCGGCACTGCCAACATGGAATAACATATTAAATAAGATCAAAAATAAGAAAGGAAACGATTATGAATATTTTAGAAGTAAAGGACCTCTGCAAAACATATATCGTGAACAAACGCCAGAACAACGTTTTGAAAAATGTAAACTTTACCGTTTCTGAAGGCGAAATGGTCGCCGTTATGGGGCCGTCAGGCTCGGGGAAATCAACGCTCCTGTACGCCGTTTCGGGCATGGATTCCATTACCGCAGGCGAAGTAAAATTCTTAGAAAAGAACATTGCAAAAATGGGTGAAAAGGAGCTTGCCGACTTACGTCTTGATGAAATGGGCTTTATCTTTCAGCAGATGTATATGCTGAAAAATCTGACTGTTCTCGACAATATTATTCTTCCTGCGGTACAATCTAAGAAGAACACCGAAACTCGCAAGGAAACGGCAGAACGCGGACAGGACTTAATGCGTAAGCTGGGCATTATTGACATTGCCGATAACGACATCAATGAAGTTTCGGGAGGACAGCTTCAGAGAGCTTGCATCTGCAGAAGTATGATGAATATGCCCAGGGTTCTATTTGCGGATGAACCGACCGGAGCTTTAAACAGAACATCGTCAAATGAGGTAATGGCGGAACTGGTGAAGTTAAACGAAGAAGGGACAACGATTATGATGGTAACCCATGATGCAAAGGTAGCCGCAAAGTGTTCCAGAGTGCTGTATATTGTAGATGGCAACATCAAGGGCGAGTATATCAGTCCGAAAGACTTGGAAATCAAAGAGAAGGATAGGGAAAGATTACTAAATAACTGGCTGTTGGAATTGGGATGGTAAGCATTTTGCAGACTTCCGACGGCTGGCGGCAAAAAAGCTCTTGCTTCCTCCAGAAATTCATTTTCTTCTTTCAGGCGGCGGATTTCTTTTACCTGCTCCTTGACCTGCCTGCGCAGGGCTGTCAGTTCCTCTGCGAGATTCAGTGCTGTCTGTGGCGCGTGCGAGCCGGGACCGACATCCAGCCGTCCCTCCCTTGCAGTCTTCATTCAAGCATACAGAATATTTTCAAGGATACCCCGTTCGGAAGCTGCCTTTGCACCGCCAAGTTCTTTTGAAAGCTTTACGGCTTGTATATTGTATTCCATGTCGTATTTCCGGTGTTTTTTGGCCATTGTAGTTGCCTCCTTATTTCTCTTTGATTATACGACAAATCTTTGGTATAAGGTGTCAACTAAGATGATACAACATCAATACCAATATCTATCCCATTTGCATGAATTGTATCCTTAATTATTTTTCACACTGTTCCTCCTGTTATAATATCACAAACTTTCTCAAGCATTATCACGTTACTTCTCCTAGATATATTCTGCCGAATAGTCATTTGTTTTCAATTTCCCACATCTCCCGATACGCTTCAATATAAAATTTGATGCACCTGGGATATACATTATAATATCTTCTTCACACTTTTTTATACAACCCCAATATTTTTACATTACATGCAAAATCCAGTAGATAATCAAGCAAATGCGATAATTCAACCTCTGACACAATTCTACTACACACATCTTCAACCAACGGCAAATAAACCTCATAGGCTTTTTGATGTATTT